>PBWZ01000022.1 GCA_002727435.1 Chloroflexota bacterium
ACAGCCGCAGCCATAATGATGCAATCTACAGAATCAATTCTTCTAATAATTTCACTTTTCATTTCTTCTGCAGTAGAAACTGATATTTTTTTTATACCCATTGGTACTGATAAGTCTGATGTCGTTACTAAGGTAACGTTTGCACCTCTTTGTAAACATATTTCAGCTAATGAATGCCCCATTTTCCCTGAAGACCTATTACCGATAAATCTAACTGCGTCAATAGGTTCCCTTGTCCCGCCAGCAGAAATCAAAATATTTTTACCTTTAAAGTCATCAGTTAAAGTTAGAACTCTTTTAACTTCATTATTAATTTCTTCTAAGTTTCTCAATCGCCCCTTGCCTATTAAACCTGACGCTAAGTATCCTGATTCAGGTTCAAGAATAATAACACCATTCTTTTTTAAAATTTCTATATTATTTTTCACTCCAAAGTGATCGTACATATTTCCATCCATTGCTGGTGCAATAATCAAAGGTTTTTCAGTAGCTAACAAGGTTGTTGAAATAATGTCATCCGATATACCCTGAGCTAATTTTGAAATCATGTTCGCTGTAATTGGTGAAACAATTATTAAATCTGAATTTTTTGCAATATCTAAGTGATCAATATTCAAATCGGATTCATTATTCCAAAGATCATCAATTACTTTATTATGGGTAATACCTTCAAAAGTAGCTTTTCCTATAAATTTTTGAGCAGACTTTGTCATCAGTACCTTTACATCTGCACCTTGCTGCACCCATTTACTAGCTAAATCAACTGATTTGTACGCTGATATGCTTCCACATACACATAAAGCAATTTTTTTATTTTTAAATACATCCATCATTTCTTATTTAAATTATATATGATTCTCATTCCATCTAATGTCAAATTTTGATCTATTTTATCAAAAATTGGAATTTGATTATTTATTATTTCAGCAAACCCTCCAGTTCCAATAATAATATACTCATTTTTATTTAATTTTAATTCTTTAGCTATTCTTCTAATTATTCCTTCAGTTAATGAAATATAACCCCAATATATGGAAGATTTGAGAGCTTCTTCAGTTGTATTTCCTATAACTTTCTGATCATTAGACCAATTATCAAAATTTATCTCATTTAACAATGACGCTCTTGAAGCTAGTGCTTTTGAGGCAACTTCAAGTCCAGGGAATATAGATCCACCTAAAAATTCACTGTTATTTGAAATTACTTCAAAAACTGTTGCAGTTCCAAAATCAACAACAATTTTAAATTTATCTTTATCATAATTATTGTTTGCGGCTACACAATCGGCTATCCTATCAGATCCTATATCTGATAACGGTGAATAATTAAATTTTATTCCGGTAATTAAGTCACCATTTATAAAGGTAGGTGTAATGTTTAAATTATCTTTAATAATTTGAGTTACTTTATTATTTATTTCTGGGACAACAGATGATACTAAAACTGCATCAAATTCATAATGATCAAATTTTTCTAATTCTGAATTAATTTTATTTATATTTTCACAGTAAAAAACATTAATATCGTTTCTGATATTTGGATTTTTACATAATCCTATTTTTATTCTGCTGTTACCTATATCTATTAAAAGAATCATTTTTCTATACTTTTAAATGCTTGAGGAATGAAAGATATCACATCAGATGCCGTCATTGAAGTGCTGCCCTTGGAGATCCTAGATAATTTTCCTGAATTAGAGTGTATATAAGTAGCTAAAATTGCTGCATCTTTAATCTTCATTTTTGGGTAAGATGCTATTCCTCCTATTAGTCCAGTAAGTACATCCCCCATCCCAGGTTTAGACATTCCGCCATTGGGGTATATGTTTATAATAATTTCTTTTTTATCAGCTATAAATGTAGAAGGCCCTTTGAGTAGCAAATTTAAATTTGTATTATTTGTGAAATTTAAGACTTTTTTGAAAATATCTTCAAAATCTTTAAATTTATAAATTTTATTGAATTCTCCAAGATGAGGNGTGAGGATTGTGGTTGATGGTAACTTNTCCCACCAATAATTAATTTCACTTAATATATTTAAAGCATCTGCATCAATAACGATGTTATGTTTATTCTTTGTATTTTCAATATAGTTTAAAAACTCATTGATAATTTCTTTAGAATTTTTATTCTGACTTAGTCCAACTCCCAGAGATATTGAAGAAAACTTTTTTAAATGATTTTCGTTATCAAATAAGGATGCAAATAAAGTTATTTCAGGAGATTTTTCTATAATTTTCTGAGCGATGGAACTTTCAGTTGAAACTGCAGTATGACCTGTGCCAGATATATTTGATGACATTGAGCATAATAATGCTGCTCCGGGGTACCTTCCTGAACCACCCACTATTAAATNGGAACCAAATTTATTTTTGTATAAAGTTTCAGCCCTTTTAGGAAATTTTTTTAATACNATATTTGGGGTCAGTGCCTCCAAATTAAAATTTAGNTTTTTTAATTCAATTCTTTTTAAGCCAATGTCAACATAATTAATGTTTTTAAAACCTTCAGGGTTTAGTATGCTGCTTTTTAACTGTGAACCAAGAANAATTATTTCATCAGAAATAAATGTATTTTTATCTTGTGAGCCACTTTCAGGGTCAAATCCGCTNGGAATATCTAGAGAATAAATATTTATCATGTCGCTTTTTTTAAATAAATTATTTAAAAATTTAATTTTTTTACTTAATTCTGACCTTAAATGACCTTTGGATGATATTCCAATTATTGCATCAATAATTATTACTTTGNGATTAATTTTTTTAAACTCTNCAATCAATGATTTTTTATCAAACTCCTTAATATTTATTTTTTTACTTTTTGAAAAAATTAAGTTTTTTTTAGAAGAGTTTTTTTCGATACANGATATAAAATGAACATTNTCCGCCCCAATATTTTTTTGAATTAATTTTCCTGCAATNAATCCGTCTCTACCGTTCATTCCTGGNCCAAAAAATATGTATACTTTTGAAGGATTTTCTTTAGAAATTAACTTAGATATCCCTTTTGCAGCTCTTATTTGNANTATATCTTTGTTGTCAGTTTTACTGAGATATTTTTTTTCAATTTTTTTTATTTCTTTTGGTGACAATATTGGTATCATTTGTACATAATAACCATTGCAGTTGCTAGTTCTTTTGAGTGGCTAATACTAAGCTCAATTTTTTCTACACCAATAAATTTAGCTCTCTCNNTTGCTCTACCATGTAATTTTATANATGGCTTNCCAGACGGCAATCTTTGAACTTCAATTTCTTTCCANCCTACACCTCTAACTCCTGTTCCTAATGCTTTCATTGCAGCTTCTTTTGCTGCAAATCTGGCAGCTAATTGTGTTGATCTTCCTCTGCAATAATTTCTTTCATATTCAGTAAAGATTTTTTCTAAAAATCTTTTTGGGTGTTTGGTTANGACATTTTTAATTCGAGNAATTTCAATAATGTCTATTCCGCTATGTATTTGATTGTTATCGTCCATATTAAGTTGTAATATAAAAGTTCGTAAAAAACTAATTTATTCAGATGTTAATTGATGGAAAAGAAATTTCAAAACTGGTTTATAAAGACATTNTTNATGAAATCAATGTAATTACCAAAAAAATTCAAAGACCGCCATCTCTAAANATNATATTAATAGGAGACAATCCATCTTCNCTGACATACGTAAANAATAAATTAAAAAANTGCAAAGAAATTGGCATTANTGGAAATTTAATAAAAAAACCTAAAAACATCGATGAACAAAGTNTTATAAGTATTATAAATGAGTTAAATCAAGATGAAAAAGTTGATGGTATTATNCTTCAGTTGCCAATACCAAATCATTTAAACGAAAGAATATTAATTGAGAAAATTAGCCCATTAAAAGATGTTGATGGCCTAACAGCTACTAATATAGGGCTTTTAAGTATAGGTAAACCAAGATTTATTCCTGCGACTGCTTATGGAATTATGGAAATATTNAAAAATGAAAACATAATTTCTGAAGGTAAAAATATTGTTGTNATTGGAAGGAGTAATATTGTTGGCAAGCCAATGGTAGCTTTATTAAGTGGGAAAGATGAAAATGCTACTGTTACTGTTTGTCATAGTAAAACAATTAATCTAAAACAGCATACATTGAACGCTGATGTGATAATTGTAGCAGTTGGTAAGCCCAATATTCTGGATGGTTCTATGATAAAAGAAGGAGCAATTGTGATTGATGTTGGAATTAATAGGATAGAAAATAAAGAAAATTCAAAAGGATTTTCAATAGTCGGAGATGTAGATTTTAATTCCATTTTAAAGAAAGCATCTTCAATTACACCTGTTCCTGGTGGTGTTGGCCCAATGACAATAGCTATGTTGATGAAAAACGTGTGTGAGGCTGCAAAATTAAATATATAAAATATTTTTTATACTCTCAANTCTGTTGTAATATTATAAATGAATTATGAATAAGGAAGATTATCTAAATTTATATAGAAAAATGTATCTGATAAGGCTCTTTGAAGAGTCTTGCGGTGAAAACTATTCAAAAGGTTTTATACGAGGTTTTTTACATTTATACATTGGGCAAGAAGCAGTAGCGGTTGGCTCAATTGATTCTTTAGAAGATAAAGATTTCATTGTTACTCACTACCGAGACCACGGTCATGCTATAGCAAGAGGTCTTAGTACAGACGGTCTNATGGCNGAATTATTTGGAAAAGAAACTGGTGTCAGTAAAGGNAAGGGCGGATCAATGCACCTATTTGATTCGGATAAAAACTTTATGGGAGGGCATGCAATTGTCGGTGCCCAAATGCCTNTAGCTGCAGGATTCGCTTTAGCATCTCANTATAGAAAAGATGANGCAGTTACTATGGTTTATTTTGGNGATGGTGCAACNAACCAAGGTACATTTCATGAAACTATGAATCTCGCAAGTGTATGGAAGTTACCAATGATATTTTTTCTTGAAAATAACTTCTACGGAATGGGAACAAGTGTTGAAAGAATAAGATCTAATGGAAAATCTTTTTCAAATTTGGCAGAAGGTTATGGGATTCCAAGCACTGTAGTGGACGGAATGGATGTAATTGCCGTAAAAGAAACAACCAAGGAAGTTGTAGATAAGGTAAGAAAAGGAAACGGTCCTGCCTTAATTGAGGCAACTACTTTTAGATTTCAAGGTCATTCAATGGCNGACCCTGCAAAATANAGGGAATCTAGTGAAGTTGATGANTGGAGAAAAANGGATCCACTTGAATCTTTTCCTGAATATATTATTTCAAAAAACATTGCTTCNAAAGATGAANTAAATGATGTAAAAAAATCTGTTGAAGATGAAATGGATGCTGCTGTTAAATTTGCTACAGAAAGNAATGAACCAGANTTGGAAAGTTTAANTAAGGATGTATATTTATAATGGCTGAAATAACACTNAGACAAGCANTNCAAAAAGGATTAAGTGAGGCAATTGAAAANGACCCAGANGTCTTTATTATGGGTGAAGATATTGGTGCATATGGGGGNGCTTACGCAATAACTTCTGGATTTTTGGAAAAATATGGTCCAGANCGTATAAAGGACACTCCGATTTCAGAAGCAGGATTTATAGGTGCTGGAATAGGAAGTGCNGCTGCAGGTTTAAAGCCAATAGTCGAACTAATGTCAATAAGTTTTTCTCTTGTAGGATTTGATCAAATTGTAAATATGGCTGCCAACATAAGGTATATGTCTGGAGGTCAAATAAATGTCCCAATGGTAATACGTGCACCAACTGGAGCTGGGATGCAATTAGGTGCTACCCACTCTCAGAGTTTTGAAACTTGGCTATGCGAAGTGCCTGGCTTAAAAGTAGTTGCACCTTCCAACCCAAAAGATGCACTAGGATTGCTAAGATCTTCGATTAAGGATCCTAATCCAGTTATATTTGCTGAATCAGCAGGTCTATATGGGGCTAAAGGAGATGTTCCTGAGGAATATTTTGATATAGAAATAGGAAAAGCTGATATTAAACAAGAAGGTACAGATATAACCCTCATTTCTTATGGCCATGGTATGCCTATGATCAATAAAGTTTCCGAAGAACTCTCAAAGAAAAATGTAAGTTCAGAAATTATTGATCTAAGAAGTTTGAGCCCAATTGATTATGATTTGATAAATAAATCTGTTCAAAAAACAGGAAGAGCACTTCTTCTTGATACAGCAAGAAAAAATGGTGGAGTTATGGCAGAAGTTGCTACAAACATAAATGAGGATAGTGGTGATTATTTAGATGGACCAATTCTTAGAGTGGGAAGTGAAGATGTGCCATGGCCTTATAATAGAAAGCTTGAACAGCATGCAATGTCGAGTGTCCCGAAAATTATGAACAAAATTGAACAAGGCTATAGTTTATAACCAAGGAGGTTAAATTGATTTCAGAAGTTACAATGCCTAGCATGGGCGCTGATATGTCAGAAGGAACTATTGTAAAGTGGCTTAAAAAAGAAGGTGATGAAGTCAAAAGGGGAGATAAGTTAGCTGAAATTGAAACCGATAAAACAGTTGTTGAAATGGAATGCTATAACGATGGAATTTTAAAAAAAATTATTGTTCAAGAAGGCCAAGCGGTACCAGTTGGAGATTTAATAGCATATATTGGCGATGAAGGTGATGATGTTCCTGAAACTTCTTCTTCACAGAGTGCATCAAGTGAACCAAGTGCTAATGATTCACCTCAAGTTGAAAATAAGCCTGAATCAATTTCTTCATCAAGTAATGTGAAAGTAAAAGCTAGCCCAATTGCAAAAAAGTTAGCCACTGAATTAGGCGTTGATCTTGGTGCTATAAGTGGAACTGGTCCTGGAGGAAGAATTACAAGAGAAGATGTTGAGGCTGCAGCACAAGGGGGTTCTCAAGGAGGAGGTACAAATGAAGCAAGTGGTGAATCTAAAAACATTCCTCTGACTCCAATGAGGAAAGCAATCGCAGGTGTTGTTTCTAAAAGTAAGTCTGAAATACCACATTTTTACATAAGTAATAGTGCAAATATGACTGAAGTGATCAAGAAAAGATCAGAATTTAACGAAAAAAATAATGTNAAGGTATCTGTAAATGACATAATATTATTTGCTGTTACCCAAGCTTTAAAGAAATTCCCTAAATTTAATTCTTCCTTTAATCAGGATAGTTTAATTGAGCATAAAAATATAAATATTGGNATGGCAATTGCTTTGCCTGTTGGACTAATTGTTCCTGCAGTTCTNGGCTGCGAAGAAAAAAGTTTGATGGAAATATCAAATGCTGCAAAAGATCTTGCAAGCAGGGCTAAAGGAAGTGGATCACCATTAACTCAAGAAGAAAATAATGGGGCAACATTTAGTGTCAGCAACTTAGGGATGTTTGATATAGATGAATTTGTGGCAATTGTTGTTCCACCTCAATCTGCAATATTATCTGTCGGTAAAGCAAACGATGAAGTAATAGTCCAAGATGGAAACATGGTTATATCAAAAATTATGAAGATGACACTTTCTGTTGACCATCGAGTAAATGATGGTGCTGAAGCAGCAATGTTTTTAGGTGAATTGAAACAAATACTAGAGAACCCAGATCAAATTTTTGGGTAGTATGTATTTTCAAGAAGAATTTACAACAGAAGAAAAAGATATCTTATTAAACCACTTTTCAAATATAGATAAACCTGTTTTTTGCTTAATTAATATGCCTGAAGTTGTAAAAGGAGCACTTTACGCAAGATATAGCAGGTCTTCCAAATCTTTAAGGAGATTATTTTTGGATGAATTTTGGAGTGAAGGTAATCTGGGTGACTCAATTGAAATAGACAGTTCAAAGGCAGAAAGTTTATATGAAAGGGTTTTTACTCAATATGGTGATGACTCTGTTGCTCAACTAGGTTCAGCTCATTTAGCTTGCGAACAGGCATCAAACATTCTCACTAAAATTCTTGAGTGGGGAAGAATTGCCTCTTATTTAGAACAAAGTACAAGATATATCTATTATGATCAAAAAATTGGAGACAAATTTAGGTATATAACTCCACCTGAACTAAATAATTCAAATTTAAAAAAAGAATATGAAGAAACAATGGATACTATTTTTGAAACGTATTCAAAAGTTGTTCGGAGTCTTGTTGAAATTTACAAAGTTGAGTTTCCAAAAGAAGAATCAGTTTCATTGCAAGCATACAATGGCACTATCCGCGCTAAAGCTTGTGATGTTGCAAGGTACTTTTTACCTTCTTCTACAATTTCAAATGTTGGTATATTTGCCAGTGGGCAAGCATATGAACACATGTTGATGAAAATGAGAATACATAAATCAGAAGAAGTAAGAAATTATGCAGANATGATTCTCGTTGAATTAAGAAAGGTCATACCCTCTTTTTTGAAAAGAGTTGANGTTGAAAGTAGGGGCGTGGAGTGGTCAAATTATCTGAAAAATAACCAAGACAACATAGATAATTATGTTCTGGAAAATTTAAATAATTCACCATCTAAGGCTCCAGAAGTAAATCTTGTAGAGTTTGAAAATGATGCTGAAAGAAAAATTGCTGCTTATTGCTTATATTCATCTTCTCAAAAATCAATTGAAGATTTAAAGCAAATTGTTAATAAAATGCCTGATGATGAAATAAAAAATATTCTAAATAAATATACTGGAGTCAGGAAAAATAGAAGACATAAACCTGGAAGAGCGTTTGAAAATTCTTATTATACTTTTGACATACTGTCTGATTATGGATCATTTAGAGACCTTCAAAGACATAGGTTAATGACAATAGAATGGCAAAAAATGAATCCTGAATTAGGATTTAATTTCCCTGATGAAGTAAAAAAGACTCCATATGAAAAGGAGTGCAAAGAATTGATAACTAAATCTAAAGAACTATATGAAAAATTTGAAATAAGTTCACCTCATCTTAAAGAGTATGCACTCTTATTTGGCCACAATATTAGATATTCAATTACTATGAATGTGAGACAAGCGTTTCACTTAATTGAATTGCGGACAGCTAAACAAGGGCACATCTCTTACAGGAAAGTTTGTATGAAAATGCATGATCAAATAAAAGATATTGCTGGACATTCAAATTTTTATGAGTTGATGAATTTTACTGATCACGAAGAATATGAATTGCAAAGATTAGATAGTGAAGTAAAACAAGCTAAAAAAAAGGAAAATTTTAATTAATTTTTAATTGATGTCATTATGTAGCCAATAGGAATTGAAATTATGCAAATTATTAATCCTATTAGAAAAAATTCCTGAAATACTTGTAACCCAGAATTTAGAGTTACATCAGTCAATTCTTGTTGTGCTAGAGGGTCTAGTGAAAAACCTTCTAGATCACTAGTAAGTTGAGAAAATCTTGTAGTTCCCCATGCCGTAAGNGAAGATAAGCCAATTGTCATCCCAAGCATTCTTGATAAAGTAAGTATTGACGATGCAGATCCTCTTTCAGTGTCTTGAATATTTTTCATTGCACAGTAAGTAATTGGAGAAATACAAACTCCAAAACCTAAGCCCAGTAAAGATAAATGTATTGTCATACTTGGGTCTTTAATATCTAAGCCCCACCCATACATAAAATAAAAACCAATCGAAATTAATATAAATCCAATCATTAAAGGTATTTTAGAATTAATTCTTTCAGTTAAAATTCCACCTAAAAAAGCTCCAATTGAAAGAGCAATTGTCAATCTTAGAAGCCTTAATCCACCTTCCAATGGTGACGCCCCCATGATTGTTTCGGCCATTACTGGAACAGTTATTATAGCTATAATTAATCCAATTCCAATAAAGAAATGGGTAAGATTTGAAATTAAAAATAATTTATCTTTTATTATTTTTCTAGGTACAATAAATTCGCTTCCTGACCTATATCTCAAAATTCCAAAAATTATAAATATTATGCTTGCTATTAAGAATAAAATTAATAGGCTATTTGATTTTGATATTTGAGCACATGCAATTGTTATTGATGAAATGATAATAAAGAAAATAAAAGATCCTAGATAGTCAATTTTTATATCTTGAACTTTATTTTTTGGAATCCAAATTATTAAACTAACCATAATTAATAAAGTTGGAGGAATATTTATCCAAAAGGCCCATTCCCAAGATGATATTTGAGTGATAAAACCACCTACTAAAGGCCCAAATACACCTCCAGCTTCAGCACTTGCACCTATAATACCGTATGCAATGGGAAGTTTTTTTCTAGGCAATAAGAACCCNGCAGCAGCTATTGAAATAGGTACTAATGCTCCACCACCAATAGACTGAATAAACCTTGTAGCTAAAATCCAATTTACATTTGGTTCTCTATGAAAAATTTTTGAAATTTCTGGACTCAATGCAGTTAAAATAGAACCTATTAAAAAAATAAATAATGAAGCTAAAAATAAATTTCTAAAACCAAATTTATCTGAAAGCCTTCCAGTTAAAGGCATAATTGCGGTATANCCAATTAAATAAATTGTTATAAGCCANGANGCAATATCNAAACTNGTNACNGGAATTTCAAAATCAATCATAATCTGCGGAAGAATAGTTACAACCTTTGTTTGGTCATCAGCCCCAAGAAAAACACCTGCACAAAATGGCAACAACAAAATATAGTCAGAAAAATATGAATATATTTTTTTCATTAGAAAGGAGGGTTTACTTCAAAATCGGAATCAACGTCCCAAATTTCGATTATTCTTATTACGTTATCCTCATCTAAAGGATTTACCTTTCCTTCAATTCTTGCAGAAAGAACATTCATGTTACTTAAATCTATTTCAAGTACAACATCAGCAATTTTTGATTTATCAGATACTCCAACTAAAGGTTCAAAAACCATAGCAGCAACTTTTCCAGATATTTTTATTTTANTTCCTGANTGNNCNCCTAAAANAGGATTATTTATNTTTGTTAANATATCTTTNACNACTTCACCTACATCAAATGTCCCAAAAGGACTTTGTCCTTGAGGAAT
>PBWZ01000023.1 GCA_002727435.1 Chloroflexota bacterium
TTTTAATATCATCTATTTTGACTCTTATCTGGTCCATTGTGTCTCTATGTCTAAGTGTAACGCAGTTATCAGTTTCAACAGTATCAAAATCTATTGTTAAGCAAATTGGTGTACCAATTTCGTCTTGCCTTCTATATCTTTTGCCAATACTTTGGGTGTTATCAAACTGCGCCCTAAACTCACTTTTAAGACTCTTGTATATTTCCTCACTAGTTTCAGCTAATTTTTCATTTTTACTTAGGGGCAAAATAGCTACTTGTACTGGAGATATTTGCGGTTTAAATCTAAGTACAGTTCTCTTATCTCCATCAACTTCTTCTTCCCTATATGCATCACATAAAATAGCTAGAACGGTTCTATCTGCTCCCATGGCTGGTTCTATAACGTAAGGAATATATCTTTCTTTAGTGCTTTCGTCGAAATAACTTAAGTCTTTTCCGCTCTTTTCTGAATGACTTTTTAAATCGTGATCACTTCTATTATTTATAGTCTCAAGTTCACCCCAGCCCCAAGGAAAATTATATTCAATATCTAATGCTGCTTTTGCATAATGCGGTTTTTCATCATCAGTATGAGCTCTTTTTCTCAGTTTATCTTCACTTAAACCTATATTAATGAACCATTCATTACTAAAATTTATCCAGTATTCGAACCATTCATCTGCCTTGTCAGGTTCACAAAAAAACTCCATCTCCATTTGTTCAAATTCTCTTGTTCTAAAAATAAAATTCCCCGGAGTTATTTCATTTCTAAATGATTTACCAATTTGCCCAATTCCAAAAGGAATTTTTTTTCGTGTTGAGGTCATCACATTCTCAAAATTAACAAATATTCCTTGAGCAGTTTCTGGTCTTAAATATATTTCAGAGCCCTCTTTTTTAACTGGTCCCATATGAGTTTGAAACATTAAATTAAATTGTTTGGATTCAGTTAAATCGCATTCATTTTTACTTAAAGGGCAATTTCTTTCTTCAATTTGATCTTCTCTGAATCTATTGTGGCATGCTTTACATTCTACTAATGGATCAGTAAAGCCGGATATATGGCCACTTGCTTCCCATACACTTGGGTGCATCAAAATTGCAGAATCAATTCCTTCAATATCTTCTCTTTCTTGAATCATGTGGTGCCACCACATTTCTTTTACTCTTCTCTTTAATTCAATTCCTAGTGGTCCAAAATCCCAGACACTTCTTAATCCACCGTAAACTTCACTTCCTTGGAAAATAAATCCCCTTCTTTTAGTTAAAGAAACTATTTGATCTAAAGTTGGCAAATCAGCACCTCGTTTATGTATTATATAAATAATAAATATTAAGTTTACACATAAATAGTTTAAAAAAGCATTGAATTCCAATCAATTAAGAGAAAAAATTAGAAATAATCAATTTAATGAACCTACTTGTGGCTACGCAAAAGGTTTTATTCAAACAAATCTTGTAATAATTGAAACTGAGTATGCTGATGATTTTAATTACTTTTGTGATAGTAATCCTAAGCCTTGTCCAATTGTAGAAAGGCTTGATGATGGGTCTTTTAATCCAAAAACTGCACAAAGTGCAGATTTAAAAACCGATCTTGTTCGATACAGAAAGTTTATAAATGGAAATTTTGATTGTGAATTAAATAATTTAACTGATGAATTATCTTCTGAATTCACAGCATTCCTTCTTGGTTGTAGTTTTTCTTTTGAAAATGCATTAACCAACTCGGGTATTTATCTTCCTCATTTTGAAAAAAAAGGGAATGTGGCTATGTATTCAACTTCAATAGATACAATACCTTCTAAATATTTTTCAGGTCCTTTGGTTGTTTCAATGAGATGGATACCTGAAGATAAAGTTGATCAAGCAGTTAAAATAACTGAGAAATACAAAAAAAATCATGGTGCACCCATTCATATAGGTGATCCGTCTAAAATTGGGATAAAGTCAATTGAATCACCTGATTTTGGAGAATATTGGAGTCCGTTAAATAAAAATGACGTACCTGTATTTTGGGCTTGCGGAGTCACGCCTCAATTGTCACTAGAAAAGTCAAAATTGCCATTAGTTTATACACATTCACCAGGATATATGTTTGTTACTGACCTTAAAGAAAATGAATACTCTTAGATCAATTGAAAAAATAATACTTCAGAATGATACTAGAAATATTGCCAGTTTAGAAAAATTTTTAAAACCAAACTTTACAAATTCAGCTGCAAAAATAATTCTTGAGAATCAGGGAACAGTCTTTATAACTACAGGTTTCTATATTGTNTATGCCAAAGCTTCTGAAACTGATGGTCCTCCAGGTGCAATAGCTTTGGGCAATGCATTAAAAAAAATAGGCTATAAAGTTGTATACATAACTGATAAATGGTCAATTGAAATATTAAAGGGCATGACTAATGACTTAATCATTGATTTTCCTGTCCATGATCATGAAAACTCAAAAGAGTTTGCCATTAATTTAATAAATGAACTAAAACCTTCAGTATCAATAAGTATTGAAAGAGCCTCATTAATGGAAGATGGGACTTATAGGAATTGGAAAAGCCAAGACATATCTGAATATAATGCGAAACTCGATTATATTTTCAGTAACACTTCAAATACTATTGGGATAGGAGATGGCGGAAATGAAATTGGTATGGGGAACCTATTCAATGAAATAAAAAAAACGGATGGCCTTCCTGATAAACCTGCAGTAACAAAGGTTGACGAACTTATTGTTTCAAGTTGCTCAAATTGGGGAGCCTATGGGTTAATATGCTCAATTTCTGAAATAAAATCATTAAATTTATTACCAAAAATTGAAGAAGCAAAAAAAATGATAAAAAAATGTGTTGATCTTGGTGCAGTTGAAGGTTTAACTGGTGAAAAAAAATATGCAGTTGACGGCCGAAACTTAGAAAAAGATTCTGTTTGCCTAAATGATCTTCATAGTTACCTAAAAAATAAATCTATTCTTTAAGCGTTTCTGGTAAAAAAAAGGAAAAAATAATTACCCCAATTACTCCTATAGTAGATACAGAAAGGGCAGAAGCAGTATTTCCTAAAGTTTGGGCGACNGCTCCACTAATAGGCCCTCCAGCAGAATTTCCTGACCAGCCAAATAATCTCCATATNCCCAAAAATGAACCAGGTTGTTTTTTGGGTGATAAATCTGAACCCAANGTTAACATTGCTCCAGAACCTAATCCATTAGCAAAACCCAANAGNAATCCAACAATCATTAGTCCAGTGAAAGTATCTACGTATGTCATAAATATAAAACCNGAAGATAAAAGTATTATGCTTGGCACCGAAGTCCATTTTCTACCAAATTTATCCATAATTAACCCAACAGGGTAAAATAAAGTCATATCTAAAGCTGCTGAAATGCTCTGTATTAAGCCTAACTCTTCAACTCCTAAACCAATGCTAAACGCCCATATAGGTATTAATACATGTCTGCATTGTCTTAAAAATTGCATTATAAAATGTCCAGATCCACCAATTGTAAATNTNTTTTTATTTTCTAATATTGTTTCCTTAAATGAGGGTGGTTTTAAANCAGATTTATTANCTATATTTTCAATTTTAGGTTCTGTACTGATAAAAATTATTAATGTAGTAAATAAAGCAACAAAGGAAATTATATAAAATGGTATATCCAGACCAATATTACCTGCAGTATAACCTCCAACAACTGGACCAAAAAACCACCCAATTCTATTAATGCCTCCAAATCTTGAAAATGCTTTACCCCTATATCCTGAGGGCACAATTTGTGTCATATANGAATGCCTGCTTAAACTAAAAAACCCATAAAATATACCTAAAGAAAAAAGTGCAAAATATAAAGCTAAATTATTTTGAAATAANCCTGAAAGAAAACCAGATAATGCTAATCCAANCATACCAATAATCATAATTTTTTTATTTCCAAATTTATTAATTAGGAATCCAGTTGGAATTGAGAAAAAAGCTTCTCCTANGCCTTGAGCTCCAACTGCAAGTCCAATTATAAAAGCTGTCCCACCTATAAAATCTACTTTAGCTGGTATTGTAGGGGCTAACATGCCCATACAAAATGAAGTTAAAAACGCAGGAAAATAGACAGTTATTATAATTCTTCGAAGCTTAAAATCCATTTCTAATTTTTATATTTATGAAGGCTCAGTCATACTTTCTGCATTTAAAATATCAACTAACTCTTGGTGACTAAAATTCGTTTCCCTTTTTGCAACTTCTAAAATAGTTTCTCCAGTATCGGAGGCAATATGTGCGATTTTAGCTGCATTATCGTATCCAATTTTGGGTGCTAAAGCAGTACATATTGCTAAACCATTTTGAACTGATTCTGGTCCTTTTGATGTTGATTTGAGCCCATCTATACATTGAAGTGCAAAGTTGTTTGAAGAAGTTGATAATAAATCAATTGATTGGAGCAAATTATAAGCCGCTACAGGCATCATGACATTTAATTCAAAATTTCCAGATTGACCAGCAATGTTTATTGTTTGGTCATTTCCTATCACTTGTGCGCAAACCATCGTCAGTGATTCTGCAATTACTGGATTCACTTTACCAGGCATAATTGANCTNCCTGGTTGCACCTCTGGCAATTCTATTTCTCCNATTCCAGCCCTCGGNCCTGATCCAAGCCACCTTATATCATTGCCAATTTTCATCAAACTTACAGCTATNGTTTTCAAATTACCTGAGCTTGCAACAATTGCATCAATTGTGCTCTGACTGTGAAAATGATTTGGAGATTCACTAAATTGAATTTTAAACCTTTTAGATAACTTTTCTATGACCTTACTTGAAAACCCTTTTTGCATTCCAATTCCAGTACCTACTGCAGTTCCTCCTAATGCTAAAACAGATAATTCATCTAAAGAGCTTTTTGCTCTTCTTATAGACTCTTCAATTTGCCCAGAATATCCTAGAAATTCTTGACCCAACCTTATTGGAGTTGCATCTTGCAGGTGAGTTCTTCCAGTTTTTATTACTCCCCAAAATTCTTCAGATTTTTTTTCAAGTGATTTTTGAAGTTTTTCAAGTCCAGGTATTAATGATTCAACGATACCAACACACCCAGCTATGTGAATAGCTGTTGGGACTACGTCATTTGATGATTGCCCTTTATTTACATGATCATTTGGGTGTATAGGGTCTCTGCTTCCAATAATGCCCCCAATATTTTTGATAGCAACATTTGAAATAACTTCATTGGTATTCATATTTGTAGAAGTACCTGATCCAGTTTGAAAAATATCTACAACAAATTCTGAATCATAATCTCCTTTTGAGACTAGTTCTGCAGCTTTAATTATTTCATCAGCCAAATCTTTTTCTAAAGNCCCTAATTCTAAATTTGTTTCAGCTGCACAACGCTTTATTTCNGCTATTGATTTAATGAAAGTTCTGTTAAACCTTAAATCACTTATAGGAAAATTTAAAAGTGCTCTTTGAGTTGTTGCCCCATATAAAGCATCTTCAGGTACATTTAATTTACCCATTGAATCTTTTTCTTCTCGAAATTTCATTATTATTCCTTATTTCTTAGCTAGTTTATCTAATTTTTCATTAATTGAATTGATATCTCTCTGTAGCTTATCAATTTTTTCATCTTCATCTTTTCTCACAAAGAAAGCTGCAAGATTTGCAGCAATTGCACCAAAAAAACCAACACCAGTAATCATAAGAATAACTGCTACAATCCTTCCAGAAAATGTTACTGGCTCCTGGTTTCCATATCCTACTGTGGTTATTGTAACTATAGCCCACCATAGAGCGTCAGGGAAAGATCCAAGTTCAGGATTGCTTGACCTTTCTAAGCTTGTAACTATAGTTGCACTAATGATTACTAATCCGCCTGAAACAACTATTAAAAAATCTGGCCTCGCTATTTTCGTCATACCCCATATAGCCTTNGTTCCAAAAAAGACTATTCTCAATGGTTGCAAGTAAGGAATAACTACAATAACTTCTAAGATATTAGATTTTAAAAAAGATAANCTTCTTGGAGCNATNATTACCTTTACAATAAGNTTAATTACAAATAAAGCCCAAATAATCTGATCAAGTCTATTAAANGTATCTAATTCATCTTGCGATAAATCCCAAATATATGGACCCAAAAGNAAAGGTATCATNGCGAAAGCTAAAATAATTAAAGGACTTTCAGTAATAGACGAAATTCTCTTGATTAGTTTCTCTCTTTCATTTGTCTTAAAAGTGGACTCAATAAAAATAAATCTTAATATTCCTAAAGGACTAAATTTTGCTATCTTTTTTGCCATAGTAATAGTTTAAGCATAGTAGTGATATAAGTTCAATTTATTCAATAATCAATTTGTGTATTTTCAAATCTGCTTTATTTAGGTAGGATTACGGTTTACAATTATTCTTATTAATCATAAGTGAGGAATTTAATGAAATTAGCTAAAAGTATTGAAAGGCTTGGAACTGAAACAGCTTTTGAAGTATTAGCTAAAGCAAAAAAGNTNGAAGCCCAAGGTAAAGATATNGTTCATCTTGAAATTGGAGAGCCTGACTTTGAAACACCTGATCATATTAAAGAAGCAGCAAAAAAGGCTTTAGATGATAATTTCACACATTATGTNCCNTCTCCAGGATTAATGGANGTNAGGGAAGTTATTGCAGAACATCAATCTGNTGTTCACAATAAAAACATTTCACCTGAAAATGTTGTGTTTACACCAGGGGCGAAGCCAATAATGTTTTTTACAATAATGGCTTTGATTGAACCTGGGGATGAGGTTATTTATCCAAATCCTGGCTTTCCAATATATGAATCTATGATTAATTATGTTGGTGGNAAAGCAGTTCCNATGGANNTAAANGAAGANAAAGGNTTTAATGCAGATGTTGATTTAATTGAGCAATCTATNTCGGATAAAACAAAGTTAATTATTTTAAATTCTCCTAATAATCCTTGTGGAAGTGTAATGGAATCATCTGACATGAAAAGAGTTGCAGATATTGCTAAAGAAAANGATATTGTAATTCTAACNGATGAGGTTTANAAAGATCTTTATTTTGAGGGTTCTCACAACTCTGTTTATGATTACGATGGTATGGAAGAAAATGTTGTGATATTAGATGGTTTTTCTAAAAGTTATGCNATGACTGGATGGAGACTAGGTTACGGTATATTCCCAAATCAACTTGTTGAGCCAATTTCAAGGTTGGTTACNAATAGTGTTTCGTGTACTTCTGCTTTCAGTCAAAAAGCAGCAGCAGCAGCAATTCAAGGCCCTCAGGATAGTGTAAGGATGATGCTNAAAGAATTNAAAGAAAGATCAAAGATAGTTGTTGATGGNTTCAATGATATTAAAGGTATTAGTTGTATTCAACCNAAAGGTGCTTTCTATGCTTTTCCNAACATTAAAGAGACGGGNTATAAAAGTCAGGAATTGTCAGATGCATTGTTGAATCAAGGGGTTGCNGTATTACCNGGTACTTCTTTCGGAAAATATGGAGAAGGGTACCTAAGGATATCATTTGCAAATTCTAGAGAAAACTTAGTAAAAGCTTTAAATATAATTAAAGAATTTCTT
>PBWZ01000005.1 GCA_002727435.1 Chloroflexota bacterium
TTGTTATTATTTTTTTCTTATTTTTAATTAGTATTGCTGATTTAGATAATTTAAGAGAAACAATGTTCAAACCTGATTTAATTCAGGATCAATTTCCAAAAATTATTACTCAAGCTGCTAAAAACACACTTATTTTTACTATTTCCGGATTTGCAGGAGGATCTGTTTTAGGTCTATTACTTGCATTAATGAAGCTATCAAGCGTCTCATTTTATAGAATTATTTCTTCAATTTATATTGATATAATTCGAGGCTTGCCTGCAATATTAATTCTTATATTTATAGCTTACGGAATTCCAATAGCTTTTGGAGTAAGGATACCCGGTGATTACAGCAAAGGGATTCTCGCATTATCTATTGTATCTTCAGCATATATTGCAGAGGTAATAAGGTCTGGGATACAAGCAATACCAGTTGGACAAAGAGAAGCTGCGGAAGCACTAGGAATGAATAGAATCACTATTTATTACAAAATAATATTGCCTCAAGCTTTTAGAATAATGATCCCACCTATGACAAATGAAGTAGTGCTATTACTGAAAGATACTGCACTTATTTCAGTAATCGGGGTAACTTCAACAACAAAAGAATTAACTAGATTCGGTAGAGATGGAGTAATGAGTGATGCTAATGCAACTCCACTAGTTGTCGCAGGTTTTATTTATTTAGTACTTACAATTCCTCTTACAAGATTAGCAGGACTGCTTGAAAAACGTCTTTCAAATAAAGAAAAAAATTAACATTTAATTTGTTAAAACAAATTTAACATTTTTTTTTATGGAAAACTGTTATGCTAAATCTTTAATTAAATAGTCAGTAGAGGAAAACCTGATGAAAAAAAACCTTAAACTTAAATTCTTTGGTCCTCTTCTTATTGTTTCTCTCTTCATATTTGCACTTGCATGTGAAGAAGAGTCTGTAATGGATGCCCCTTCTAGCGAAGCTCCGGCTACAACCATGAAAGATAAAGAAGAAGATCACGATCATTCTGAAGATGATGATCATCACCATGAAGATGGTGAACATCACGACGATGATATCGCTTATTCCTTGATCTCTGATGGTGAGCTAACAGTTTGTACTGATGCTCCTTATGAACCATTTGAGTTTCAAGATGAAGATGGTACTTGGACAGGATTTGACATGGACATAATGAGGATATTGGCCGGAAATATGGATGTTGAATTAACAGTCAAAGTTGTGCCGTTTGATGGCATATGGTTATTGCCAGCTGCAGGAGAATGTGACGTAGTTGCATCTGCTATGACAATAACAGAAGAAAGAGCTGCTTCAACATTATTTACGGATCCGTATTTTGATGCTGACCAGTCACTTTTAGTGAGAACAACTGATGCTGAGAAATACAGCACATTGGCTTCATTATCAGATTCGAGAATTGCAGTACAAACTGGTACAACTGGTGAAATGTACGCAGAAGAAAATAAACCAAGTGGAGCAACTTTAGTTTCATTTGATGAGCCTGCTGCTATGTTCTTAGCACTTCAATCTGGAGAAGTTGATGCAATATTGCAAGATTTGCCAGTAAATGGAGATAGGCAAAAAAACAACCCATTCTTTACAATGACGGAAACATTCCCAACTGGTGAAAGCTATGGATTTGCTGTAAGCCCTGATAATCCAGGTCTTGCTAAAATGATAAATACTGGACTTGAAAAAATGATGATGGCAGGAGCTTATGATGAAGTCTATGCTGCTTACTTTGGTGGAGTTCCAGAATTAAAACCAATAAAAATTGGAATGATTCTTGTAGGACCACGAAATGATAAAGGTTGGTCACAAGCCCATTTCGAAGGTGGAGAATATGCGGTTGAAAAAATGGGTGGTAGCCTAGATGACGATTACATTGTCGTGGACTTTGTGAATCCAGCTGATTCACCTGACCTAACAGTTCCTGACGTAGTTTCAGACATGATTGACCAAGGAGCAGGAATTATCTTTGCAACTTCAGATGACATGGGTGATGGAATTATAGAAGCTGCTGCAATGCACCCTGATGTACCGATGGTTTTTGCTTCAGGTGATACTGCATTAGAAACGGGTGAAAGGTACAAACCTGAACTTACAAACTTAGCAAACATTATGGGTAAGATGGAGTATGGACAACTAGTTGCTGGTTGTGCTGCTGCAATAAAATCTAAGGATGGAAAAATTGGATTCTTAGGACCATTAATTAATGCTGAAACAAGAAGACTAACTAACGCTACATACATTGGAGCGCTTGCTTGTGCTGGAGATAAGACAATTGACTTTAAAGTTACTTGGATAGGTTTCTGGTTCCACATACCAGGATTCACTTTGGACCCAACACAAGTAACAAACGATTTCTTTGACGAAGGAAGAGATGTGGTAATTTCACATATCGACACAACTGAAGCATTAGTTGTAGCTGGTCAAAGAGCTGCTAATGGGGAAACAGTTTGGGCTGTCCCTTATGACTATGAAGGTGCTTGTGAACAAGCTCCTGATGTATGTCTTGGAGTGAACTATTACAACTGGGGACCATCATATCTTCTAGCTGCAATGCACGCTTCAAATGGCACTTTTGAAAATACTTTTAATTGGCCTGGACCTAACTGGAGTGATTGGAATGATCATGATTCATCTATGATTGGATGGCTTTCAGGTCCTGGACTAACAAGTTCAGAAAATGCTCAATTAATGGAATACATTGATGAAGTTACTGAATCAAAGATAATTTTTGAAGGTCCACTTAATTATCAAGATGGAACACCATTCTTAGCTGAAGGTGAAGTAGCCACAGATAGTCAAATCTGGTATGCACCTCAACTTCTTGAAGGAATGATAGGTGACTCATCTGCCGATTAATAAAAAGTAAATAATTACTTAATATAATAGGTGGCTAGAGAAATTTAGCCACCTATTTTTAAATAAATGGAATTAAAAATATCAAAAATATCAAAGCAATTTGGTTCAGTTAAAGCCAATAAAAATATTAGTCTTAAAATTGAATCAAAAAAAATACACGCACTTCTAGGGGAAAATGGGGCAGGCAAATCTACTCTGGTTAAAATTATTTCTGGTCATTACAAGCCTGATTCTGGAGAAATATACGTCGATAAAAATAAGCTCGAACTTGGTTCTACCCTTTCAAGCATTAGTAATGGCATTGGAATACTTAGTCAAGATCCACTTGATTTTCAAAATCTTACTATTAAAGAAAGTTTCTTAGCTGGTTCAAAAAAATTTGGAAAATATTTCAGAGAAAAAAATATTGAAAAGCTTCTTAATGAATCTTTTAAAAAATATGAAATTAAACTTGATATAAGAAGCAAAATTAAATCACTTTCCATTGGTGAAAGGCAACAGATTGAGTTAATAAGATTATTATTTGAAAATTCCAAAATAATCATACTTGATGAGCCAACGAATGGCTTTTCACTTAAACAACGAGAGTTAGTTTTTTCAATGCTAAAAAAATTAAGTNATGAGGGATATATTATTATTCTTGTTTCTCATAAATTAGATGAAGTATTTGAATTGTGCAAAGAAGCTACGATTTTAAAAAACGGATCAAAAATTAAAACAATTCCAATTCCTTATGAAAGAAAAAAAATTGTAGANCTNATGTTTAAAGGAGATAAATCAGTTAATAAAATTAAAAATCCTATTTCAAAAATAAAAAAAGATAATATGCATATTGACTTAAAATATTATAAAAAAGGGATAGCAAAAATACCTGAAGGAAAAAAAATTGGTGTTATAGGTCTTCAAGGTTCCGGAAATGACCAATTTATTAAAAAGATATTTGATAAAAGCATATCTATAACTAGAATTGTTAATAAAAAAAGAGAAATGCTTGAAAAAGAAAATATTTACTATACTCCCTCTGACAGGCTNGAAAAAGGNTTATTTTCTGATTTAACTTTGNTTGAGCATATGGCACTTTCTGATAATAGAAATAATTTTATTAATTGGAAAAAAATAAAAGAATATTCAAGTAAAAAAATTAATGAATTTAATATTAAAGGGAATTTAAATTCACAAGCAAAAGAACTTTCTGGTGGTAATCANCAAAAACTACAGTTATCTTTGATACCTGACCAAAAAGGATTACTTGCAATTGAACAACCAACTAGAGGGTTAGACCTAAATTCTACTCAAAGTGTATGGAATAAAATAAATGAAAGAATCAATGATGATATTTGCTTATTCTTTTCTACAACAGATATTGATGAGGTTTGGGACCAGTCAGATTGGATAATAAGTTTTTCTGGAGAAAAAATAACTGATATTTCTGAAAAGAAAAATATAAAGAAATCTGATATNAAATATTTTATTTCTGGGGTAAAAAATAAATGAACAGCTTTGAATTTAAGAATTTTTACATATTGACGATTCAAGTAATATTGGCGTTTTTATTATCTTCCTTAATAATAATTCTATTAGGTGCTTCCCCATTGGATGTTTTTAAAAATATTTTTAATGGTGCTTTTGGAAGGCCAGAAAAAATCGTTAAAACTTTATTGATTTTCCTTCCAATATCATTGGCTTCATTGGCACTTATAATTACTTTTTCTACAGGATTATGGAATATTGGAATTGAAGGTCAAATTGTTTTAGGTGCAATAGGAGCAACTGTTATAGCAAAATCTTTCTTAGGAGAAAATGCCCTTTCTCCCCTTTATCAACTAATAATAGGTGTATCTTTTGGNTCATTATGGGGNCTTTTTTGTGGTTTTCTAAAAGTTAAATTTAATGTTCATGAAATATTCGGAGGCTTAGGTCTTTANTTTGTAGGAAGTGGAGCAATAATATACTTAATTTTAGGACCTTGGAGCAAAGAAGGGATCGCATCAACAAGTGGGACAGATATATTTAATAAAGCATCCTGGTTTCCAACATTTTCTGATTTAAATATTCCTGCATTGCCAATATTAATTGTTTCTGTGATTTTAATATTATCAATTGTTTTTTTAGGCTTTACTAAAACAGGGTTAAAGCTTAAAGCAACTGGAACTAACCCTGATTCAACAGAAAAATTTCAATTTAGTAGCGGTATTTACATTTTCATAGCATTTGNTATTGCCGGAGGAATTGCTGGGTTAGCAGGTGTTTTTCAAGCAAGTGTATTTCATCACAAGCTTGTTCCTTCTATTTCTGGGGGGTATGGATTCTTATCCATATTGATTGTTTTAGCATCTGGTAAAAGAATCATACCTACAATGTTATTAGCATTATTTTTTTCAGCTATGATTGCAGGAGGTTCTCAATTGCAATTACGACTTAATTTGCACTCAAGTTTAATATCTATAATTTTATCTTCAGTAGTATTTTTTTGGCTNATTGTAAATTCTGAAGTATTAAAAACTAAGCTTAATAAATTATTTTTAAAGGANAGTTAAATTGCCATTTGAAACTTCATTTATAACAGTTATCTCATTAAGTGCTCCGATAGTTTTAGTTGTTTTAGGAGAAACAATTAATGAGAAATCAGGTGTNATTAATTTATCTATNGAAGGAACATTATTAATTACTGCNCTTGCAGCATTCGCTATTTCAGTTACAACAGGAAGTCCGTTCATTGGTTTTATTTGTGCTGGATTNATTGGTTCAATTGTAGGTCTTGTAATAATTTTATGTGACACAAAATTAAGAATGGATCAGATTGCTGTTGGATTCATCNTGACAATTTTTCTCGGAAAATTAAGTAGTTTTTTAGGTCAAGATTATGTAAGAATTCCNGGCCCTTATTTTCAAAAAGTCTCTATACCATTTTTAAAAGATATACCTTACATTGGGCCTAGTTTATTTGATCAAAATGCAATAGTTCTTTTTTCATTTATCATGATTCCTGTATGTTGGTATATGATTGAGAAAACAAGATGGGGCTTAATAGTAAAGGCAGTTGGTGAAAATCCTATTTCTGCTGAAAATAGAGGAATAGACCCTGAAAAAGTAAGAATAATCTCAACAGTTATAGGCGGATTTCTTATTGGTTTGGGAGGCGCTGCTTTCTCATTGCATTCAAAATTTGGTTGGTCCGAAAATCATACAGGAAATTATGGATGGATATGCCTTGCGATAGTAATTTTTGGTGGCTGGAATCCTATTAGGGCATCTCTTGGNGCATACTTTTTTGGCATTTTTCAAATTCTTGCTTTGAAGCTTCAGTCTTATGCTTTAGGGTTGACTCAGGTGCTTCCCCTAATCCCTTTTCCATTAATGATATTAACTTTAGTGTTTATTCAAAGGTTTAATAAATCAGATAATGTTACTAAGTTACCTAAAATTTTGAATTTATTTTTTGGTGGTCAAGAACCAGGTGATATTGGAAGACCTTTAACTAAGAAATAGCTATTTGTACTTTAAGATAAAGGTTGTGCATTTTGGTAGATTCTTAATATCTTTAGCTCCAACATAAGTTGCTGCTGATCTCAATCCGCCAAGAATTTGTTGGATAGTTTTATCTATAGGCCCCTTGTATTCCAAGGCTATTGTCTCACCTTCGCTTGCACGATAATTTTTGATNTCACCATAATATCTTTCCATGGCAGTATCTGAGCTCATTCCATAAAATTGTTTATATTTTTTTCCATCTTTTTCAATAAGCTCTCCACCAGATTCTTCGTGTCCTGCAAACATTCCTCCAAGCATAACGAAATCTGCCCCTGCCCCAAAGGCTTTTGCTACATCTCCAGGTTTTGAGCATCCACCATCAGATATAACATGCCCTCTTAATCCATGTGCGGCATCGGCACATTCAATTATTGCTGATAGCTGAGGATATCCGACCCCTGTTACTGTTCTAGTTGTACATACAGANCCAGGCCCAATTCCAATTTTTACAATATCAGCACCAGCCAGTATCAATGCTTCAGTCATTTCGCCAGTAACAACATTTCCAGCTATTAAAGGATTATCGAATTTACTCCTTATTTTTTTTACTAAATCTAGAAACAATTCTGTATAGCCATTCGCAACATCTANGCAAATAAATTTAGGTTTATTTAAATTATTNTTTTCTAAATAATCAAAAAATTCTTCTGCATTNTCTGCTTCTTCAACTCCAAATGTAACAGCACAATGTTCTAAATCTATTTGGNTTGAATTTATAGCTTTTGCCCATTGATCTAAAGAATAAAATTTATGAATAGCAGTTAACATTTTTTCTTTTTTTAATGACTCAGCTATTTCAAATGTTCCAGTTGTATCCATGTTTGCTGCTATTACAGGAATACCTTCCCAAGTTTCATTTGAATGTCTGAATTCAAATTTACGATTTAAATCAACTAGCCTTCTTGATGATAAAGTGCTTCTTTTAGGCCTTATCAGCACATCATCGAAATCAAGTTTAAAATCTCTATCTACTCTCATTTANTCCTTATTCATCTGAAATGTAAAGAACTTGCCTCATTGTTCCTTTTTCATTATCCATCCCATATCCNTAGACCCATGTATCTTCAATATCAAAGCCTTTCCACTCAATATCAACCAAGCTTTTCTTTTCAATTTTTTTATCTAGCATTACNACAGTTTTTATTTCAACAGGACTGTATTCACTATTAAGATAATTTATTAGTTCATTTAAAGTTTCACCTGTGTCATAAATATCCTCAATTATTAATATATGAGATTTGTTATTTGGTTTTGATCCTGAAAAAATCCATTCATTATCTTTGTCCAATACGTAACTTATAAATATTTTATCTGCNCCTGGATTTGAAATTTCTCTAAGTATATCTACTGCAAAAGGAACTCCGCCATTCATTGGCACAACCACACATAATTCCTCAACTTCATTTTCTTTATAATATGTGGATATGGATTTAGATAATTGAGATACTTTTGTTTTAATATTTTCTGAGGAAATTTTCATACATTCTTATTATAAATTTATATATTAGNTATAATAAACAAGACTTTAAAAAAACCCAAATTTAAAATGTTTAAATCCATAGAAACTGAGATTAGCTTTATATTGACTGTATGGGGTATTTCTTCAATGATTGGTGGCCTCACTTTTTTATATTTCGACAACCCTTTTATGGATGCTATTGGTTTTCAATTTTTAATATGGGGGCTTATTGATGCCTTAATTGCATTAGCACCTCCTTTTTTTCGCAAAATAAGAGGAAATAAACATGTTGAAAATCTAACTAAGCTAAAAAAAATATTAATTATTAATTCTGTTCTTGATTTAGGCTACATTGCAATAGGTATAATTATTTTTATTGGAATTTTTAATATCAATGAATACAATGGTCATGGTATAGGGGTAATTATTCAAGGTAGCTTTTTAGCAATTTTTGATACATATTACGCAGTAAAAATTAAAGCGAAAGGTTTTTAATGTCTAAGAAAAAAGTATTAGTGACTGGTTTGAATGGAGTTGTTGGCTCTGCACTAAGACCTACATTTGAAGAAAAATATGAATTATCATCATTCTCACGCTTTGGGTGTGAAGATATGCCTGAAGACAAAAATCATTTAGGAAATTTAAATGATTTTGATTCTGTTGTAAAAGCTTTTGAAGGNAAAGATNCAGTTGTTCACCTTGCAGCAGATAGAAGCATGAAGGCAGAGTGGGACACTGTTCTTCCTTACAACATTGTTGGTTTATATAATGTGTTCGAAGCTGCAAAAATTTGTGGAGTTAAAAGAGTTGTATTCGGTTCCTCTCAACATGCTGTTGGTGGCAATTATAATGATGAACCCTACAAATCAATACTTGCAGCTCAATTTGATAAAGTTAAAAGNCCTTACAAAAGAATNGATGAAACAACAGCGATTAGNCCATCAGGATTTTATGGGGTTTCTAAAGCGTTTGGTGAAGCAATTGGTTCAATATATAACGAATATTTTGGAGTTCCTTCTTTGCACTTGAGAATTGGATACACATCATCAAATGATAATCCTGGTAGAGGTATGAGCTTGTGGCTATCTCACAGAGATGCTGCACAAATTCATATGAAGGCTGTTGATGCACCTGAAAGCTTAAAATATGGTGTATATTTTGCAATGTCAGATAACTATTGGAATATTTTTTCTATTGAAAAAGCAAAAAAGGAATTAGGTTATGANCCCCAAGANGATAGTGGGCCNGAATATTCNGGAAGACTCCTTGAAGAGCAACTTGAAAGAGACAAGACTGAATTCAAAAAGCACCCTTATGACGAAAAATAATGGAAAAAACTATTTTTCANAAAATAATTGATAGAGAAATAAAAGCTGACATTATTTTCGAAAATGGAAATATTATTGCATTTAATGACNTAAACCCTGTTGCTCCAATACACATATTGATTGTTCCTAAGAAGCTAATTGAATCAATCAATTCAATTAAGGAAGAGGATAGTAAATTAATTGGAGAAATGTTTTTAGTTGCAAAAGAATTAGCAAAAAAATTAAAAATAGACGAAAGTGGATACAGAACAGTTTTCAACACCAATGATGATGGGGGGCAAACTGTTTATCATATACATTTACATTTAATTGGTGGCAGGAAATTAGATTGGCCGCCAGGATAAGGAGAAATTATGAACGAAGAATTTCATAGGTATAAAAAACAAAATATTATAGTNAATGGATTAATAACATTAGCTTTNGGATTATTGCCCGGCTTTNCTTTTTTAGTAGTTAAAGCGGTAGATTTGTCAGGAATTTCTATTTCAGCAACTTACTATGTTGTAGCAATGACTGTTAGNCTCTTTATAGGCGGCCTTTTAAACGCTGCGAGGTTAAATAACAAATTCAAAAAAGTACAAAATATTTAGATTATTGATCTAATCTCGATTTATTAGATTTTGATTGGTTTTTATTGTTTGCAAAATCTTCAACCATCTGTCTAGCTTCTTCATCTGTGTATTGAATATTTGGAGATTTCATAAAGTAAGCAGAGGCGCTATCAACAGAACCAGATTCTCCCCTATCCTTGGCAATCATTGCACATCTTATTGCATCAATTGCAACACCTGCAGAGTTTGGGCTATCTTCAACTTCTAACTTTAACTCAACATTTAAAGGCAGATCACCAAATGATGTTCCTTCTATTCTGATATAAGCCCATTTTCTATCTTCGAGCCAAGGAACATGGTCACTTGGGCCTATATGGATATTATCGCTATTAATCTCCTGTTCTAGTTGAGATTTAACAGCATTTGTTTTACTAATTTTTTTTGAAAGAAGCCTTTCTCTTTCAAGCATGTTAAAGAAATCAGTATTTCCACCAAAATTCAACTGATAAGTATTATCAATTTTTACACCTCTATCTTGAAATAATCTTGCAAGAACTCTATGAACTATAGTTGCACCTACTTGTGATTTAATATCATCCCCCACAACTGGTACCCCAGCCTCTTTAAATCTTTTTTGCCAGTAATCTTCTTTAGCAATGAAAACGGGTATGCAATTTACAAATGCACATTTTGCTGCCAAAACTTGTTCTACATACCACTTTGTAGCTTGTTCAGAACCAACAGGAAGGTAATTTATAACTACATCAACCTTTCTTTCTTTTAAGATATTCACAATATCTGAGGTAGATCCGGGTGCTTTTTTTATCATTGTTGATAAATATTTACCAAGACCATCATGAGTCATTCCCCTATCAACCTTGAGGCCTGTTTTTGGAACATCGTAAAACTTCAAAGCATTGTTATTGTTAGTAAATATAGCTTCAGACAAATCTTTTCCAACTTTATCCTCATCAACATCAAATGCTGCAACAATATTTAGATCTCCAACACTATAACCACCTAATTCGTTATGCATTATCCCTGGAATTTGCTTATCACCTTCAGCTTCCTTATATTTATTAACACCTTGCACTAAGGCTGATGCACAGTTACCGACACCAATTATAGCTACATTTATTTGACCCAATTTATCTCCTTTATAAGAAAATCAAATTATAAAACTGATTTAGTTAAAATTAAAGTACATATTAGTTTTCTAGAATCATCTCAATGCTTTCTTGCATGATTTTGGACCTTGCAAGACCAGAGAATCTGGTTTTTTCTAAACCGTCAGAACCAAACATTATAAATGTTGGGGTCGATCTAACTTTATACTTTAATACTAAATCCATTGCTTCAGACTCTTTTACATTAACTACTATGAAGTCTACTTGATCTGAAAATTTATCTTTCATTGCAGATACAGTTGGTCTTGAATAAATACATGCCATGCATGAAGGTGACATAAACTCTACTACTGTTGGTTGATCGATAATAAAGAAACCTGCCGATTTTATTTCTTGTTCTAATTTTTCAGGAGTTGAATCATTTATTACAACTAAACTAGCAATTATTATGATTGGCAAAATCAACAAAAAAGCATAGGATCTTGTTTTCAAAAAAAGGTAACTTATAAAAATTATTAAAGCTACCAATGCAATTAATACAGAGTTTTGATTTATAAATTCAAACAATTATTTTTCGAGTTCTTTCCAAAGGTTTTTACAATATTCTAAACTCATTTTATCAGAATAATATTGATCTCCNGTGAAAACTCCTTCAATTGACATAAAACCATCGTAATTTGAATTAAACATNGCCTCTACNGCAAACCTATAGTCAATCTCACCGCCCATNANAGTTTCTCTCAAAAATACNGTTCTATTATTTTCTGGATGATTTACTCTAGTTAAATTTTTACAATGCCAATAATTTGATATTGGAGCAAGTTCTAAAATAGCATCTTCAGTTGATTCCTCAGGAATATCATAATTCCATACAATATTCCCTAAATCAGGATTTATTCCAAAATTTTTCCTATCAACTAATTTATGGATTAATTTTGCAGACCAGCTGTTGTCAACTGGAGAGTTTTGATGAACTTCACAAGATATATTTAAACCATAATCAGAAGCTAAATCGGATACACTNATATATTTTTCAGCTAACATTTCGTATTCGGGCATCGTTGTTTCTCTACTTGAGTTTTGAGAATAAGGAAGCCCATTATGTGTTACTAATTTGCTGCTGATTAAACCTGAACCAGTATCTAAATACGGTGATTTTGGAGGAATTGATATGGCACCATTAATTACTTCTGATTTAAATATCTTAGCAAATTTGAATGATCTTATTATTCTTTCATAATTTTCTTGACCAGATTTTGGATCGATCATTAATCCGCCTGACCTTATTGCAACAAGTGGGACTCCATTATCATTTAATTTTTTTGCAAACTCTTTAGCTCCTTTTTCTCCGCCATCTATTTTTTCAAGACACTCCATTCCAAGTTCAATTCCATCAAAGCCCATGNCTTCAACCCTTTTGAGAAACTTANTAGTGATTTTTTCAGGATCCATATNAAAAGCGTTTCCAATATGCGGGTAATCTGAAAATCTTCTAAATGCGTAACAAAATCTCATTTTTATACATCTCAATATTATTTCTTGCATTGAATAATAAAACAATTACACTTTAATTTTAAGCTTATTATTTTACTGCCTATGATTGTATGTCTAAATTAAAAACACATAACGTTGTGATTTTAGGGAGTTTATTTTGGTGGTTTAGTTTATATATTTACGTTCCGGTGCTTCCAATATATTCAAAAGATTTAGGAGCAAATCTTCAATTTATCGGAATAATTATTGGTTCATACGCAGTTGGGCAAATATTATTTAGGATTCCAGTAGGATATTTATCTGATAAATTAAAATCTAGAAAGTTATTTTCCGTTATTTCTGGTATTTTTTCTTTTCTTGGTTCTAGTTATTTGTTTTTATCAAATAATCCTGATGATGTGTTAATTGGAAGAACAATAACTGGAGTTGCAGCTGCAGGATGGGTAGCTATAAGTGTTTACTACTCAAGTTTTTTTCCAAAGAATGAGAGATTCAAGTCATCTACAATAATTCTTGCCTCTAATATGATTGCAGTATTTTTAGGTACTTTTTTAAGTGGCTATATTTCAGATTTAATAGATATAAAAACATGCTTTTTTATAAGTATGGTTTCTGCAATATTTTCATCTCTGCTTTTTTTAGTTTCTAAAGAAAAACTTTTTGATGATAAATCTCAGTTTACAACAACTCAATTTATTAATCTTTTAAAAAATAAATTACTAATTTGCCTTTGTTTGATCGGGATATTCATACAATTTATTGTCTTTTCAATTAATTTTTCATATTTTCCAATATATTTAAATAAGCTCGAATTTTCTGATTCCATTGTTGGGAATGTTGTTGCTTTTTACACATTAGCTTCATTTATGGGAACAATATTATCTCCAAAATTAATACAAAGATTTGGACTGTGGAAAATATTTATTTTTTCATCCATTATTATTGGAGTTACAACTTTAATAACCCCATATTTTGAAAACTTAATATTGCTAATTTTATTAAGATTAATTGGAGGTATTGGTGGGGGAATAATATTTTCATCATGCATGAGTTCAATTGTTCGTGGGTTTCAAGAAAATTACCAAGCTTCAGCAATGGGAATATTTCAAGCAGTATATGCTATTGGGATGTTTTTAGGCCCAGTGATATCAGGAATAATTGGGTCAAGAATAAATTTAGAAAGCGTTTTTATTTTTAGCGCTTTCATTTCCTTACTTATAATTACAGTTTGCTTTTTTATTAGATCAGAAGAATTAGCAAAATAAACAATTAAATTTAATGAAATATAATTAATTGTTTTGGTAAATTAAGTTTATGGATTTTTTTTCAAATAATTTAATTATATTCTTATCTGTAAACTTATTAATCTTTTTTGCATTGTTTTTTTTATTAATTTTTTTGAGAAAGAAACACTTTGTTCTGTTTAAAAAAGAAAAATTATATGAAGTAGAGAATAAATTAAATGAATCTAACATTTCTAATGTTTTTAAGGAGAGATTAATTGAAATTTATCATTTTCTAAATATCGAAAAGGATTCAAATTCAATTAGTAACTCAATAAAAACCAGATTAAAGCCATTGGTCGGTTTTAATGATATAAAATTTTTTTACAGATTAAAGGCATCACAAAATTTAAAAGATATAAATTCA
>PBWZ01000024.1 GCA_002727435.1 Chloroflexota bacterium
ATAAATCTGTCACACCAAAAGAACTTTCAATTCAAGAAATTAAAGATCTGGAAAATAAATTCGCTGATTCAGCTATTCGAGCTGAAAAAGCTGGATTTAAATGTATAGAGCTTCACATGGCACACGGCTACTTAGTCCATGAATTTTTATCTCCAATCTCAAATATAAGAGAAGACGATTATGGAGGAAATTTTGAGAATAGAATCAAATTTGCTCTTAATATTGTAAAAAAAGTAAGAGATGTGATTTCAGAAAATATGATACTTTTAGTTAGAATTTCTGCTACTGATTATGCTGATAATGGCTGGGATGAATATCAGTCAGTCGATCTTTCTAAGAAATTTAAAGACTTAGGAGTTGATTTAATTGATTGTTCTTCGGGAGGAAATTACTCTGAACAAGAAATAATTGCTGAGCCAAATTATCAAGTAAAGTTTTCAAAAAAAATTAGAAAGGAAGCTGGTATTATGACAGGCGCTGTAGGCCTAATAACAGAACCAGATCAAGCAGAAAAAATCCTTAAAAATAATGAAGCTGATGTTATTTTTATGGGAAGAGAATTATTAAGAAATCCATATTGGCCCTTAAGTTCTATGAAACAATTAGATGGGAATAATTTTCCTCCTAATCAATACTTAAGATCTTTTTAGTCCAGTCAGATATATTTAAGATTCATTCTCTGAGAGAAAGATACAGCATAATCAAAGCCAATGGTATGAAAATATAATTCCCAATTTCACCTGGTGCCGTCTCCATAGTTACAACGGGCTTATAGAAGCCAACTAAAAATCGGCCGAGGTATTCAAAAAATACAATAATCCACATTAGTGGGATGAGGGATTTATATCTTAAAATAACGGCCAAATACACTATGCCAATAATCAGTTGAGATAATCCCCATAAATAAAAAATTGATATGATATTGGAGCCTCCTTCAACACTGATGTCTATTGAGGCGATGGATTCGCTGCCACCGTCAGGTAAAAACATATGAGCCAAACTTCGGCAAATAGTAACGAGTGTAAAAACAATAAAAACGTATTGAGATAAGATATTACCAGTATAGTTATCATCAATTTGTTTTGGTAGTATTCTATTTAAAATTGTTTTTGAACCCATTACTTTGTATTAATTTCTCTTTTGGGGAGCTCGGATAGTATTTTTTCTCTTTCAGAATTTGTCATTGTAAACCATTTTGATATTTCTATTGGGGTTCTTTTGCAACCAATACAATACTCACCTGATTCGTCATACCTGCAAATATTTACGCATGGCGAAATAACGTTTTCGAAAAAATCATATGTCATTAACTAACCTTTTGTTACTGACTCGATTAATGCTTGTATGTAACCCATTGCAAATGCTCTTCCTCTGTGCCCAAAAGGAGTGTCTTGAAAAGTACTTGGCACATGATCGTCTATAAAGAAACTATCATAGCCAACATCTTTATAAATTTTCATTGCTTTATACATATCTACATATCCAGTATTNACGTATTCTTCATGGAACTTTGGTACTTGACCAGAAACATTTCTAAAATGTACATAAAGAATTTTCTTTCTTTCTCCAAAATATTTTATCATCTCGTAAATATCATCATTCATCTCTGAGAAAGTACCCTGGCAAAACTCTATGGCATTGCTATCTGATGGATAAATTTCAATTAATCTTTTGTATGAATCAAANCTTCTNAAAAGTTGNGGAATNCCACCTAAAACCGGAACNGGTGGATCACATGGATGTATNCCAAGCNTNATCCCCTCTTCTTCAGCAATAGGTGTAATTATTTTTATCCAGTATTCTAAATTCTCCCACATTTCTTNTTCNGTATATTCTCTGTCATGGGTAAGGGGTAGATTTTTTGCAATGCTATAATCGAAAGCTGTTGCCTCAGCTTTTCCTCTAATATATTCTGGCTCTGTTCTCCATACTTGAGAAGGCATCCAGTTATAACCAAAAATAGGAATTCCAGCTCGAGCAATATTTCTTATTGTATAAATCATATTATCGATTTGTTCATCTCTTTTAGGACCACCAAGCATTATGTGGTCATAAAATCTTGTTGGAACATTTTCAAGTGCACTTAGTTTCATTCCATAACTTTCAACTGTTCTTCTNANTCCAACTAAATCTTTTAANTCCCATCTGTTNTTATGATCTAAAAGATGATTATCTTTATCACTATTTTGATTAAGCAAAATATCTGTAGCTCCATATTCTTTAGCAAATTTTAAAAATTCTGGAGAAGGTTTATGGAATTGCCCTAACCCGCATCTCATNTNANTTCCTTTACAAGTTTGTTTTTATAATAACTCTAAAGGNCTTTTTTTTGGAATTCCTACTTTTCTAGGGTATGATTTTGGAGTATTTNCGGTCTTTTTATATTTAACAATTGAAGACATGCTTGTAACTGTTGAATANTTNGNAAGGNTTCCCACCAAGCACTTTCGCTGAATATTCAGATTCAATTATTTCNTTNGANATATNNTTNCCTTTAATATGCAATGCCTCACCTGACAATTTTAAAAATGGTAATGAAAATTCATGTAGNGTTGAAATTTTTGAAAGTGCCCTTGAAATACATACATCATACTTTTCTCTGTAATTANTGTTATGNGCTAAATCNTCAATTCTNTCGCAAATTATATTTAATNTTATCCCTAATTTNGAAGAAACCATTTTTAAAAAATCACACTTTTTATTATTAGAGTCTACTAAGGTTATATTTANTTCGTCATTAATAATTTTTAGTGGAACTCCAGGAATTCCTGCACCAGTTCCAATATCAATTACTTCTGCAGATTCATNNAATAAAATGTTTGAATATTGCAATGTATAAATGCTTTCATCAATTAATATTTCTTTAATGGCTTTGAGGTTTTTTAATCCAGTTAAATTATATTTTTTATTTTCGTTGTAAATTAATTCNGCATATTCATTCAATTTTTCTAATTGATCAGATTTAATAATATTTTCTTGATTATTTTTTTCCATAAAAATAATTATATAATTAAGTTCATTATGTCAGATAATTGTTGTTCTCCACAAAGCAATAGAAAAGATATTGAAATCAACAATTCAATAGAAATTTCTAATTCTAATAATTTTTCTCAATCTGATTTTGAGCAACTTGAAGGGGGGTGGTTTTTGATGGGGTCAGAAGAAAAATACGTATTCCCNGGTGATGGAGAAGGTCCTGTAAGAAAAGTATATGTTGATAAATTTTCTATATCAAAATACTCAGTAACTATTTCAGAATTTTATAAATTTATTAAAGACACTAACTATGAAACTGATGCAGAAAAATTTGGGTGGTCATTTGTTTTCTTTGAACAATTTGAAAAAAGAGATCAAAATGAGTCAGTTCAAAACGCTCCATGGTGGATAAAAGTAGAAAACGCAAACTGGAATCTTCCGGACGGTGAAAATATTGGAATCGATAATTTTCCTGATCACCCAGTAACTCATATTTCATGGAGGGACGCACAAGAATATTGTAAATGGAGTGGAACAAGATTGCCCACTGAAGCAGAATGGGAGTATGCAGCAAGAGGCGGGCTCGAGCAAAAGAAATTTCCATGGGGCGATGAACTTTTAATTGATGGAGAAATCCAGTGCAATATTTTTGATGGCGAGTTTCCTTATCAAAATAATGCACCTACTGAGAGGAAATTTACAACAAAGGTAGATGAATTTAATCCAAATAACTTCGGCTTATTTAATATGGTAGGGAATGTTTGGGAATGGACACAGGATTGGTTTACAAGATTTCATGATTTAGAAATTAATGTAAATCCTTCAGGTCCAGAAAAGGGCAATAATAAAGTAATTAGGGGCGGATCCTTTTTGTGTCATGATAGTTATTGCAATAGATATAGAACTTCTGCAAGGACAAGCAATTCAATTGATTCATCGACTTCAAATATGGGCTTTAGAGTAGTGAAAAATTGACCAAATTTTTAACTTTAATTTTAATTTTTCAAATTTTTTTTATTAGTTGTCAATCAAATGATGATAGCAATCTTGATGATATAGTTGATGATAAATTTCAGTTCAGTATTTTAAAATACGAATTAAATTCAATTCTGAATTTATTTTTGGAAAGATATGGATTTAAAAAACCTGAATCACAAAGTGAATTTGTAAAAAAATTACTTATCAATGAATTATATGATCAAAACATGGATTATATTTTTAATATAATTTTTCCAACCCCTGAATTTACTGTTGGAAATTCACCTAAATTATTGGTGACTTCTCCAAGAAACAAAATTGAAAGAAAAGGGGAGCTTTTATTAACTTCTTCTTTGAGCATAAATGAAATTGAAGCTTTAGAAAGTGCTACTGAAAATAAAGATTTGTCTTCAATAATCATAGATATTGGAGGTATTGCAGCATACCCATCAATTATTTCTGATGGAAAGAACTTGAGGGAATTATTTTTAACAGTTAGTCATGAATGGCTTCATCAGTATTTAATTTTCCATCCTTTGGGAAGGTCATATTTTTCAAGCCCAGAAATGAAAGAAATTAATGAAACTCTTGCAAATATATTTTCCAATAAATTGTTAGACGATCTTTGCAAAAAAAATTTTGAATTGAAAAATGAAGTATGCGGACAATATAAAAAAAGTAATAAAACTGAATTTAATTACAGAGAGTTTATGAAAAACTTGAGAACTGAAGTTGATTCTTTGTTGGCAGATAGGAAAATAAATGATGCTGAAAAACTTATGCAAGAATCTACATCAATATTAAACTCCAACGGGATAAAAATAAGAAAAATAAACCAAGCATGGTTTGCATTTAATGGTACTTATGGAGATTCACCAACTTCAATTTCAAATTTTAATGATGAATTAAATGATTTAATTGATAGTTATGACAATTTAAATGATGCTATTGATGATATTAAAAATATAAGTTCATTAGATGATTATAAAATTATGATCGAATAGGTGCTGACATCAATAAATGAATGATATACTATATTTAAGTTATGAAATCAGTAATGTCTAAATTAGTAAATAATTTTGTATACAGACCTCCGTCTGGTGACAATAATAAAGATGAGCCTTCTCTAGAAGAGTTGTTAGGAAGGCTAAATATTAAAATTCCTAAAATCCCTGGTTTAGGAAGCGGATCTCCATTTTTAGGATTAATAATTATCCTAGTTGTGGCAATATTGTGGATTGCATCTGGTATTTATTCTGTTCAGCCCGATGAAAAAGCTGTACTTAGGACTTTTGGGCAATACGTTGCAACAACTGAGCCTGGTCTTAGATGGCACTGGCCTGGCCCAGTCGGTAATACTGATATTGTTGCTGTTACAAAAACAAGAAGATTAGAACTTGGATTTAGGGGAATAGAAGAGCAGGCAGGTATTTTTAAAGAAGTTCCAGCTGAAGCCAATATGATAACTGGAGATGAAAATATTGTTCAAGCTCAGGCAGTGATTCAGTATAGAATTAGCGACCCTAAAGCTTACTTATTTCATGTTGATGATCCAGGTGAATCTGATAGAGGTATTGATGAAGGTCAACCAGATGGTAAAACATTAAGAGATATAACTGAAACAACTTTGAGGCAAATAGTTGGATCTAGAAACATTGATGATATTTTGACAACTGAAAAAGAAGCGGTGCAACAAGAAGTGTTATCTAAAATGAGGGAGATAAACGAAGCTTACGAAACTGGAATTGATGTTCAACAAGTACTTCTCCAAAATGTAAATCCTCCAGCAGCAGTACAAGATGCATTTGAAGATGTTGTTAGAGCTAGAGAAGATAGAGATAGAATCATTAACCTTGCGGAAGCATATCAAGCTGATCAGTTACCAAGAGCTCAAGGTGAAGCTGCAAAAATAATTGAAGCAGCAGAAGCTTATAAAGAAGGTAGATTGCAAATTGCTGAGGGTGAAGCAGCAGGTTTTGAAGAATTATTGAAGGCATATAAACAATCAAAAGAAGTTACTAGAACAAGATTATATTTAGATGCGATAAATGAAATTTTACCTAAAGTTAAGAAATATATTATATCTGATTCATCAGCTCCTTTACCTTTACTTCAACTTGGAAATAATACAATAGGTGGCGAATAAATGAGAAAGACTTTGATTCCAATAATAATAGTTCTTGTATTTCTGTTTGTAGGATTACCTCAAGTTTTCTTTGTAATTGATGAAAGGGAAGTTGCAATTGTTACAAGGTTCGGTGCTTTCCAGAAAGAGTACACTGAGCCAGGTTTGAAAGTTAAAACCCCAATTATTGATAATGTTCAAAGATTTGATAAAAGGTTATTAAGAATAGATGCTTCTCCTACAAGTTTGCTTACAAAGGACAAAAAGAATTTAGTTATAGATGTTTATGCTAGATACAAGATCGTCGACCCTCTCCTTTTCTTTCAGGCAATAGGTAATGAACTACAAGCAGAATCAAAACTTGGTGACATTGTTAACTCAAGGTTACGAGATGAAGTGGCACAAGATAACCAAGAAGAGATCATTGCTGAGGTTAGAGAAGAAATAATGAATAAAGTTACTAAAGCCAGCAACTTCGTTGATATAAGTAGAAATGAAGCATTAAATTTAGAAAATGGATTAAATAACAATCTTGTTGTTATTGATTTAGTTGCGAATACTTTAGATGGCACATCAAGGCAAGCAACTCAACAAGAAATTAACCTTATATCAGCTAATCCGTCTCCACCAGAATTAAGTGGTTTTGAAGTTAGATATAAACTTCCTATTAAAGAAGTTTTTGGGGCAGAAATTATAGATGTGAGAATAAAAAGAGCTGATTTTCCTGACTCAATTGAAAGTTCAGTGTTCTCAAGAATGCAGGCAGAAAGAGAAAGAATTGCTAATGCATTTAGAGCAGAAGGTGCCCAAAGAGATGCTGAAATTAGAGCAAATGTTGACAGGCAAGTTACAGTCCTTATTCAAACAGCACAAGGTACTGATGCCAAATTAAGAGGTGAAGCTGAGTCAGAATCAATATCTATATTAGCTGAAGCACTTAACAAAGATCCTGAACTTTATGCATTCCAAAGATACTTACAGAGCTACATAAAGATTTTAAATTCTGAGGACACAATTGTATTATCACCTGAAAGCCCTCTCTTTAAATACCTTAAAGATCAGCAGGTAAGTGAAGACATTTTTGAAAGCGTAGAATAATTATTTTTTCTTTGAAAGTTCAATAATTCTTTTAATTTTTTTAGGATCTTTTTTNCCGTTAGTTTCNACNCCAGAAGCAANATCAATTCCAAAAGGGCTAAAATTATTTAGTAGATCCAATATATTTTCTGGGTTCAATCCACCTGAAGAAAAAACATTTGTTGTATTGATAGAATTTTTAAAATCATTCCAATTAAATTTTTCTCCAGTNCCACCTAATGCATTTTCTTTGTAAGTGTCTAAAATTACATAATTGTGAATCATGAGTGAGTCTTGTATTTTTTTTATAATTANCTCGTCAGTATCTTCAGCTTTTATTCTTATTTGTTTCATTGAAGGAACTGGTGTATCAATATCTCCATCTCCGCATATTTGAACAAAGTCTAATTTTNAATATTCTGATATTTTTTCAATTGAATTAAATAGATCCTTATCAAATAATCCAACACATTTGAACTTTCTCTTTGGAAATTTTTTTCTTAGNTTGTTTATAATANCTAAAGCATTGTCAGGTGATATTACTCTCTTTGAGCTTTCAATAAAATTAAATCCTAAATAATNCGCATCATTTATAATTGATGCTTCTCCGCTTTCTAAATCTTTGATTCCACAAATTTTTATTTGCATTTTTTTACATTAGATAATTTTTTGATGTGGTCANTGATATTTTTACTTTTTAAAATAGATTCTCCAACAAGAACTCCATCAGCNCCCTGTTCAGACATCAGTTCNACATCTTCAATTGTTTTTATTCCACTTTCAGAAATAAGTATTTTATCTTTTGGNACCATGGGTGATAGTTCTTCAAAAACTTTTAGTGATGTTTCTAAATTATTTAAGTTTCTATTATTTATTCCAATGACATCAGCTCCATTATTTAGAGCAAGATNCAATTCATATTCATNAAATATTTCNACAAGAGGAGTTANAGACAAATCTTTACATGTTTTNATTAATTGATTTAATTCTTTTTCATCCANAATAGAAACAATAATTAAAGCTGCTGAAGCTCCATTTAATGCTCCTTCATAAATTTGATAAACATCAAAAATAAAATCTTTTTGCAGAACAGGCACATTATTTTTTTTACAAATTGATGCAACTTCTTTCAANTCTGACAATGATCCACCGAATCTAGTTTTTTCTGTCAAAATGGAAATTGCTGACACTCCCCCTTCAATGTAAGTATTTGTAATATTAGATAAATCTAAATCAGGCAATATGTCTCCTGCAGATGCTGAGGATCTTTTTATTTCAGCAATTAGGGATATTTCATTCGAATCAAAAATGTTTTTAAAATCANTAGGTTTACTAATTTCANTTGTTTTAANCTTTAATTCTTGAAGTGAGACCTTATTCTTAGATTCTTCAACTAATTTTTTTTTATCTTTAATTATTTGTTTTAGTACGCTACCTAATTGCATATCTAGTCCATCTTATTTGATAATTCAATAAGCTCTATCAATTTAGATTGTGCGGCCCCAGAATCAATAGAAGTCTTGGCCATTTCAGAAGCATCTTGAAAACTATCAGTTTTACCAGAGGCTACCAATGCAGCAGCAGCATTAATAATCACAGCATTTCTTCTTGAGGATATATTACTTTTTTCTAAAGGGTCAGAACCTTGGCCATCAAAAATATCTTTTATCGTACCAACACTTTCTTCTATGCTGTCAACAATTAAATTATCTAATTTNGACTCNGGTAAACCAAAATCTGATATNCTTGCCCTTCTTCTTTTGACTTTATCTTTGTTAACCTGCCATATATTTGTATTNCCCTCTACNCTTATCTCATCTAAATTATTGTGACCATTAACAACAATAGAATTTTTAGTACCTAATATTTTTAATGCTTCTGCNACCTTTTCAGCAGATTCATAGCTAGATATTCCTATTAATTGATTAGAGGCGCCTGCAGGATTAGTTAGAGGGCCCAGAATATTAAATATTGTAGGTATNCCAATTTCTTTTCTTAAAGGTGATGCAAACTTCATGGCTGGATGAAATGATTGNGCAAATATAAAACCTATTCCAATTTCTTGAATACACTTTTTTACAGAATATGGAGATAATGTAATTTTTACTCCTAATGATTCTAATGCATCAGCACTACCTGATGATCCGGATATTGCTCTATTTCCGTGTTTTGCTACCTTGATGCCTGCACCAGCAACAACAAATGCAACAGCTGTTGAAATATTAAAAGTTTTCAGTCCATCTCCNCCNGTACCACATGTATCTAGTAGAGGNTCGTCTAAATCTACTTTTAGAGATTTATCTCTCATTGCTGTAGCNAAACCTGCTATCTCAGTAGGAGTTTCTCCTTTCATTTTCATTGCAATTATAAAAGCTCCAAATTGAGAAGGTGTAACCTCTCCACTCATTATTTCATTCATAGATAGCTTAGCTAATTCAAAATCTAAATCCTCATTATTTGTTGCNAATTTTATGGCTTNTAATATCTTTTTATTTTCCATAATTTAAAAAATTGTTGATCATTTCTTTACCATTTTCTGTGAAAATGGATTCAGGGTGAAATTGTATTCCTTCAATATCGTAATTCTTGTGCCTTACGCCCATTATTACTCCACTTTCACTTCTTGCAGTAACTTCAAGTTCTTCAGGCAATGTTTTTTCATCAATTGACAATGAGTGATATCTTACAACTTTAAGAGGATTTTTAATATTTTTAAATATCCCTTTTCCATCATGGGTAATTTCAGAGATTTTTCCATGCTTTACCTCCCCAGCATAACCTACTTTAGCCCCAAATGTTGACCCAATACATTGATGACCAAGACAAACACCTAATATAGGAATAATTGGAGCCATTTTTTTTATTAATTCTTCAGAAATNCCAGCATTTTCAGGGTTTGATGGCCCTGGTGAAACAACTAGTTTGTCAGGTGCCATTTTTTCGATTTCTGATATTTTTATTTCATCGTTACGGAAAACTTTTACTTTTGCACCAAGCTCAGTCATATATTGAAAAAGGTTGTAAGTAAAACTGTCGTAGTTGTCTATAAGTATAATCATTTATATTTACCAAAAAGCTTTTACCTTATCTAAGGTCTCTTGATATTCTACCTCAGGTATAGAGTCAAATACTATTCCTCCTCCTCCATTAAATGACAATTCTTCACCTTTTTTAACAACAGTACGAATAATGGTACTTGTTTCTAAATTACCATTGTTTGAAAACCANCCAATTGCACCGCAATAAGCCCCTCGCCCTTCTTCTTCAAGCTCGTTTATTAGTTCTGCAGCCCTTATTTTAGGAGCGCCAACCAAAGTTCCTATTGGGAATGTAGATGAAAATGCATCAAGAAAATCTTTGTCNTCTCTTAATTTTGCATTCACTTCTGATACTAAATGAATTACATTTCTNTATGCCATTGTTTCCATTAATTTGTCTACTTTCACCGANCCNGGTATAGCAACTTTACCCAAATCGTTNCGNGCTAAATCAACAAGCATAATNTGNTCAGCATTATCTTTAATACTGGATTTTAATTTTTTGATTAGGCTNTTTGTTTTACCTTTTTTGGATCCTATAGTTCCTGCAACCGGCCTTATAGTTGCAACATTATTTTTTACCTTTAAAAACATTTCCGGAGATGAGCCAGTAATTGAAAATTNTTTGTCAGATATTTGATATACATATTCAGATGGATAATTTGTAGATAAGTATTCAAGCAGTTCCTGGTCATTTATTTTTGAAATTTTTTTAAATCTTTGTGTAAGTACGCATTGAATTAATTCTCCAGAAATTATCTCTTCTTTTATCTTTTTAATTTTTTTCAAATATTTACTTTTATTGGTTATAGGTTTACTTTTCTGACCTTTCAGTTTTTCAGGCGTTTTAATACTAAATTGTTTTGATTTCTCATAAATAAAATCTGCAATTCTAATTAAGTCTTCAATATAATCATCATAATTTTCTGTAGATGACCTATACTTTTTTGAGATAGTTATAGACTTACCCTTATGATCATATGTGGATATTATTTCTGGATTTAGAATTATGCATTCAGGACAACCATTTGGATCCTTTTTCAATTTGGGAACTTTATCAAAATACTGGAAACATTCATACGAAAAATAAGAGAATAATCCAGAATGTTTATTTTCACTACAATAAGTTAATGATTTATTTTTATTGATTAATTTTCTAATTTCTTTTATTGGATCTGCTCCATTAGTCATAGTGGCTTCTGAAATTTTGTGCCCCATAATTGTTTCATATGGTTCTTTTTCTCCAGGATGTGTTTTTTGCATATAAAAGCAATCTTCTGATCTCATTATCTTGTGAACTATTAAAGGATTTAAATTAAAGTTATTTATCTTTAAAGATAAAAAAATACTTTGATATTTTGGAGAAATTGTTTGATATTCTTTTTTATTTGGGGTAACTAAATAGTTATCTCTTTGTTGAGTTTTCTGCATGTTCTAAGGCTTTAATTAATGCTCCCATTTTTGCTAAACATTCGTTATGTTCTGACTCAGGATCAGAATCAGCAACAATACCTGCACCCGCTTGAAGAATTGCTAGATTATCTTTTAAAACTATTGTTCTGATAGCTATTGCTGTATCCATGTTCCCATCGTATGAAAAATATCCAACTGCACCTGAATAAGGCCCTCTTTTATATTTTTCTTTTTCAGATATTAATTTCATTGCCCGAACTTTTGGGGCACCTGTTACTGTTCCAGCTGGAAATGCTGATCTTAAAACATCAAAAGCATTAAAACTTTTATCTATATCTGCCTCAACATGAGAAACAATATGCATCACATGGCTATACCTTTCTATTTCCATTTGTTGGGTGACCTTAACTGTGCCTGGTTTGGCTATTCTACCAAGATCGTTTCTGCCCAAGTCAAGCAACATTAGATGCTCAGCAATTTCTTTTTCATCCCTCAATAAATCTTGCTCATTCTCCAAGTCATCATTTTCATTTTTTCCTCTAGGCCTTGTTCCAGCAATAGGATGCACTTCTGTTTTTCCATTTTGAAGTTTTACTAGTAATTCTGGCGAAGATCCAATAATTTTAAATTCATCACAATCCAAAAGAAACATGTATGGAGAAGGATTAATTTTTCTTAATGAAGAAAAGATATCTATTGGTTGCGCTTCTACCTCAACAGTTATTTTCTGAGATAAAACTGCCTGTATCATTTCACCAGAATAGATAAGCTTCTTTGTTTCTTCAACAGAATTCATAAACTCTTCTTTTGGTGTCAAATAATTTACTTTGAGAGAAACATTATCATTATCTGTATCTTTAAATTCTTCTTCACTATCTAATGAACTTTCAATCACTTGAGATATAGTTTTTATTTCATCTATTGATTTTTCATATTCTTTTTCAAAATTTTCTGAATCTCTCAAGTCGGCATGAGAAATAATAAAAACTTTATTGTCTTCATTGTCAAAAATAATTAATGAACTTGTGATAAAAAATATACTTTCAGGAAAATAAGATGTTTGATCTTCAATTTTATTGATGCTGGGCTCAAAATAACTTACTGCTTCATAAGAAATAAATCCAACAGCACCGCTATTAAATTCTGGCAATCCTTCTAGCTTTGGAGTTTTTATATTTTCTAATTGTTCTTCAAGTTTATTTAATGGATCAATTTTTTTAAATTTCTCTTTATCTCCAGTTTTAATAATTTTATTAGGGTTAAATCCAATAAAGCTATATCTTGCAAAATTTTTATTACCCTCCACAGATTCTAAAAGAAATGTGTTTGCATGATTTTTCAAATTTTTGTAAACAGAAACAGGTGTTTTTTTGCCTTTTTCAATTACTTTATATATAGGAATTAAATTATAATTTTTTGATAAATCATTAAAAAGTTCTATTGAAATATCTGCTTGAATATTTTCTACCATCTTGAAGTATATGAATCTATTTTCATTGCAGACCTAACCATTCTCATGGTTTCATCAGCAATTTTTCTAGCATTATCTGTCCCTGCCATTAATGCTTCTTCAACCAATTTAGGATTTTTTTCATAATAGTCTCTCTTTTCTCTAATTGGTCGAAGAAAATTATTTATTGCAATAGCTAAATCTTTTTTAACTTCCACATCACCAACTTTTCCTTCTCTGTATCTTATTTTAAAATCTTCTACTTTTTCTTTATCGTCATTGAAGGCGTCATGATATTCAAAAACAGGGTTCCCTTCTACTGTTCCAGGGTCAGTTGCCTTCAATCTGTTAGGGTCAGTGTACATTGACATAACAGCTTTATTTACTTGGTCTTCTGAAAACCTAAGCTCTATGACGTTACCTTTCGATTTGCTCATTTTATTGCCACCATCAGTCCCTTTGAGTCTTGGCACCCTTCCAATTTTTATACCAGGCTCACTAAATACCGGTTCAAAGATTCTATTAAATTTTCTTACAACTTCTCTAGTCATTTCTATATGTGGGGCCTGATCCTCTCCTACAGGAACTAAATCAGCTCTAGGAAGTAAAATATCAGCTACTTGACTCATAGGATAATTAAAAAATCCTACAGTTCTTTTNTCNACTGCAAGTTGATCTATTTCACTTTTTAAAGTTGGATTTCTCTCGAGCATNCCTAGTGGAGTTACAAAACTTAGTAGCATAGTAAGTTCAGCGTGTTCAGGAACATAGCTTTGAATAACAAAGTTACTTTTATTTGGGTCCAATCCAACTGAAAGCCAGTCAATTGCAACCTGTCTAACAGAATCAGTTATTTTATCTATATCATCAAAATTATCCCCAAGAGCTTGGTAGTCTGCTATAAGAAAGAAAGATTCATAAGAGTCTTGAAACTCTAGCCATGTCTCTAATGCNCCTACATAATGACCAAGATGAAGTGCTCCAGTTGGTCTTATTCCAGTTAATATTCTTTTCTTTTTATCCATTTATGTTCTTTGATCCCAATTTTTACCGAATTTATCAAACCTGTTGTTCAATTCATTNACAACTTCTTTTGGCATTTCAAGACATTCTTCATACATATCTATGTTACTCAAAAGATGTTTAGGGTTCTGTGTTCCAATTATACCAACATCTATATCATTAAAGCTAAATGTATAACCCATCGAAGTCATAATTCTGTCTTTTGGTTCATTAATAATACTTCCCTCTCCAGTCATTATNCCTGCTCTATTAAAATATTCTTCTGCATAATTAGTTGGAGCAGAGTGAACATTTGGATTTTCATTTGCTCTCCAAGCTCCATTTGCAATTGGTCGCTTTGCAATNAGACCTAATTCATTTTTATCAACCAAATCAAATAATTTATATCTTGCTTTTTGTTCAACCAAATTAAAACTGGTTTGTATAGTTTCAAACTTGTTACTTTCAGCAGCCCAAATAGCAGCATCATTATCACCGCTAAAACCAAGATGAATAATTTTCCCATCAGACTTTGCTTCTTCAAGAGCTTTTATCACCTCTCCTTTTTCTAAGGTATCAACACCACAAGAATGTAGTTGCATGATATCTACTCTATCTGTCTGAAGAAGAGTAAGGCTTCTATCGATGCTTTTTTTTATGCCTTCATAGCTCCAATCAGGAAGACTAGAATCAAATCTTGAAGAATGCCCACATTTAGAAGCTAAAATAATATCGTTTCTGTATTTAGATAAATTTTCACCAACAAATTCTTCACTTTTGCCGTAGCAAGAGGATGTATCAAAAAAATTTATTCCATTATTTAATGCGGTATGAAGAATTTCTTTTGAAGTTTCTTTATTGCTTGAACCTATTTCAGATAAACCAATGCCAAGCCTGCTAACTTTGAGACCTGTTTTACCAAGTAAAACTTTTTCCATATTTACTCCCAACAATAAAAACGACCCACGATTAAAGTGGGTCGCTTTAAATTTTGTTTAAATAGTCGAGTTAGCCTATTTGCTTTTCAACTTCAGCAACATCTTTGTCGCTAAGTATTCTAAATACTTTTGAAGATGGATCCTCAGCAGCTACACCTTGAACTGCCTTTCGGCCATTCTTCATTGTAACTATTTTAGGGTTAGCAATTTCAACAACTTTCTTTAATTTAACACTGTACGCTGTTAACTTCATTTAAAGACCTCCTAGTCCAATCTTAGAGTAACGTCGATTTACATCTAAATTAATATACTAGAATTGTACTTAAATAAACTTGAATGTTCAACTATAATGTATAAAAATCAACTTGTAGTAATTATGCTACATTTAAGTTTGCAATCTTTAAATTAAATAATTTAAAAAAGAAAGCTCAAGGAAAAATTGATTGAAAAAATTGAAAAACTGAAAATCAAAGCTGAAAATGACCTAAAATCGTGTGTTTCAGACAAAGATTTTGAAGATTGGAGAGTAAATTATTTAGGTAGAAAGTCTGAACTTTCTGATATTTTGAAGAATATTAAGAATCTTGATCAGGAACAAAAAAAAGTTGTTGGATCTCTGGGGAATAAAACAAGAATCGAATTGGAAGGGAAGTTTAAGGATNCAAAAAATCGAATTTCGGGAACAATTGGGACTTCAAAATCATCTGAAGATTATTCATTGCCAAGTAGGCATATTTCAATGGGAAAGCTTCATCCTGTTACATTAACTCTGAGNGAAATAAGAAAGGCATTTGTTTCTTTAGGGTTTCAAATCGCAGAAGGTCCTGAAATTGAGTTAGATAAATATAATTTTGATATGCTCAATATTCCTGAAGATCATCCGGCTAGAGATATGTGGGACACAATGTGGATAGATGAAAAAATCAACAAGAATGGTGAAAAAATGCTTTTANGGACTCATACCTCACCTGTTCAAGCAAGAATAATGGAAAATCAAGACCCTCCAATAAGAGTAATTGTTCCAGGAAAGTGTTATAGATACGAAGCAACAGACTCTACTCATGAATGGCACTTTTATCAAGTTGAAGGTTTGGCTGTTGATAAAAATTTAACTTTTTCTGACTTAAAAGGAACCTTGTATGAATTTGCAAAAAAAATGTTTGGAAGTGAAACAAAAATTAGATTTAGATGTGATTATTTTCCATTCGTTGAACCTGGTGTCGATATGTCAATNTATTGGGAAGGTAAATGGTTAGAAATTTTAGGTGCAGGAATGGTTCATCCAAAGGTTTTCGAAAAAGCAGGATATAAGGATAAAAATTTATCAGGATTTGCGTTTGGNATGGGTCCTGAAAGGATTGCNATGATAAAGCACAATATAGACGATATNAGATTATTTTATTCAAATGATTTGAGATTTTTAGAGCAATTTTAGGAAATTATGAAAGTACCAATTAGCTGGCTAAAAAAATATATTAAAGTTGATGAAGGAAGCATTGATGATTTGCTTCATCGTTTGACTTTAGCAGGAACTGAAGTCGAATCTGTTCAAACTCAAGGAAACTGGGAAGGCATTATAGTAGGGCAAGTATCAGAGGTCTCCAAGCACCCAAATGCTGACAGACTAAATCTTGTAAAAGTAAATTCAGGTGATAGTGAATTGCTTGATGTTGTTTGTGGAGCCAACAACCTGTACGTAGATCAAAAAGTAGCTTTTGCACCAGTTGGATCTAAATTATTCAGTCCTAAAAGTAAAAAGATGGAAACTTTAAAGAAATCAAAAATTAGAGGTGAAGTTTCAAATGGGATGATATGCTCTTCACTTGAATTAGGTTTAGGAGATGACCATGATGGAATTTTGGATTTAAATCAAGATTTTGAAATTGGAAGAAAACTTGAAGATTATTATTCTGACACGATTATTGATTTTGAATTAACACCAAACCGACCAGATTGTTTNGGGATATATGGTATTGCAAGAGAGGTTGCTGCTGTTACAGGAAACAATTTAAAAAATATAGAAGTGTTTAATAAACAATCTGCTGAATCATCAGATAATTTAGAAATTGATATTGAGGCAAAGAATTTATGTAAAAGATATATAGGNGCAGTAATTGATGGTGTAAAAATTCAAGAGTCACCTGAATGGTTAAAATCAGCATTAATTTCTATTGGTGAAAACCCCATAAACAATATNGTAGACATAACAAATTACGTAATGTTTGAGCTTGGACAACCTTTGCATGCATTTGATTACGAAAAAATAAATAACAGCAAAATTATTATAAGAAATGCAAAAAAAGGTGAAAAATTAGTCACTCTTGACGAAGAAACAAGAGAATTAACTGAAGAAATGCTTGTTATTGCTGATTCAGATATTCCAATAGCTCTTGCAGGTATTAAAGGAGGCAAAGAATCTGGNATTCAGAATGACACATCTAAAATAGTACTTGAATCAGCATGTTTTGAAGGTGGTAATAATAGAAAAACAGCTAATCATTTTGATTTAAAAAGTCAGGCAACTTTGAGATTCGAAAAGAACCTTAAACCAGAATTAAGCGAAATTGCATTTAATAGAGCAATACATCTAATCTTGGAAATTTGTGGAGGAAATATATCCTCAGAAATAATTGATACTGGCTTTCAAAAAAGTGATGAAATAATCGAACTTTCTTTAAATAGAATTAATTCATTATTAGGNTTTTCATTTAAAGAAAAGTCAGTTGATGAAATTTTTTCTAAATTAAATTTTGAATTCAAAAAAACTAAAAACCAAAAAGAGATTACTTATCAAGTTATGTCACCTTTTTGGAGGCCTGATATAAATATTCCAGAAGATCTGATTGAAGAAATCAGTAGGATTGAAGGATATGATTCAATTCCTGCCACACCAATTTCTGGTGTGATTCCTGAATGGAAACCAAATAATTATTTAGAATTTTTAGATGAAGTTATTGATCTAAATGTTGCTTTAGGCTTTAACGAAGTTATTAATTATTCTGCAGATTCATTAAAGAATATTAAATATTTTTGCCCAGAGATAAATGAAGATGAATTCATAAAAATACTTAATCCTATGTCTAGCGAAGTTGAATACATGAAGCCGTCACTTAAGTCTGGAATGCTAAAAACATTAAGTTTAAATTCGAGAAATTTGAATAAAAATATTAATTTATTTGAAGTCGGGACAACTTTTAAAAAATCAAAAAATGGTAACTTGCCAATTCAAGAAAAAAATTTAGTCATAGGAATAATAGGTAATCGTGAAAAAACTATCTGGGATAATGAAAGAAAAATTGATTATTATGATGCAAAATCATTTATTGATAATTTTTTTGAAAATTTAAAAATTCATTTTGACTTAACACCTAAAGAACATACTTATTTTCAAGACGGAATGAGCTATGTTATTAAAATTAACAATGATGAAGTAGGAGAATTTGGAGAAGTTTCAAAAAACGTTTCTTCTATATTTGAGGTTAAAAATCAAAGTGTTTTTATTGTAGAAATTAATTTAAAAAAAGTTTTTAATAATTACATCAAAAAAAGTGAAATAAAGTATGAACAAATAAATAAATTTCCTGTTTCCAAGAGGGATATTAGTTTTATTTTAGAGGACTCAATTTTATCTGAAGCNATAACTAATGAAATTTCAGATTTTGATTTAATTTTAGGAATTAATGTTATTGATATATATAAAGATAATTCACTTGGTGACAGAAAAAAATCTTTAACAGTGAGATTAATATATGGCTCTGATGAAAGAACATTGTCTGGTGAAGAAATAGATAATTGTGAAAAATTATTTTTATCTCATTTATCAAAAAAAATTGACTTTGATATAAGAGATTAAAATGAAATCAAAAGATAATAACGATTTAATTTCTGTTGAAAATGCACAAGAAATAATTTTTTCTAAATTTAAAAAACTTCAATCTANCCAAAAAAAATTAATTGATTCCAATGGTTTTATTTTGGANGAAGAAATAAATGCATTATTTGATTTGCCAAATAAAAATAATTCTGCAATGGATGGTTTTGCGGTAAGGCATGANGATCTGGAAATAAATAAGTCACTTAGGGTTGTTGGTAGAGTTGGCGCCGAATCAGTTACAGATTACATAATTAAAAAAGATGAGGCTATGAGAATAATGACAGGCAGCGGTATNCCTAAAGGNGCAGATTCTGTAGTTCCTTTTGAAAACACAAATAATAACCCNCATAAAGGGAATGATTTTCCAGATACTGTANTAATAAATGAAATTGTAAATAAAGGTGACAACATTAGGTTNTCTGGNCAAGATTATAAATTTGGTGAAACTGTTGTTGAAAATGGAATGCTAATAGACCCNGCAATAATAGGTGCNATTGCATCATTTGGAATAAATGAAGTTAATGTAATTAGGAAACCTATAGTTTCATTAATCTCAACTGGAAATGAATTAGTAATGCCTGGGGAGAAATTAAATGATGGCCAAATATACGACTCAAATTCTTTTGCCATTTCTGCTGCTATTAANAGCTCTGGTGCCGAGTGCAAGATGCACAAGATTCTTTCAGATAAGAAAGAAGATGTTGATAAATTGTATGAAAATTGTAGTCAAAGCGACCTTATAGTAACTATAGGAGGAGTATCAAAAGGAGATTTNGATTTAATNAGAGATGCTATTTCTAGTAAAGGCAACNTTGATTTTTGGGGCATAAATATGAANCCAGGAAANCCATTAGCATTTGGNAAGGTNGTTTTAAATAACNANGAAGTTTTTCATATTGGCCTGCCCGGAAACCCTGTNAGTTCATATGTATGCTTTGANCTTTTTATTCGACCTATTTTATTAAAAATGCAAGGAATGAAAAATATTCATAGAAAAAAAATAAGAGCAAAAATAAGTTCAGATATTTATAATAATGACGGAAGAAGATCATATTCGAGGGTAAGCATTAAAAAGCACAATGAAAATGATTACATAGCTGATGTTTATAAAAATCAAGGATCAAACATATTTAGCTCTCTTGTATACTCTAATGGGCTTGCAATTTGTCCTGAGAATTGTAAAGTGATTAAGTCAGGTGACGAAATAGAAGTAATATTGTTGAAAGATTAGTAATGGCAAAAAAAAGAACAAAGAAGCAAAATGAAGAAAAATCTTATTCAATAGATTTTGAGAAATTTGAGAATGAGGGATTCTCAACAGAATTCTTACTTATTGAAAAATTGAAATCAGTAGGTGTAAAAGTAAAAGGGTCTGAAAACCTTGATCAAATACTTACATTATGTTCAAAATTCAAAAAAAACCCTCATGACTTTATATTGCCAGATCTTAGTCTAAATGAATCCATACTAAGGGTAATTTTAATTAGAAAAAATCTAGCAACTACAATGAACCAGATACAAAGCGACCTTTCTGAAGTTTGGCTAGAACATTATAAGTTGCCTTATAAAAACTTATCTGACAGTGGAATAAAAAGTATTTTAGAAAAGAGCGGAAGTTTTATTTCAAATTAATTTATGGCTTGATGGCCAGTAGTACTAAAAGAGCAACAGNAATTACTGCAGCAAGTATAAAACCTGCAAAGAATAAATAAGTAAATATTTTATTATCGAATCTCAAGTGCATAAAAAATGCAACAACAATTACAAATTTCATAAGGGACAATATCAGCATAATTGGTATTAAAAGCACCCCAAGACTTTCAACATAAAAGATTAAAAATTCAACCAATGTAATTACTGCTAGAATTAACCCAACAATTGCATAAAAAGCTGGAGTTCCGTGACCATCTTTCCTAGTCAGCTTATTAAACTTCTCCATAGATAGTTTCAGAGTACCTGCCCAAGGCGTGTCATTTTCTGGTTCAGGTAGATCTTGAGGTGTGTCAGGAACTCTAAAATAACCATCTGTTGAATGCCCTAAGAATTGACTCCATATATTTCTAAATAATTTTTTCATTATAGTAGAGGTGCTCCATCGTTAGCTGAAATTAAATATACTACTGTAAAAATAACAATCCAAACAATATCAACGAAGTGCCAGTATAATCCTGCAAGTTCTAAATTACCCTCTTCTTTTTTTATGCTTTCAATATTTTGAGTATCACTGGTTTTTAGAAGATATAATGTACCTATTGTTCCGATTAAACCAATGCCAAATACTGAGTATGCTACTGCTGATGGAATGTTAGGTATTACGTCTAAGGTGTGAGTCATCATAGTTCCAGCCATTGCAATGATTACAGAAAATACTGACCCGATTATTAACAATTTTTGTTTTAATGATTCTGCTAATCTTGAAACAGCAAAAATTACTAACCAAATAACACCAAATGTTACGTGACCTCCATGAAAACCAGTCATAACAAAGAAAGTCGAACCAAATATATTTGTTCTTGGTGTGAGGCCTAAATGAGCAAAGTGAGAAAATTCATATACCTGAAAACCCATAAAAACCAATCCAAGTAATGCTGTTGCAAGTGTCCAGTACCTTCCAATCACTTGACTGCCTCTCTGAACATAACTAACTGCTAACACCATTGCAAGAGAACTCATCAAAAGCACAAAAGTACTTACAGTTGTAATTGGTATATCTAAAATTTCATTAGGATATGGGCCAGCTAAACTTCTATTTCTGTAAACAAGATAAGTAGAAATAAATGAGCCAAAGAAAAGACAGTCAGACCCAAGAAAAATCCACATCATTAATTTCTTGTTATCTACTCCAGTGCTATTTACATGTTCTTCAATTGCTGTAGACATAATTCCTTCCTCTAATCATTAACCGGTTCGTAACACCAACCCAGAAACGACCATATAAATATTACTAATCCAACCCCACACACGATCCAATGCCCTGTAAATGGTATGAATCCTCCAATCATTATTGACATCCCTAGCCCCAAAAATAAAGGATAGTAAGATGGGTCAGGCATGTGAGGCTCATTGTGACTTTCACCATGACTATCTTCCTCAGAACCAGAACCACCACCGTGACTTTCATTTGCTAATTCAGGATATTTTTTATACCAAAAATCATCCCTATATTTAACTTCAGGAATTGTTTCAAAATTATAATGTGGTGGAGGAGAAGGTATAGACCATTCAAGCGTCCTGCCGTCCCAAGGATCGTTTCCTGCATTCTTTGGACCTTTTCTAGAATAAATTACGTTATATATAAATATTAAAACTCCAAATCCTAGAATAAAACTACCCAAGCTAGCAACCAAGTTGGAAACTTCCCAACCCATTGATTCTGGATATGTTGCTATTCTTCTTGGCATNCCATCTAAACCAAGCCAATGCATTGGAAAGAATGTGATATTGAATCCAATTAATACAACTGTAAAGTGNAAATATCCGATTTTTTCATTAAGAAATTTGCCAGTAAATTTGGGCCACCAGTAATAAATTCCTGACCAAAGACCAAGTAATGAACCACCAAACAATACATAATGGAAGTGCGCCACAACATAGTATGTATCTTGTTGTTGCGCATCTGAAGGAGGGGCTGCGTGAGTTACGCCACTAAGCCCTCCGATAACAAACATCCCTATAAATGCAATTGAAAAGAGTAAAGCAGGAGTTACCCTTATTGCTCCTCCCCATAAAGTTCCAATCCAGTTAAATATTTTTACACCTGTCGGAACAGCAATAAGCATAGTTGATATACTAAATGCAGCATTTGCAGCAGGCCCCAATCCTACTGTAAACATGTGATGACTCCACACAAACCACCCAAGGAAACCTATTCCAATCCCAGAAAATACAATGAATGGATATCCAAAAATTGGTTTCTTTGAGAAAGTTGGTAAAACTTCAGAAACGATTCCCATTGCAGGAAGAATAAGTATATACACTTCTGGGTGCCCGAAAAGCCAGAACATGTGTTGCCACATTACTGGATCTCCGCCCATTACAGGGTTAAAGAAATGAGTTCCATATAATCTGTCAAACTGCAATTGAATTAGCGCTACTGTTATTACAGGAAAGGCTAATACTATAAGTACGTTCACAACAGCAGTCATCCATATAAATACAGGCAATTTCATAAATGTCATGCCTGGAGCTCTCATATTAATAATTGTTGTCAAGAAATTAAATCCTGCAGCTAATGATGCTATACCTAAAACCTGAAGACCTAAAATCCAATATGTTACACCGTTTTTTGGATTAAAAGGTACTTCTGTGTTTGGGGCATATGCAAACCATCCAGCATTAGGTGCTTCACCAGTAAACCATGAAATATTAAGCAAAATTCCACCAAACAAAAATGCCCATAAACTAAAAGCATTTAATCTAGGAAAAGCTACATCTCTTGCACCTATCATTAATGGCACCATCCAATTAAAGAATGCTGCACTCAGTGGCATTACAACAAGGAAAATCATCGTTGTTCCATGCATTGTAAAAACCTGATTATAAACTTCTGGAGTTAGAAATTTGCCTTCGGGACCAGAAAGTTGAATTCTTATTAATAATGCTTCAATACCCCCTACAAGAAACCAAAAGAAAGCTATTACTCCATACATTGTTCCAATTTTTTTATGATCCACAGTAGTTAGCCACGACCAAACACCTGACACGTATTCCTTAGGCCTCGGTATTAAAGTTGGATATGAAATTGTTGTCATTTATGTGTCTCCTAAAATTATTTTATCATTTACTCAATAGTTTTTAAGTACGAAACAAGAGCCTGCAACTCTTCTTCACTAAGGTTAATAAATATTTGTGGCATAACATTTGCAGGGTAGCCCTCAACTATATATTCATTTGGATAAACAATTGACTGGTAAATGTATTCTTCAGCTGACAATCCTGGNACTTTATCCCCTGACCTATCGTATAAACCATACATACTTGGGCCTACAATAACCTCTTCTTCATTTAGAGAATGGCATCCAGCACAACCCTGATTTACAAATAAATATTCTCCATGTTCCTCTGGAGTATTCCAAACAACAGCCTCAACTTCTTCTTCAGCCTCACCCCCAGCTTTTACTACTCCCCAACCATCTGGAATCTGAGCAAGTAAGTAATCTGCAATTGCTTCAATTTCATAGTCTTCCAATTTTGCAGGTCCGCCTTTGTAAACACTTGCAACTGACTGCATTCTTGTTCCTTGTTTGAATTCTGAAGGATCTTTTATCCAGGTAATTAAATTTTCTTTAGTCATATCTTTTTGACCAGCTGCTAACATGGATCTAATCCCTAAATGTGTAAGATTGGGGGCTGATACTCTTACTGACTCTTCTTGATTGAAGTACCAATCATCCCATCTTTCATCTTGCATTGTTAATTCTTTTTCATAAGAACCTTCATTATAGCTATCTATACTATGACACATACTGCAATGAGCTAAGAATAATCCATATCCATCTGAAGTATCCATTTTTGGAGGGGTTTTCATGGCATCCATCCATGTATTGAAATCAGCCTCTTCTTCAGCGATAACTCTAAACCTCATTCTTGCATGAGCTACTCCACAAAATTCAGCACATTGACCTGAATAATTTCCAGGTTCGTCTATTTGTAGCCACATAACNTTGGTATTTCCAGGAACAGTATCTTTCTTTCCAGCAGCCTGTGGAACCCAGAAACTATGAATAACATCTTGGCTTTGGAGAGTAATTCTGATAGGTCGATCAGTAGGTATAAATAATTCGTTGGCTGTAACTATACCTTCATCAGGATATCTAAACTCCCACCACCATTGATGACCCATTGCTACAACTTCTAGGGGATCAGAATCCTCTGGAGGTTGATATGTGTCATAAATTGTTTGTACAGTTGGAACAGCAATAACAATTAAGATTAGAGCAGGAATTATGGTCCATATAATTTCCAATTTAGTATTTCCGTGAACCTGCTTAGGTGGAATATCAGGGACGGTAAAATCACTTCCAGGTATTGGCTTTTCTCTTCTCCTGAAATTAAGTAAAGCAAATATTAAAGCTCCTTGAACAAGAACAAATATTAGAGCTGCAATCCAAAACATTAAATAATACAAATTAGATTGCTGTTGGGCTACTGGGCCAGCGTTAGCGAAAGTGCTCTGTTGGTGTTGCGGGCTACAAGAAATAATAAACACCCAAACCAATGAGAATAATGCTAAATATTTAGGCAGTTTTGATGTCATCTCTCTTTAAATTCCCTAATATCTCTCGTTCTATACTTTTTTAGTATAATTTAATCAAAATTAAAGCTAGGAAAAATATAGCATTATAAGAGACTGAAATCAATTAAAAATAGCCTTAATTTTGGGAGTGAATGGAAAATTGAAAAATAAGAAGCTGATTTTAGCTACACATAATGAAGGAAAAATTAAAGAATTTGAACATTTATTAAGTGGTTTTGGGATTGAATTTTTGAATTTATCTTCATTCAAAATTAAAGAAGAACCGATTGAAGATGGGAATACTTTCTCACAAAATGCAGAAATTAAAATTAATTACTATTTTAATAAGATTAAAGATTTAGGCATTGAAATAGGTCCAGAATCATATTTATTGTCAGAGGACTCAGGNATTGAAATAAATTATTTAAATGGTGCCCCGGGAATAAAGTCAGCAAGATATGGCGGGGATATTTCATCTAGAGAAAGGAATGAATTGATTCTTTCTAAGCTAGAAGGCGTAGAAGAAAATAATAGAAAAGCCAGATATGTGTGTTGTATAAAAATTTTAAATTTGCATGATCAAGTAAAAATGGAATTCACAGGTTACCTTGATGGATATATTTCTAANGAATCTATTGATGGGGACGGTTTTGGGTATGATCCAATTTTTATCCCNCTAGGTTACAATGANACAATTAGTAGATTGGGATACGATTTAAAAAATGCAATCAGTCATAGATCAGTTGCAGTAAAAAAAATGATTAGTACGATTTTTAGAAATGAATGATAAGTTTGGTNGAAAATTAGAAGATTTAAGAATTTCTGTGACAGACAGATGCAATTTTAGATGTAGATATTGCATGCCTGAAGAATTGTATGGTGAAGCATTTGAGTTTTTAAAAAAAGACCAAATTTTATCTTTTGAAGAAATACATAGANTAGCCGANATTTTTATATCTTTGGGTGTAAAAAAAATAAGGNTAACAGGCGGTGAGCCATTAGTGAGAAAAGATGTTACTAAATTAATTGGATCTATTTCAAAAATTAATAGTGATTTGGATATTGCAATGACAACCAATGGTTATTTATTGGAAAAATATGCTTCAGATTTATTTCAAGTTGGTCTAAAGAGACTCACAGTCAGTCTAGATTCTTTAGATAATGAAGTTTTTCAGAAAATGAGTGGTAAAAAATTCAATGTTAATGAAGTAATAAAAGGTATAAGTAAAGCTAAATCAGAAGGTTTTAAGAATATAAAAATAAACACAGTGATCAGAAAAGGTGTTAACGAAAAAAGTATTATGGGGCTTGTTGATTATTGTAGGTCAGAGGGCCACATACTCAGATTTATTGAATATATGGATGTTGGAACATTAAATTCTTGGGACATAAAAAATGTGGTTNATTCTGAGTATATTCTTAAAATTATTTCAAATAATTATAAGTTATCTAAAATTGAAAAAAATTATCCATCTGAAACCTCTAACAGATTTAGCTTTGATGATGGCAAAGGTGAAATTGGTTTTATTTCTTCGATATCTAATCCATTTTGTGATAACTGCACTAGGGCACGAATTACAGCAGACGGAAAACTTGTTACATGCCTTTTTGCCAATAAAGGTATGAATTTAAAATCGATGTTAAGAAGTAAAAAATCAAATGAGTACATTACAAGCGAGATAATAAATATGTGGAAATTGAGGGATGATAAATATTCATTGGAAAGATCTACGTCTAAGATTAAAGTTAAAAATAAAATCGAAATGTTTCAAACGGGTGGATAACTTAAGTATCAAGTGGATTTTTTAGCAATTCTTTTCTTGTTGATAAATAGATACTGTCAAGCGCCTTATTATTACTTAAGTTAGGNGAAACATCTCCTGATTCCCACCTAAGAACTGTCCCTCTTGTCACACCAACTTTTTTTCCAAAACGAGATCTGCTAAGACCCAACCGTGACCTAAGTTTGGCAATATTAATTTTATTCCATTTAAAAATTGGACTAATTCCAGGTGTCTCTTTAAAGGAACTTCTCCCAGAGGTAGTAAAATTCAAGAAATCATCAATATCATCTTTCGAACCCAAAATAAGAGGGGTTCTTTGATGAAAATTTTCAGGTTCAATATCAAGTATTTCTTTATCTATTGATACTGCATTTCCTCCAGCGGAAGTGAAAAGTAATGCTAAAGGGTTTGCCTCGTACATCAGCCTGAGCTTTCCTTCAGGCTGAGACTTATCTGGTGGATATGCAAAAATACCTCCATTTATCAAAGTTCTATGAGCATCTGCTACAAGAGATCCAACGTATCTGAGAGTTTTTCTTTTACTAGATGAGCCTGTAGGGTTTTTATTATTAAGTACCCATTTTTTAATATTATCTTCCCAAGAAATGAAGTTTCCTTCATTAATTGAATATACAGAACCGGTTCTTGGAACTTTTATATCATCTCTAGATAATTGATATTCTTTCTTTTTTGGATCAAGAGTAAACTCACTAACTTTATTGTTTACACAAATAACAAATATGTCTGATGGTCCATATAATGAATATCCAGCACTTATATAATATCGGCCAGATTTATTAAAACTGCTAACTCCATAATCAGTATTTCTAATTATTCCAAAAATTGTACCAATTGGCATGTTAACCGAAATATTTGATGAGCCATCCAAAGGGTCNGCGACTACCATGAATCTTGAAGATTGATTGAAAATTAATGGNTCNTCTATTTCTTCACTAGCATANCCGGCGCAAGAANTATTTTTTGAAAGCGAATCAATTAANGANTTATTAGCAATTTGGTCNANCATTTGNACTTCTTCACCTTGGACGTTTATCTCATTTGCTGAGCCNCTGATCTGTTTTAGNCCNGTNACTCTTGTNTCCATAGCAATGTCTACAGTTGAGTCAGCAANTGAACAAATTACCGAAATTAACTCGAGATTNTCATCACTTTTTCCAGCCAACTCTNTATTTAAATAGCTAAGGAGATTCATTTATTTTTTTTAATCATGTTTTGCTATATATTAAATTAAACTATATTTCTTATAATTGCATCTTGGAGAAGTAAATTATGAAAAATTCTGAAAAAGTTAATCAA
>PBWZ01000025.1 GCA_002727435.1 Chloroflexota bacterium
AAATTCCCAAATCCACTATTTTTTAGACTTTGATTAACAAGTCTAGGAGGAACTTTTATTTTACTGATCCCATATGTTGAAGTTAGTTCCATATATTGCTCTATTCCAGGTAAAAATAAATCATGGGCAAGCTTTGTTCCCATTTCAGTTTCAGGATATACAACTTTATCAACTTTTATCCTGTCTAAAGTTTGCCCCTGGAGCTTAGATACAGATCTTGCAACAACATTACTTATTTCCAAGGATTTTAGTAATACACTCACCATAATGCTTGCTTCTGTATTGGAGCCAATTGCAACAACGGCATATTCAAATTTTTCAATTCCTAATTCTCTTAAAGCATCTTCATCAGTTGCATCTGCTGCAACGGCATATGTTACTTGTCCGGCTAATTCTTGTACTTTATTAGAGTTTTTATCAATTGCTAAAACATCATGACCCATTTGGTAAAGTGTTGTTGCAACAGTAGTTCCAAATCTTCCTAGACCAATTACTACAACCTGTGTTGTTTTCAAANTTTACTCCTTTTANCCTATTCTAACCTTCTCTTCAAAAAATCTGTACTCTATCTGTTTTTTTGATCCAGAAATTAATAAAGCAAGGGTCATTGGGCCAAGTCTTCCAATGAACATNCCAAAAATAAATATTATTTTTGAAAATTCACTAAGNTTTGANGATGTTCCNGTTGACATACCATTTGTTGCAAAAGCAGAAAATATTTCAAATGTTAAGTGNGCTTGATTGTATTGATCTTCTATAATCATTACNATAAAAATTATGAATAGCACAATAAAAAGNCTAAGGACCAAAATAACTAATGACCTTACTCCAAGACTATAAGGAATCTCTCTTCCAGAAAATGAAATGTTTTCTTTACCTTTNAANTGACTAAATATCATCATTATTGAAAGNATGAAAGTGGTAATTTTAATACCACCAGCTGTTGATGCAGGGCCACCACCAATAAACATTAACATTCCACATATAATATTTGTGTANTCNTTTGTAAGNGACATATCAAAAGAATTAAANCCTGCAGTNCTTGTTGACATTGATGTAAAAAAACTATTAATTATTTTTTCACTTAAAGAAAAATTACCAATNGTTTGTAGGTTTGAATATTCAAAAACAAATACAGNAATTGANCCTATGAAAGTTAAAACTAATGAACCAATTAAAATCATTTTTGTCTCCAANCTNAGGAGAACTCTAAATTTTCGNAATCCTCTTCNGCCAAGAATTTTTCTATGATGNAATAGGTCATTTACAACAAAGTANCCTATGCCNCCAAAGAAAAATAAGANAGATGTCAAAATTAAAATAATATTATTCAAATAGCCTTGNGANAATATATCTANATTTGAATTTTCTTTAAATATNGTGAANCCNGCATTATTNAATGANGAAANTGANTGNAAAATNGACANCCATAAATTATCTGTAAAATTATTGTCGAAATTAATATTAAACAATATTAAAAAAATCAAAGTACCTATTATTTGAAATATTAATGAAGAAATAACAACTTTTAAAACTAATCCACTTATGGAATCTAGTTTTTCTTCTCCTAAACCTTGCCCAACCTGAACTCTTCTTGTAAGCCCTAAAGATTGCCCAGCTGCAATCAAAAAAAATGCAGCGCCTGTCATAAATCCAATTCCACCTAAAACAATTAATAAAGCAATGATAATTTGGCCATAAAGTGTCCAACTTGAAAATGTATCAACAACCGTAAGTCCTGTAACAGTAGTTGCTGAAGTTGAAGTAAACAGAGCATCTACAAAAGAAATATTTTCTTGATTAGAAAATGGAAGATATAAAAGTAATGCCCCCATTAGAATAATTGCTAAAAATCCATAAACTACTATAAGAGGTGACGAAGCACCTCTTTTAGAAGTTTTTCTTGTTTCACTCCTAATGTATTGTGGTTTGAGATTTTTATCTCTTGGTCTTATCGATGAAGATTTAATTGCCATAATTACAATTATATTGTTTTCCAGATTAAAAATGGAATTTGAATGTGATAATATTATTAAGTGAAAATATATTTTTATCTAATAACAATAATTTCTTTATTCTTAATATCATGTAATGAAATAGAAGAAGAAGTAATACCAGAAGAACCTAAATCTGTTATTTCTGATGGATATTTACCTAGTCTAAACAATACTATAGAAATTGTTTCTCCATCTGTTGTAGCAATTAATACTTCAACAGTTGCTCTTGATAGATTCTTCATACCAAGAGTTAGNAGTGCTGATGGNAGTGGTGTAATAATTTCAAATGATGGCTACATAATTACTAATGATCATGTTATTTCTGAGGCAAGAGAAATTAGTGTCTTTCTAAATGATGGGCAAAGTTTTATTGCTGAAGTAATCGGAAGAGTTCCATTTAGTGATATAGCANTATTAAAAATAAATACANATTTTGATTTAGTTCCCATTTCAACTTCAAAATCAGAAAATTTAAAAGTTGGAGATTGGGTAATTGCAATTGGAAATGCATTTGGACTTGTAGGTACTCCAACAGTTACAGTTGGAATAGTAAGTGCCAAAGAAAGNGTAATGGTCACTGAAGATGATCGTACATTAACAGATATGATTCAAACTGATGCCGCAATCAATGAGGGTAATTCAGGAGGGCCTTTAGTTAATTTGAAAGGTGAACTAGTTGGTATTAATAGCACAATAATGAGGGGNGCTGAAGGAATTGGGTTTGCAATTAGCTCAGACTTAGTAGAGAGGTACATTGATGATTTATTAAAATATGGTGAAGTTCAAATTCCCAAAGAAGGAATTGAAGCCAGAACTATAGACAGNAATTTATTATCAACTTTATGTGAATATGGATATAACGTTTGCGAGCTTGATGAAAACTTAAAAGGAATTGTAGTTTTAGAGGTGGAGTCAGGTAGCCCGTCAGATAAGTCAGGCGTAATACCAGGTGACATTATTTTATCCATTAACGAAAAGCCTGTTAGGTCAAATGGTGAATATATAAGTTGGCTCTACAATTATAGGCCAGGAGAAAATATTACTCTAAATATATTACGCGAGAATCAGGAAGTTGAAATTTCAATGAATTTAGAAAAATATTAGTTATTAGAAATTAATATTAATATTGTATCCAGAAATTTTTTCAGAATCTTTATNAGTGTCGTTTCCTATTTCAATTTTATTTGCCAAAACTTGAGTACAGATATATGAGTAATTTTCTTTTATTGCCCTTATTATAGCTTCATCAGCATTGATAGTAATATCTATACTTTCTGATACATCTAGGCTTTTTTCTCTCCTTAGGTTCTGGATCAATCTTATTACATCTCTAGAAATACCTTCTCTAATTAATCCTTCATCAAGATTTATATCTAAGCTTACAATTATATTTTCACCAATCACAATTTGAGATGATTCATCNTTAATAATTTTAGATTCTAATTCGTATTCATTCTCTTCTAAATTAATATCTCCAACAATAATTTTACCGTCTATATTTTTCCATTCTCCTAATTTTGCTAATCTGATACACTCTTGNACTTTTGCTCCAATTCTTGGACCTAATTTGCTAGGAATAATTTTAAGTTCCTCGNCCCCTTCTTCATCAACCTTATTTTTAATTATAATTTTTTTTACATTTACTTCTTCTTTAATTAATTCAATATAATTTTTAACCCAATCATTATTATCAATGCTTATTGCCAATTCATTCAAAGGCTGCCTTACTCTAATCTTATTTTTNTTCCTAATTGACAAGGAAGTTGAAACAATTTTTCTTACAATATCCATATTCGTAATTAAATTTTTATCTTCAACTAAGTTACTAACATCTGGCCAGTCTTCGAGATGTACAGAATTCCCTTTATTTAAATTCATGTAAAGCTTTTCACTAATTAAAGGTATTAATGGAGCAGAAAATTTTAACAAAGTATTTAACACTGTATAAAGTGTGTCATATGCATCTCTAGCATTTTTATTGGTTGTTTTATCCCAAAATCTATTCCTAGATCTTCTTATATACCAATTGTTTAAAGTTTCAATAAATTCTGCTATCTAGGTCACATGATCCAGTAATATCATAATTGGATAAAGAATTTTTTATATCATTTGAAGCCCTATGAGTTTTTGAAAGAATATATTTATCAATTGGTAAATCTGCATCATTTATAATCTTTGGATTATAATCCTCCAAATTGCAATATAAAGTAAAGAAATATACAGAATTCCATAAAGGTACAATTACTTGCCTCAAAGAAGAATCGATACCCGAACCATCTCTATCCATTACTAAATTTTGTCCTCTTAAAATTGGAGAAGATACTAGAAACCAACGTAAAGCATCAGCGCCATACTTTGTCCATACTTCATCTGGGGCAGGGTAATTATTTAGCCTTTTTGAGAGCTTGGAACCATTTTCATCAACTACAACTCCATGACCAATAGCATTTAAAAATGGTGGTCTTTCAAATAATGCTGTTGATAGAACCATTAACGTGTAAAACCAGCCTCTAGTCTGAGCTATATATTCAACAATAAAGTCTGCAGGAAAATGAGATTCAAACCACTCCTTATTCTCAAAAGGATAATGTACTTGAGCAAAGGGCATAGATCCAGACTCAAACCAACAATCAAAAACCTCTTCAACCCTCACCATTTTACTTTTTCCAGTAGGGTCATCTGGATTCGGCCTAGTAAGCTCATCTATAAATGGTCTATGTAAATTTTTAGGCCTAACTCCAAAATCTTTTTCTATTTCATCCAAACTTCCATATACATCAACTCTTGGATATTTTGAGTCAGTGCTTTTCCATACTGGTATAGGCGTTCCCCAAAATCTATTTCTGCTAATAGACCAATCTCTTGCGCCTTCAAGCCAATTACCAAAAGACCCTTCTTTAATATGCCCTGGTATCCAATTTATTTTTTTATTGTTTGTTACCATTTGGTCTTTAAATTTTGAAACTTCAACATACCAAGAATTTAGAGTTCTATATATTAATGGTTCGTCTGTTCTCCAGCTGTGAGGATAATTATGTTTATAATTTTCATGTTTAATTAAAACCTTATTATCTTTTAATTTTTTTATTATATTTTTATTGGCATCAAAAACTAATTGTCCTTCGTAATCTTTTATTTCATTAGTAAACCTGCCTTTTAAATCAACAGGACATAAAGATCTTATTCCATTTTTTTCACAAAGAATTTGGTCATCTTCACCAAAACCTGGCGCCATATGAACAACNCCAGTACCTTCTTCNGTGTTAACAAATTCTCCTGAAAGAATTTTNAAAGCATTTTTTTCATCCTNAAAATAAGAAAAAATTGGTTCATAATTTAGNCCAATTAAATTTAATCCTTTTATTTTTTTTGATATNNCATAGTCATTAAATTCTTCTTTATATTTTTCATAAGCAAATTCACCAATTATTACATTTTCTTTCCCGTCATTTAAAACTAAATAGTCTAGTTCTGCATTTACAGCAATTGCTAAATTTGATGGAAGAGTCCATGGGGTTGTAGTCCAAATTANTATTGATGCNTNATGCTCAAAATNTTTAAGTTTCACCTTAACAGTTACAGCNGGATCAGTTCTTTCTCTGTAAGAATCATCAAGTCTTGTCTCAAAGTTTGAAATTGGAGTTTCAGCTTTCCATGAATATGGCATGACCNTGTCTTTTTCATAGATTAATCCCTTTTTCCATAATTCTTTAAANGCCCAAATTACAGACTCCATATAAGAAATATCCATTGTTTTATAGTCATTNTCAAAATCAACCCATCGCGCTTGTCTGTAAACAGACTTTTCCCATTCTTGGGTATATTTCATNACGGATTTTTGACAATGATCATTAAAATTTTCNACACCAAATTTTATTATTTCTGCTCTTCCTGATACACCAATTTCNTTTTCTGATTCCATTTCTGCTGGAAGACCATGGCAATCCCATCCAAACCTTCTATCAACTTTGTTACCAATCATGGTTTGAAATCTAGGAATTATATCTTTGACAAATCCTGTCAATAAATGTCCATAATGTGGCAATCCATTTGCAAATGGAGGTCCATCATAAAATACATATTCAGAATTTTTATTTTTTTCAATGCTTTTTTGAAAAGTCCCATTCTTTTTCCAAAATTCCAATATTTCATTTTCTATATCTGAAAACGATGGCTTAGACTCTAGATCAGGAAATTTTTTTTTCATTTTATCCGCCCGCAATTGATGGCAAGAAATGTATTTCTGAAACTTTGTCTAATTTCTGAATTAAGCCCAATCTTGTCGTTCTGCCATCAATAACAGCAGATATAGTGGGTTTTAATTTCTCATCATCAACCAATTCCTGTTTTAAACCAGGATATTTTATATCTAAAAATTCTATCAAATTTCTTAAATTATTACCTTCAGCATCAATCTCGACAGGCAAATCAAACAGTTTCCTAGTTTTGTAAGGCAAAAATACTTTAATCATAAAAGTATCTTACATACTTTTTAAGGTATTAAGTATTTTTGAGGCCTTTATAGGGGTACTCAATATTCGTGTNCCTATAGCATCATTCACAGCATTNGAAATCGCAGGAACTGGAGGGCAAATTGGTGTCTCGCCTACACCTCTTACTCCAAAAGGATGATCTTCGCTTGGAACTTCAACTAATACTGTTTCAATCATAGGAAGATCCAATGCTATTGGCATTCTATAGTCTAAATAACTTGAATTAAGCATTTTTCCATCATCACTCATAAAATATTCTTCATTAAGAGCCCAGCCAATTCCTTGGGTTGCCCCACCTTGCAATTGACCTTCAACGTATGAAGGGTGAATAGCCTTGCCAACATCTTGTAAGACGGTATATCTAATTACATCAGTCTTGCCTGTCTCAGGGTCTATTTCTAAATCAACTATATGAGTACCAAAGCCTCCNGCAGCTTCTTCTAAATCAACTGAAGCACTTGAGACTACAGGTCCAAATGGATTTCGATCAGCGAACTCNCTAAGAGTCATATTCAATTCTGAGTCAGTTCTTGAACTTAAAATTCCATCTTTATATATAATGTCACCCTCNGATATATCCCATATTTTTGCNGCTTTTGATGTGATTTCATCGATTAGCATATGTGCTGCTTTNTATGCTGCATAACCAGTTGCATATGTTGTTCTACTTCCTCCAGTCACATCAGTGTGACCAATACTGTCAGTATCTACAACAGATGGTCTTACAGATTCAGCATTTATTCCGAGAACTTCAGCTGCCTGCATTGCAATTGATGCTCTAGACCCTCCAATATCTGTGGAGCCTTCAGTCAAAATAACTGTTCCATCCATATTTAATGAAAGGTTTACTGCAGATTTCTCACCAATATTAAACCAGTATCCACTTGCAATGCCTCTGCCTCTAACTTTTCCGTTTACTGATTTCTTTTCTAACTTTGAATTCCAATGATCAGATTTTTTTGCAGCTTCAAGAACTTCTTTTAGTCCAATNTTTCTATATTTTGGACCCAAGGCTGTTCTTGTACCTTTTTCTGCAACATTTAATAATCTAAAATCAATTAAATCCATATCAAGTTTTTTACAAATTTCATCCACAACTGTTTCAGTTGCAAATGCAACTTGAGGAGAACCCGGNGCTCTNTAGGGNGCAGANCTAGGCTTATTTACTAAAACATCATAAGCTTCAATATCCATCGAAGGGATATCGTAACAAGAAAAAACACATTTTGCTGCTGCTTCAATAAATGCTTCTGGGTACCCACCAGCTTCTAGCCTAATATCAGCATAACCTGCAAGCATTTTGCCATTTTTATCAACTCCAATTTTTACAATAACTTTTCCTCCTGGAGCNGGACCACTAGCATCAAAAACATCAGTCCTAGACATAACTAATTGAACAGGCCTTCTAGATTTTTTTGAAAGAACAGCAGCAATAGGTTCAAGGTAAACTGGTATTTTTCCACCAAATCCACCTCCAATTTCCATAGGAGTAACTTTTACTCTTGAAACATCAAGATTTAAAACCTTAGAAACACTATCTCTATTTGAAAAAGAGCCTTGTGTGCTTGTCCATACTTTAACCCTATCATCTTCATCCCAAATAGCTGTACCACTATGAGGTTCTATGTAACCTTGATGAACAGTTTGTAGTTCAACTTCCTTTTCAACAACAAGATCACATTTTTTAAATGCATCATCGGCATCTCCGATTTTATATCTATTATAAGTAGCTATATTTGTGTTTTTAACCTTNTTGCCAAGATGATCTCCAATAAAATCTTCATGTAATATTGGTGCATCTTTATCCATTGCTTGATCTACATTTATAACTGGCTTCAAAACTTCATAATCAACAATAATTTCCTTTATTGCTTCTCTGGCTGTGTTTACATCATTTGCTGAAACTGCAGCAACAACATGACCTTTATATAGGACTTTATCAAATGCCATAACATTTTCACTCAAATGTTTTTCAGACCCTGATTCTTCTGAATTTCCTCTCTGTTTATCAGTAAGCCTAGGAAGGTCTTTTGCTGTCATTACAGCAAAAACTCCATTCATATTTTCTGCTTTAGAAATGTCTATATTTTTTATCTTGGCGTGGGCGTGAGGGCTTCTTAAAACAGCACCATAAATCATACCTGGTAATTTTATATCAGCTCCATATTGAGCTCTCCCGGTAACTTTATCATAACCATCATGCCGTATAGGCCTTGTGCCAATTACTTTATAATCGCTTTTTTTTGCTTTCGAAACCATTTTTAACCCCCCGATTAATCTGATGCTTTTTTTACTGCCTTTACTATTTTGTCATAACCCGTACATCTACATAGATTTCCAGCAAGCCAATGCCTAATTCTTTCTTCAGATGGTTTTGGCTCATTNTCAAGTAATGCTTTTGCTGATACTAGAAAACCTGGAGTACAAATACCACACTGTAGAGCCGCNTCTTCAAGAAAAGCTTGTTGAAGNGGATGCAACCCTTCTGGTGTTGCCATTCCTTCAACAGTTTCAATATTTTTACCTTCAGCTTCTACACCCAGAACAAGGCATGAATCAACNATNCGTCCATCAATATTTATTGTACAAGCACCGCAATTCCCATCATTACAACCTTCCTTTGTTCCTGTCATCCCAACAACTTCTCTCAAAGTTTCCAATAAGCTAACGTANGGATCAACTAANATATCCATTTCTTGCCCATTAATAGTTGTATTGATAGCTACTTTTCTAACATTGTTTTCAGACATTTAAACACCTACTCTTTCAACGGCTTTTGATAGCGTTCTTCTAGTTAAAACTTCNATTAAATCTTTTCTATGTTCTACTGTTCCTCTCATATCAGAAATTGGAGAAGCAATTTCTTTTGCTTTGCTAGAGGCATCTTTTATATTTTCTTCAGATGGTTCTTTACCAATAAGCATTTTTGATGCTTCTTCAGCAAAAATTGGAGTTGGACCAACAGCAGCTAAAGCAATTCTGCAAGATGCAATTTTACCATCTTCTAAAGATACAGAAGAGGCAACAGCTGCAACCGCAATATCCATCTCGTTTCTAGGAATAAACCTTTCGTATGAGGCTGAAAAAGAACTATTTTTTAATGGCAACTTTATAGATACAAGAAATTCACCTTCATTCATTGCATTTCTTCCAGGGCCAACACACATATCTTCAACAGGTATTTCGCGAATTCCATTAGGGCCAGCAATTACACATTCTGCTTCATGAACAATTAATGAACATATACCATCTGCGCTTGGTGAAGCATTACAAAGATTCCCTCCTAGACTAGCTCTAGATTGAATTTGGATACCACCAATTAAAGATGCAGAATCAATTATTCCTGGAAATGCCTCACATACTTTTGGATCCTCATATAACACATAGCATGGTGTCGCAGCGCCTATTATAAGGTGATCATTTGTCCATTCTACAGAAGTTAATTCAGGTATTTTTTTGACATCAACTATTGCATCAAGTTCGTACCTTTCACCTCTGGTCTGAACTAACACATCAGTACCTCCGGCTAAACATTTAGCTCTATCTCCAAATTTTTTTAAAATTTCTACAGCTTCATCAACTGTACTTGGGTCATAATAATTAAATGGATGCATAAACTCTCCTATTACAAATCAGGCTAATTTCAATATAACATTTCTGTCAATTATTATACACGGATATTTAAAATATTGCTCGTAAATTACTCTTCATTGAGTAAGTTAAGTAATTTTTCACAATTTCTAAATGAAGCATTTATGTCCATACCTTGGCACAACAATATAATGTTTCCTTGAATTACGTAGTTTCTGTATTTAGAGTTGATGCAGTGGCCTCCAATTCCTGCACCACCTCCAGCTACACCACCTTCTCCTTGGGCTTCACCAAAACAGTGCCTTACATCTTTAAGGCCTTCAGTAAATACAGCCTCATTTTTATCGAGTTTAATTTCTTCTTTTGTCCCTGCCCTCTCCCTCACAAGTTCTTCGCCCATTAGAGCGTCTTCGTGTGTTTCAAAAAATCTTATTTCATAATCAACAGGATCATCGAATTTTCTAAAACCATAGTAAACACTTTTAGCATAATTTAATTCATCAACATCATATTCTTTTAGCTTTTTAAATTTTACTGGAGATGCGGTGAAGTCTTCTAATGTGTAAATGTTATTATTTGATATTTTTTTTCCTAATACAATTTCATCACCTGCAGAATCTTCACCAGATGAACATGAAACAACTAAAATTGTTGCCAATGATAAGAAAAAAATTGACTTTGATTTAATTAATACATTCATAGTAACTTCCTTTCAGGAATTATCTTATAACAATTCTATAATTTAATTTGGATCCCCATACCTATTTTTATCAATATCCCCCCTTTGAGTAAGAAACATAAATATTGGAAAGCAGTACCAAAGTGACGCCATGAATATGCCCGTTATATAGGTGACTATAGAGATAATTTGAAAAAAATTTAATCCTTCAGACTGATTTTCAGGAGAAAATAATGAAAGCAGGAAAAGAAATAAATAGGATATAAATATTAAAGGCAAGGGTACAATCAGCCAGTAACCACTTTTATTGACGTCATGAAGTCTTCTTACAGTTACTGCAAAAGAAGGAATAATAATAAGGATGCTAAATAGTATAAAAATTAATAATAGCGGCCTAGCCCTGAATGCAAATATCAAAAGAAAAATAGAAGTTAACTGAATAAATAACCACGATGACCAATATTCACTCCTAGAGGCTCGACCACTAAAATCAGTTCTTTTTTCAATAAGAACTATATATACATTGTTGAAAAAATCTTTCATATTAAACAAACTTTATCTTAATATATATTAAGTTTGATATGAAAAATAAATCAAAAATAAAAATTGCTGCACAGGTAAGACCTAACCCAAATGTGGAAGATATTGCTTTTATTAAAGAATTAGGCCTTGATTACGTTACTCTTTTTGCGGGAAAAGGTGAGGCGAATTATGATTTTTTTATGAAGCAAAGAGAAATCTTTGAAACAAATGATTTAAAAATATATGGTTTTGGAAATTCGAATATACATAATCATGCTTCTTTAGTTTTAAATTTAAATGACAGAGACGAAGTAATTGAAGATTATAAAAATTATATTAGAGACCTAAGTAAGGCAGGAATTTTTTATTCGACTTATGCCCATATGGCTAACGGAGTTTGGAGTACAGCAAAAGAGCCAACAAGAGGTGGGGCAATTGGTAGAGCATTTGATCTAAATGCTGAAACCTTTTATATAAATAACGGCCAAACCATTTCAAAAGAAGAATTAACTCATTCAAGAGAGTATTCTGAAGAAGAACTATGGAAAAATTTTGAATATTACATTAATGCTGTAAAACCAACAATTGAAGAATCAGGTGTAAAAGTCGGGATTCATCCAGATGATCCTCCAGGAGTAAAACTTGGAGGAGTTCCGAGATGTATTTTTAGTACATTTAGTGGTTATGAAAGAGCATTAGAAATAGCAAATAGTCCATATATAGGAATTTGTTTATGTGCTGGAACTTGGCTTGAAGGGGGAGATACTACAGAAAAAAATGTAACTCAAATGGCAAAATATTTTGGCGATCAAAATAAATTATTCAAGATTCATTTCAGGAATGTTGACAAACCACTTCCACATTTTAAAGAAACCTTTTTAGATGACGGCTATATGGATATGTACAAGATTATTAAAACACTAAAAGAAGTTAATTTTGATGGAATAATAATACCTGATCATAATCCAACAATGGGGTCTCTTAACGATAGAGTTTCTGAGTCTAATCATTATGAAAGTAAATATGGGGTAGAAAATAGGACTGCTACTGCATTTGCAATTGGTTACATGAAAGCTCTTGTTGAAAGAGTAGAAGATGAAATTTAAAATCAACATAATGAATATATGAGATAATGGCATAATTATGAAATACAATTACAATTTTTTATTAATGTTTTAGAAGATCCTATACTTAAAATGTTAG
>PBWZ01000026.1 GCA_002727435.1 Chloroflexota bacterium
TCATCATGGAGAAGAAATTTCAGAAAATTTAGTTGATCATAAAAATTCAGTTGTTTTTGATCAGGCAGAAAATAGAATCTGGGGCCAACTGGGTATTATAAAAAAAATAGTTTAAAAAATTGAGGAATTTTGATTACCCCTATTATTACAATTTGCGGAAGACCAAATGTAGGTAAGTCAACTTTATTTAATAGAATTTTAGGTAAAAGAAAATCCATTGTAAGTGAAATTCCTGGCACAACTAGAGATGCTCTTCAAAGTAATTGTACTTGGAAAAATAAGTCATTTATTCTTGTTGATTCTGGGGGGATTGAATTAGAACCAGAGAATAAATTAACTCAAAAAGTTCAATTAAAAAGTTATGATTCTATAAAAGAATCAGATCAAATATTATTTTTAGTAGATGCCCATGATGGAATAACAAATAGCGATAAAGAAATATTAAGAGAAATTAGAAAATTTGATAAAGATATATTATTAGTAATTAATAAAGTTGATAATGATAATCTACATAAATCAAATGATTTTTATTCACTTGGACTAGGTGAAGGTGTAAAAATTAGTGCTTATCATGACATGGGAATCTATGATTTAATGGATTCAATTCATCATTTGTTTTCTGAAAAAAAAGATGATGATGAATCAATAAAGTTCTCAATTGTTGGTAGACCTAATGTTGGTAAGTCAACAATATTTAATGCAATAATAGGAGACTCAAAGTCCATAGTTGATTCAACTCCAGGCACCACAAGAGACTCCATTGATTCAAAATTAAATTTTAATGAAGATTTGTACACAATTGTTGATACCGCTGGAATCAGGAAAAGAGGAAAACTGGGCAAAGAAATTGAATACTTTAGCGTAATAAGAACAATAAGTTCAATTTCTGAAAGTAACATTTCATTGCTAGTTATTGATTCAACTGAACAAATAACTCTACAAGATCAACACATTGCTGGCATGATTATTCAAAGTGGAAACGGGTGTGTTTTAGCAATAAATAAAATTGATTTGATTGATAAAAAAATTAATGAGCAAAATATTATTGATAAATTAAAATTTTTTCCGGGTGTGCCAATAATTTATACTTCAGGAATTGAGAGTAAAGGAATTGATCGAATTTTAGATAATATTAAAATTGTAAATTCAAGATACCAATTAAAAATTAATGATGATGATATTTGGAGCAATTTAGTAAATATTGTAAGCTCAAATCTTCCGCCCTCTAAAGGGAAAAGAACACCTTATCTTACTTATGCAAAACAAATTGGAAATAGGCCTCCCAAAATATTAATAAAATTTAAAAATGTCGAATTTGTTCACTTTTCATATAAGAGATACATTGAAAATGAATTAAGAAAAATATTTGATCTTAAAGGAGTACCTCTTCAATTAGAGTTTAGGGAAAATGATTAACATAATTTTATTTATATTTATTTCTTTAGTTTGCTATTTGATAGGCTCAATATCTTTTGGAAGAATTTTAAGTAAATTTATGACAGGAGTTGATATTACAAAGGTAGGAAGTGGCAATACAGGGGCAACAAATGTTTTAAGAAACTCGGGGCCTAAATTAGGATTTACAGTATTAATACTTGATATGTTGAAGTCTATAATGCCAGTAATAATTTTAAACTTATTAAATTTATTTGAAACACAAGGAACTATACAATTTTTTGCATTATTGTTTGTAGTTGGTCATTGTTATCCAATATACAACAAATTTAAAGGAGGTAAAGGTGTAGCAACTGGTATAGGACCACTGGTTATAATATTTTTTCCATCTTCAATGGCTGCATTAATAGTATTTATAATCGCAATACTTTTTACTAGGTATGTATCTCTTGGATCTATACTTGGCTGTATTTTTGCATTTATCTCAATGGTTTTATTTAATTTATTTAATTTATTTGATGCTTCATATTATGATCTTATTTATATAATTCCTGCTGTATCTATAATTATTTATAAACACAAAGAAAATATTTTAAGATTAATGGATAATAATGAAAATAAACTATCATTTAAAAAAATATGATTATAAATATTTTAGGAAATACCACTTGGGGAACGACTCTGGCTAAGGTTTTATCAAATGGTGATAACCAAGTTAATTTAATATATAAAGACAAAGAAAAATTATCTTATGTTAAGTCTAGGACTTTCATACAAGTTAAAGATTTCAAGATTCCAAAATCACNAAAAATTAATCATNTNCANATNGAAGAATGTAACTTTATNGAAAAAGATTTATTAATTATTTCTGTCCCCAGCCCAACTCTAGAAAATAACTTAGAATTAATCAAAAATAAGATTAGTGATGATACTCAAATAATATCTGCTTCAAAAGGTTTTGATAAAAATGGAAATACATTATCTGTTCTAATTAAGAATAAACTTAATATTTCTGAAAATAATATAGGAGTCCTTTCAGGCCCTAATCTTTCAAGTGAAATTCTTATGGGAAAACCAGCTACATCACTATTGTCATTTAATGATATTAATAAAGCAGATAATTTTAGGGACATTATTTCAAATGAAATATTCAGGGTTTATAGCGGAAATGATGTAATTGGNTCAGAGATNGGTGGCTCTTTAAAAAATATAATTGCTATTGGATGCGGAATAATAGATAAAATGAATTTGGGCGATAATGCCAAATCTGCATTTATATCAAGAGGTCTAAGAGANATTGTAAGATTTGGCACAACTTTTAATGCAAAAGAGTATACATTTTATGGCCTTTCAGGAATTGGTGACTTAGTTGCAACGTGTGTGAGCAACTTGAGCAGAAACTGGCAATTTGGTTATGCATTGGCATCTGGCAAAACCCTTGAAACTTATATAAAAGAAAATAAAGTTACAATTGAAGGCGCAAATGCATCAAAAATTGTTAATAATGTTGCTTTAAAAAAGGGGCTAGAAATGCCAATAATAAATATGACATATAAAGTTGTACATGAAAACTACAATCCTGTTGATGCAATAAAAGAATTCATGTCAAGAAATCCATCAAAAGAAAGAAATTAATCTAAATTACCAGAAATTAAATTTCTTAATAATGCAACGCTAATTATTGATGCTGTATCTGATTTGAAAATAGTATTTCCTAAATTGATTATTACACTTTCTTTGCATTTAAAATACTCAATTTCTTCAATAGAAAACCCTCCAACTGGACCTATAAATACTGAAATTGATTTTTTATCAGAAAACTTATTTTTCAAATAATTTAGTTTTTTAGCATTATCATTGTTTTCATAAAAAACTATATCTAAATTATCAGGGCTAACAATATCTAAATTTCTTAATCTTTTTATACTGCTAATATTAGGAATATAGACTTTTCCAGACTGCTCTGAAGATTCAATTGAGATTTTTTTTAATCTTTTCAATTTATTTTCAGAAAGTGAATCTATATCTTTTTTTTGAGTCCTTTCGGTAATAATTGGCGTAAAGGATGAAATGCCAATTTCGGTTAATTTTTCAACAATTAACTCTAATTTTGAAATTTTAATTATTGATTGAAATACATTAATTTCTATTTCATCTTGTGAAGTTTTTAATTGATCTTCTATAAAGCATTTAATTAAATTGCCTTCACTATCAATAATTTTAGCCTTATAAGAATTGCCNGTGTTGTTAAACAATTCAAAATAGTCTCCTTCNGTCATCCTTAGAACATTTTTTATTTGATGAGAAGTAGGATTTTCTAAGGATATTTCTTTTCCTTTTATTAAGTCGCTATTTATAAAAAATCTATGCATTTTTTTGCAATACTAAAGCTGTCCAATCTCCATTTTCTTGTTTATCAATTTCCAGTAAACCATTATCAATAAATAATTTATTAATTTCTTTATAATTTTCTATAAGTATTCCAGAAGCAATCATGATAGTATTCTTACTCATTAAATTCACTATATTTTTAATACCTTCTTTAAATAAATATGAATTTAAATTTCCTATGATCATTTCAGGAACAAAGTTTATATCTATTGATTGTGTTAAATCTAGTTGTTTTGATTCTATGCCTTTAACTTTTGAATCAATTGAATTCTGCTTTGTAGCTTTTACCGACTCTTCTTCAATATCTAAACTTAGACAATATTTAGCACCATATTTAATTGATGCTATCCCTAAAATTCCAGACCCACACCCTAAATCAAGAACATTAAAATTATTGCTTACATATTTTTTAATTAATGATATGCACATTTTGGTAGTTGGATGGTGACCAGTCCCAAAAGCCATTGAAGGTTCTATAACAATTCCAATATAACCTTTCTTTAATGAATGATCTTTACTAGGTAAAATCTGGATATCATTTATTTCTATTGGTTCAAATTTTTGCTTTTCCCATACATCTGAATTTATTTCTTCAATAAAAATTTCTGATAAATCAAATACTCCACTAAACAACAAAAGTCCTGATTTTAAATTTGACTCCAACTTATTCGTTGAATTTTTTTTAGGTGAAAATCCTGAAACCCTTGTGTTCAATTTTTCTACACCATCTTCAGGGTCCCCTAATTGCTCTACATATACATTATGAGTTAAAAATTTAGAAAACATTCTCACAACCGGCTCAACAAATTCAGCTGGGACTTTAACACTATACTTTATCCAAATAGAAGATTTATCTGCCAAAATACTACGAACCACTCATAAATTTTCTAAAAATACTTTGTGGTTTATCTTTTTTACTCAACATTAACTCTTTAATTTCTTTCAATTTATTTTTTTCTTCATCAGAAAGATTTTTTGGTATTTTTATTTGAATAAAATTAATTTGATTACCTCTTGATGACCCACCTACATCAGTAAAACCTTTTCCTTTAATTATAAATTTTTCACCATTCTGAGTNCCTGGAGGGATTGNAATTTTAGCATTTTCACCTAAAGTTGGTACTTCTAACTTATCGCCTAAAATAGCTTGAAAAATATCTAATTCAATATTTAAAATCACATCTCTGCCTCTTCTTGTAAAATATTCATGATCAGAAACATTTATCTTAAGGTATATATCTCCATTTAACTGAATTATTTCCAGCATATTCACCTTCGCCTGAAAGCTTTATTGTGTCACCACTTGATACTCCCTGAGGTATTTTTACAGATATTGTCTTTTTTTCTAGATTTGACCCTTTGCCGTTACATTCTGAGCATTTTTGAGTAATTTTTTTTCCGCTACCAGTACAATCTTGGCAAACTGAAGATTGAGCAAATTGACCGAAAATAGTTTTTTGAATTCTTTTTACTTGTCCACTTCCATTACAATTTGGGCACTTTGTAAAACTTGCTGAGTCTTTTGCACCACTTCCACTACATTTTGCACACTTTCCAATTCTTTCAACAGATATATCATTTTCTATTCCAAAGGCAGAGTCCTTAAAAGTTATATTGACAGTTTTATGTAAATCTCTCCCCTTCCTCCTTGACCTCGAAGTTGTTTGAGAGCCTCCAAAAAATGCATCAAATATGTCCCCAAAACCTCCAAAATTTTGGAAATCAAAATCTTGAAAATTATTTTTTATTCCATCATGACCAAATTGATCATAGGATTTTCTTTTTTCAGGATCACTTAATACTTGATATGCTTCATTAATTTCTTTAAATTTATCTTCAGCGCCTTTACTTTTATTTCTATCAGGGTGAAATTCTAAAGCTAGCTTCCTGAAAGCCTTCTTTATCTCCTCATCAGTAGCATTTTTCCCAACACCCAATATTTCGTAATAATCTCTTTTGGAACTCATTATTTTTTAGTTTTTAATATATTAGATTAACTAGTTTAGATTAAGTATTATTATAAAGTAAAAATAAAAAAAATAATTTAATTCAATTTAAAGGAGTTTTAATGAAGATTTCTTGGATAAATGATGCTGGAATTCGGGCAGAAACATCACAAGGCTTGATTCTGTTTAATCATGATGAAAGCACATTAAATGAATCTTCTCAGAAAGATGAAAACACTATAGCTATTTTCCTTGATGAAAACCTAAAGAAAGATGCTGAAAAAAAATTACTTGAAACCACTGTAAGTATATTTGAACCAGGTGAATATGAAGTTAATAATATACCAATACAAGGTCATGCAATACGCTTGAATACAGAAAATCTAGATGAATCTGTAAATATTTATTCTGTATATTCTGAAGGAATGACAATTTGTTATTTAAATGAGATCTCAAAAATTACAATTCCTGCAAATATTACAGAATCTATAGGGAAAATTGATATTTTGATATGCCTAAGTGATGATTCTAGCGATAAGTCAGTAGAATCAATAAATTCGCTTCTTAGTAGCTTGGACCCAAAAATATTAATAATAGTTGAAAAAGGCAGCAATCAAGATACTTCTGAAATTTACCAAAAATTAATTAAGGGGCTTGGTCATTCACCTGAAGATTCGGTAATTAATGCAAATATAACAAAATCTAGCATTTCTGACACGTTAAAGGTAGTAAACCTTAGAAAATCTTAAAGTAAGGGTTATATGACGCTATTAAGTTCTTTTCTAGATTTTTTATATAGCAATACTACTAATATTGATAAAAGCACACTAAATATAGAAACACTAGAACTACCACCATTACAGCCACTGCTGTCATTACTAGGCCCTTCAATATTCATTTGAGTTTTTTGAACTTCCGGTGTAGGAGTTGCAACTACAATTATCTTTTCAGGTTCAGGTGTTGGCACAGAATCTTCTTGAATCTTTAATTCGAAATTTTCA
>PBWZ01000027.1 GCA_002727435.1 Chloroflexota bacterium
ACTTCACCAATATTAGGAATTCATTTTTGGTTTAAAAATAAAGTTACTGATGATCGATATTTAGCATCTGTTGATTCTGAAATTCAATGGATCTTTAATACTTCAAAAAATCATAATAATAACGAAAACCATATTGTTATTTCGCAAAGTGCATCAAGCAAGTGGATGAAAATGGACAAGATCAAAATTAAAGAAATTTTCTTAAAAGAACTTAATTTAATTTATCCAAAAGCTAATCAAGAAAATTTAGAAAAATTTAGTATTGTAAAGCAAAAAGATGCAACTTTTTTATGTAATAGCAAAAATGAGTTAATTAGAAATAGTGTCCCTTTAAATCTAAAAAATATTTTTTATTCTGGTGATTGGAGGAACACATCATGGCCATCAACAATGGAAGGAGCTGTTATTAGCGGAAAATTTGCTTCTGAAATGATTTTAAAGTCTTTGAAAAGATAAGATATTTTTAATATTAACTGGCCCAAACTTTCTACTATCTATAGATATTTTTCTATTATCTCCCATTAAAAATAATTCATTTTTACCAATAATCATTTCTGGAAAATCATAAATATATTTATTGTCTGTATATTCTTCTGAAATTTTATTGCCATTAATTAATAATGTCCCTTTTTTTATTTGAATTCTTTCATTATTCAAACCCACTACTCTTTTAATTAAATTAGAGCCATCTTTTTTAAAATGAACAATATCAAATCTCCTTGGTTTGTAAAACAATATAATCTTTCTCATAATTATTGAACTACCATGAATTAATGAAGGTTCCATACTTTTTTCTAAAACATTTATTTTCTGATTTAATAGATTTTTTAACATTTATGATCTTTACATTTAAAATTTTTATCAGATAATTAACTTATTAATAATTTAACAGGAGAAATTTTTATGCTCAACAACGATAGAATTAAAAACTTATTTAAAAATGAATTGACTGCTTACGCTCATTGTGACATTCCGTGCGGAATATATGATCCAAATGATGCAATCCAAGCAGCAAAAACTGTAGTAAGGATGACTGAATTAATGGAAGGACTTGATGTTTCAGGTGGCCCATCACCTTCGCTTGCAAATTCAATGATGAGATATGTGTATGCTAAAGAAATNCATGCCAAAAAAGCAAAAGATGATGTTTTAGTNCTTTGGACNGATTACTTCAAACCNGAGCATCTAGAAAAATACCCTGACCTTCATGAGAAAATTTGGAATGCNTGNAAATTAGGATCTTTTGTTAAAGTTAATGTTGATTTAGGCAAAGCTAAGGAATTTCAAGCTGCNCTTGAAGAAATAGGTGATATTTTCTGGGAAACAAANAAGTAATTAAAGTTTTTTGTAATCCTCTCTTGGTGGTGAAAAAATATCTAAAGCTAAAGAATTAGATGAATTNCCATGGGCACTGTGAGGNACATTTGAAGGAATTAGATAATGATCACCTTCTTTAAGTNTATGTTCCTTNCCATCAATAACTAATTTAAAAGANCCAGAAAGCACTCTTCCTGCTTGCTCGTTTACATGAGTATGAGTTGGGACTGTTGCCCCTGGAGATATATCCACCAACATCATCATTATGTTTTCACCATGCATTATTCTAACCTTTACGCCGGGATGAATTTCTTTAGGTTCTAAGTTATCTTGATGGTAAATTGGCATTATCCGTGTGTTCCTAATTTTCTAGACACAGCNGCATCAGCTACTGGACTAGGTATTTTTCTAACAATGGTATTTAATATTGTCATTTTATTTGAATTTAATGATTTTTTTAATTCTTGTTTTAGTAATTCTGGATTATCAACAAGAATGCCTTGTGCACCAAAACCTTTTGCAACTAATTCATAATTTGTTTGATCCAATTCTGTCCACACATCCCTATCATACAACCCCTTTTGAATCCAATAATCTATTCCCCATAAACTATTATTGCCAACTATAACTGTTACTGGCAAATCGTGTCTCACAGAAGTATCAATTTCAGGTACATGAAAACCTAAAGAACCATCACCAACAACTAATATTACTTTCTTGTCAGGAAGTGCTGCTTTAGCACCAATAGCATATGGAAGCCCAACTCCAATCATTCCAAAACTACTCACGTATAATGATCTTAAATATTTTTCGATTGGTACTGTTGCTCTCGAAAAATGACAATAGTCACCCCCGTCAAATACAACAAAGGTATCGTCATCTAAATTTTCTTGGATTGACAAGCTTACATCCATTGGATGCATTGGTAATTCGCCATCTGATAACTTGTTCATTTCGCTTATATAATTTTTCTTAGTATTTTTTAATGATTTTAGCCATTCATGATTATCCCAATTAATTCCTTCTGACTTTTGTTTCATTAATTCAACATAAGGTCCTACATCAGAATTAACAATTAGTGAAACGGTTCGTGATCTGTTTAATTGTTCAATATCAGGATCAACGCAAATTATTTTCGCGTCTTTATTAAATGGAGGTGACCCTCCAAAACCTAACTGGTAATCAAGTTTTACACCCAACAATAAAACTACATCGGATTCATTAACCCTTTGAGCAGACTTATTTAATGGCAAATAACCAATACCCAAAGAACATTCGTGAGAATCAGGAACCAACGCCCTTCCAGAATCAACTCCAAAGAATGGAATTTTGGTATTTTTAAGGAATATATCCAAATCTTTACTTGATACAGTAGCCCCAGCACCAAGCCCGGCTATAATTACCGGTTTTTTTGCATTTGATAGCATATCCAAACTTTTTTCAATTTGATTTAAATTTGGGTAAGTAAGCCAATTATTCATATCGTCAATAACACTTTTTTCGTATCTTTGAAAGACTTCAATATCAACTGTCTGTTCTTGTAAATCATGAGGAATTGTTAAATGCACTGGGCCTCTTTTGCCTTCCATTGCAGTTCTAAATGCCAATGATATATATTCAGGTATCCTTTCAACAGATGGTATTTCCCATGCACCCTTTGTAACAGGTTTTGCAATACCAACTTGATCAAATTCTTGCATGGCACCCCTACCTATATTGCTAGAGTCAGCAGAACCAGCAATATTTATTACAGGAGCTTCAGAATGCATTGCGTTAGCTAATCCTGCAACTGCATTTGCATGACCTGGGGTTGTTGATAATACTACACCTGGTTTTCTTAAGATTCTTGAATATGCGTTAGCCATATGAACAGAAGCAGCCTCATGACGACCATCAATCATTCTGAAATTTTGATCAATTAATTTATCAAGTAAGTGTAAAATGTGATCGCCAGCAATGCCAAAAATGGTATCAACATCATACATCTTTAAACATTTAATTATTAAGTCACTACCAGTTAATTTAGACATTTATATAAACTCCCTTAGTATCATTAAAGTTCCCATTATAAATAAAATAATATAAAGAGTAACTAGAATAAATTTGTTTGAATAATAAGCTACATGTTTAGAGCCAAAATATGAACCAATAAATCCTGCAACAGCTAATGGTAAAAATAAATAAAAATCAAAATGACTGTTACCTGATTCTTGAGATGCAAGTAAATGCCCAATTAATCCAAAAAAAGCAAATATTAAGTTTATAAATGAGTTTATTCCTCCTGCTGATTTTGCTTCTGTCCTCAAAAAATTAATCATAACAGGGTATCTAAGTGCTCCCAAAACCATGCCTACCGAAGATCCAAGAGCACCTATAATTAAATTTAAAAAAGAGGCTATAAGATCTTTTCTTGATTTATTAACTTTACTATTTTTTTTAATTGGAAAATGTACTGCTTGAACTATTAATAATCCTGAAACAATAATTAAGACTGTAACAATAAAAAGTAAAATATCTTGTGAAAAAGATTCACTAATAATACCTCCAAAAAATGGACCAATTATTCCCCCAGAAATTATGAATAAAATTCCTGTCCTAAAATCGATTCTTTTATGTTTGAGATTATTCCAAACTGTTGGAATCATCATCACAAAGCTGATAGCAAGATTTGTACCAAAAACAATCAGGGCATTTACTCCAAAAAAAAGCATAAAAAATATACGTATTGGACCAAGCGGCATTCCTACTAACCCTGCAAAGTATCCAGAAATAAGTAAACTCAATACTAAAAAAATAATATTTAATGTTGTTAGATCATTCACAAATCTAACCTATCAAACATCCTATCTANTTCATAAATTTGTTCATTATCTGGTTTCAAAGATGGTTCTCTTGCAATTGCATTTGAAAAGATGCCCTTCTTTTTAAGAATGTATTTTGGAAGCCAATTCCAAATACCTAAGCCCTGCCCTAGAGTTCTAATCAACGGTACATATTTATGAAAGTATTCTTCTGCTTCATTATGCTTTCCTTGATCCCAAAGATCGTATGCTTTTACAAACATTTCTGGTATTGCACATACTGGCATCGTCCCAACAGAACCCCTTCTCATCTCCTCTATCATAAATATTCCTCCCATTCCTCCAAAGGGTATAGGCAAACTGTTGTTTGAAATTTCATTCAGCTTATTAAATCTNGGCAAAGTGGGTGCAACTTCAACTTTTAAATATTTTAAATTTTGATGTTCATTTGATAATTCAACTGCCATTTCAGGGGATATAGGTGTGTCAAAAACATCTTGCATAAAAATCGGAATATTAATTTCATTAGCAGTGTTTATAAAATATTTTTTAATTTCATTNGAATGTACACCATTGAAAGATGGGGGGGCAATCATTACTGCATCAGCCCCAAGTTCTTCAGCTTTTTTTGAATACTCAATGCAAAGTTTTGTAGATTCTGCAGTNGTATTCATACAAACTTTTATTCTTTTATTAGCAAAACCAACAACTTTTTTAAGTAATTCATTTCTTTCTTGGTCTGTTAATTTATAAATTTCACTTGCAAGAGCAATTGCAATTCCATTTACTCCAGAATTTATCGCGTATTCAACTTCAGACTGTACGTCATCAAAAATAATATTATCTTTTGAATCAAAAGGTGTTGATAATATTGGGAATACACCTTTCATTTAAATTAACTAAGTCCTGGAGCCAAGCTTAATAGTACCCCTGCTACTGTTGCAGTTCCAATTACTCCAGCAATATTTGGCCCCATAGCATGCATTAGGAGCATGTTGCCGGGTTTTTCTTTTTGAGCCATTTCTTGAACAACTCTTGCTGCCATTGGTACAGCTGAAACACCTGCAGCCCCTATCATTGGATTTATTTTTTCTTTGCTAACTAAATTCATTAGTTTTGCTAACAATATTCCTGCAATAGTAGCTGAAATAAATGCAACAAGACCTAGTATAAAAATAGCAATTGTTTCAAATTGTAAAAATACTTCACCTGGCATTGTTGATCCAACAGCTAATCCGAGAATTATTACAACTATATTCATTAATTCATTTTGTGCTGTATTACTTAATCTTTCAACAACACCACATTCTCTCAACAAATTACCAAACATTAAAATCCCAACTAATGGAGATGCTTTAGGAACAAGAATGCTTATTACAACTGTNCATATTATTGGAAATAAAATTTTAGCTCTTTTTGATACCTCATTTTTTGCTGGAGGCATTACTATCTGCCTTTCTTTCTGAGTAGTAAAAAATTTAATTATTGGAGGTTGAATTAATGGCACTAATGCCATATATGAATAAGCAGCTACTGCTGTGGCTCCTACAATATCATTCATCCCTATTTCTTTCATTCTAGATGCAATAAATATTGTTGTGGGGCCATCTGCACCACCTATAATTCCAATTGCTGAAGCTTCAAGAATTCCAAAATCAAACAGATTTGAAGAAAGGCCAATTAACAATGCTCCAATTAATGCAATAAATACACCTGCTTGGGCTGCTGCACCCANTAGNAATGTTTTAGGATTAGATATTACAGGGGTAAAATCAGTTAGAGCCCCAAGNCCAAGGAACACTAAAAGAGGTAATAAATCTGTATGCAAACCATTTTCTTGGAAAAATAATAAAAACCCCATTGGTTCACCTTCACCAGAGGACGGTTTTACAAGCTCTCCAAGCGGTAAATTAGCAAGAAGTACACCNAAAGAAATTGGAACTAATAATAANGGTTCTTTTTTCTTAGCTATTCCAAAATACATTAAAAAACCAGCAATTAGCCACATAATTGCATTCCTAGGGTTATTATAAATATCTATAAACCCTTCAAAAATTAAATTAATGTAATCTGTTTCCATTTTAATTAATCTTTATCATTATTTTTCCTACCTCAACAGTATCACCTTCAGAAACTAAAATTTCTGAAATATCCCCATCCTTTGTAGCTACTATAGTCTGTTCCATTTTCATAGACTCCATGAGCAAAACTGGCTCGCCTACCTTAACTTTTTGACCGCCAGATACAAGCACTTGAGTAACTTTACCAGGCATTAAGGCTTTTAAGTCNCCTGGGTCATCTGATGACTCTACAACNGTATCATTNTTATCATCNGTAGATTTTTTACTCTTTNTTCTTTCAATTTTTGGTTTTTCNGCAACATCTGAACTACTTACAGTCACATCAATTTTTTTTCCATCAACCAAAACGCTTGGGTTTGAACCGCTTAAATCAACTTCAACCTCATATTTTTTTCCATCAATTACTAAATTATATTTTTTCATTAAACCTCTCTTGATTTAAATAATCTTTGCTGGCCGTTAGATAGCCAATTCGAAGAACCCATATTATTTTTTTTAATTATATTTTTTGTTGGATTGCTCTCTGACATTGCTAAACTTAGAGCAATAGCAGCTACAATGTTTTCCATTTTATTGCCAGAGTTTTTTGAAGGCANCAGGATATCTGTTTCAATATTTTTCTTTTTTGGATTTTTATCAAAGAAGTTTAATAGGCTTATTGTAATTAAAAGAAAAATCAGCACCATAAAAACTACTGCTAACCCAATAAGGGACATATATAATCCATCTAAAACCATAATTTTCTCAAAACTACTTTATATCTATTATTGTTAAAAATCTATTTTTAAAGGCTTATTATTAACATAAATAAGCTCATTGTTTTCACCAAAAATTTTAACATTTATCTCCTCCCCTTCAATATAAAAAATGTTTTCTTTTAGTTTTTCTTCTGTATAAACATTATTTTTAAAAAAAATATTATTATTATTATTTAATCTTTTATGNGCCTCTTCAATTGATATTATTTTTAATTTAAATTCGTCTCCAGGCTTCAATTGGGCAATCTTCCACAAGCTTAAAGTGTCAAAATTTAATATTCTTGCGTAACCACCAATTCTTTGAGAATCTTCAAGCAAAACATACATATTTCCATCTTTAGGTAACTGAATTGTTCCAGCAGAGACACCATCTGAAATTATATCTGATTTACCATTTCTCGTTTCTAATTTTTCTCCTTCAATTTGAGCACCAGTCCTACTCATTCTGTTTGAAAGTCTAAATTTATTGTTCTCAATAATTTTTATACTTTTGTCAGAAAGCAAGCTGAACTCAGGACCCTTAGTAACATGNAATAGANTTTCTGTTTCANTAAAATCTGGGATATTTCTTAAATAATTTATTTTTTTTAAATTATTTTTTTTATGGATACTTGAACTTGAAATAATATCTCCCATATTTAATTTTTTTCCACCTAAATTGAATATAGAATGAGTTGATTTAGAGTCTAAAGTTTCATCTACCTCAATACCCTTTTTTACAGAAATGTATGACCTTAATCCATTTTTTGATGAACCTAAATCAATCTTATCTCCTTTANNTATATTTACTATTTGCCACATTTTTATTGGCATTCCATTTAGCCTTGGACTCATGTCAGAACCAGTAATGCAAATTTGTGTGTCGTTAAGACATTCAAATGAAATATTTCCGTATAAAATTTCGATAGATGCATCTGAGATGTTATTGTTCATTAACAAATTACCTAATCTNAAAGATANTTTGTCTCCGGANCCNGAGTTAGGGACTCCAAATTGCTCANATCCAATCCTTCCTTCATCCTGAATTGTTGAAAAAATTGGCTGNTTAATTAACTTTAAAATTTCATATTTCATTAAATTTNAACTTCATTCCAGGCTTAAGTATGCTTGGTGAAACCAAGTTGTTATCAAAAAGATTTTCATCCGTTCTTCCAATTAAACGCCAACCCCCAGAAGACTCAACAGGGTATATGCCTGTCTGCTTATCTGCAATTCCAACAGATCCTGCTGGTACAACTTGCCTNGGTGAATCTAGGCGTGGGCAAATTAGNTTTTCATTAAGACCTCCTAAATATGGAAAACCAGGTGAGAATCCAATCATATATACATGATAGATTACTGANGAATGNATCTTAATTACTTCTTTTTCAGAAAGCTTGGTTATTTCGGAAACACTTTTCAAATCTTCACCATAATCCCCTCCGTAATTTACATCGATTTCTAATAATTCATCTGAATTTAAATTTTTAAATTCAAAATTATCTATTAATTCAGAAATCCTATTTATAATGACATCTCTTTCATTATTTAATGGATTGTAATCAATTACTAAAGAATTGTAGGTTGGATAACATGCCACAATATCAAATTGATTTAGTTTTTTATTTATTTCAAACGATATTTCAACTATTTTAGAATTTATGATTTGATCAATATTGTCTGAAAAATTAAATGATATTGTTCTATCAGATATATCAAAAAATTTATAATCCATTTATTTAATGAAAGTGGGTAAACTCTTTATTTCGCAGCCGGAATTAATTAACTCTTTCTTTAACTTTTTTGCCAAAATAACTGAATCTTTATTATCACCATGAAGGCAAATTGTATCAACATCTAATTTTATAATTTTTCCAGTAATCGACTTCACTTCCTTATTTTTAGCCATNCCAATTACTCTATCGATTATCTCAGTTTCATTATGNAGAACAGATCCTTCAATAGATCTTGAAACGAGATGACCGTTGTCATCGTATGCTCTGTCAGCAAAACCTTCATTAGCAACTTTTACTTTCTTTGATTTTAAGTATTCACTCCATTCAGAATTAGCCAAAGTTACATGTATTAATTTACTATCAAAACCATTAACTGCATTATAAATTGAATTTGCTATATTCATATCAGAAGCAGCATTATTATATAGTGCACCATGCGGTTTAATGTGATTGAGACTTTCTTTCGCAAAAGCAAATAAAGCGCCTATTTGGTATTTAGTTAAATTCTCAATAGATTCAAAATCCATATCTATTTTTCGTCTTCCAAAACCTTGCAGGTCAGGGTAACTTGGGTGTGCTCCTATTGATTTTCCAGTTGATATAGCAAGATCAACTGTTTTTTTGATTGTATCTGGATCTCCTGAATGGAATCCTGCTGCAATATTTACTGAGGTAACATGTGGAATAATTTCTGAATCCATACCCGAATGCATCAATCCATATGACTCACCAACATCAGCATTTAAATCAACAACATTCATTTTAAAATGGTAAATAAACTTTTTTATTAGATTCTGAACTAATCTTTAATGCATCAGTGAATTGCATGTATTTTACTCCATCAGAAAATGTTGTGTGTGTAATTTTTTCTTTTCCTTTTATTGCCTGGATAAATTCTTCTTCAACTCGCCATTTACCAACATTAATTTTTTTTGGCTTTAAAATTTTCCATTTATTTGCACCTTTGCTTAAAGTTTCCAGTTTAAGTTTCAATGTATTGTAGGATTGAGGTGTTGTACAGTTAATATCTTCAGTAATTTTTAAAGTTGAATTAGTTCCAAAAATAAATATTTCAAGCTTTTCAGCACCACCTAAAACAGTGCTGTGTGAAATATGAAAATTGCCCCCAATACTCATTTCTCCAATAGCTTCTAAATGATCTGGAATAGATATTTCTGAAATCTGACCTGTATCTGGCGATATCCTTTTTTTGACGTTAACATTTGATGATGCCATAACTGAAGAGGCAGTTCCTAGCCAACGCATACCTGCTTCATAAAATATCCCCATATGCATAATATTATTTCCAGACAGATCCCTATTTTCCCTCCAATGCATTTCTCTTTCGTAGTTTATGAATTCTCCAGTTGAAGATCTAACATCAAATAAAATTAAATCACCCATCTCTTCAGTCACCCACTGTTTAATAGTCTTATCGTAAGGAAGAGTATGAGGTGCAGGTACAATTTGAGTTATAAGATCTGGGTAGCTTTTTGAAATATTATGCATTAGCTCTGCTTCTTCTGAATTCATTGCCATTCTAGCTTCAGTTAATACATGTTTTCCCTCTTCTAAAGCCTCAACAGTAATTGTAGAATGCATATAAGGCCATGTTCCAATACAAACTGCATCTATTTCATCATCCGAGATAATGTTCTGCCAGTCGTCATAAACTTTAGGAATGTTAAATTTTTTAGCTACCTTTTTACCTGAAGCGATAGTTCTGTTAGCTACTGAAACAATTTCAACTCCGCTCTGTTCAATCAATTTTGGCAAATGAGCAGATATTGTATTTCCTCCTGCACCAATTATTCCTAATCTAATCATAAATTTTAAAACTTATTTTTTGGATCTCTTGGAATGAATGCAGAATCAGAATCTACTTCTTTCGGGAAAATGTATTTTCCCGGCTTTAAAAAAGAAGAGACTATACTAAATAAGGCAATAATAATACCTGACTTCTTTAAAAAAGCTCTTCTATCTTGATGTTTTGATTCCATAAATATTTTTACCTTTTATTTATTATTTACAATACAAGTTAGTATATTTCATAACCTCAAAGATGCAAACATATAATTGTTGACTAACTTAGTAAAAAATATAGTAATGATTTTTATCATTTTTTTTGACAACTACTAGGTATAATTTATGTTGATTATTATATATATTCCATGTTATCTTTTTCCTAGGAAATTTTAATGAGTCGAGAGGTAATTAATGGATCCAGGTATGCTATCTGTTGAGGACTGGCAAGCAAGATTACTTGCGCTAAGGTTGATGTGGTTGTGTTTGATACTTGCTTTTACAGCTGCGGGTTCATTGGTTATAGCGCATGCCGTTATACCTTCAGCAGTTGATTCAGGAACATTGAGTAAGAAATTTAATAAGTTCAGATTGCCATTGTACCTAACTGGAATCTTCGCATTCGTTTTGGATGTAGCAGTATTTCTTTATGCTCTTTCATTGGCTCAAGGAATTATTTCTGATATTTATCCAAGTTTTTGGCAGTAGGTGAGATACTTTTGAAAAGATTATTAGACATACTTTATGCACCACTCTATATTGCTGCTGAAATTGTAGAGATTATTAAGGAAAAGGATAAAACAACTCCTACATGGCTAAAATTATTAGCACCAGTTCTTGCAGTTGGTGGTCTTGGTATATTTGCAGTTTTAAGCTTTTTACAAGCTTTTGTAATGACAGCTTGGTTTGGGAATCCATTGCCAGTATTAGGGTTTGACCAAAGCCCAGAACAACCTATGCACTTTCCACATACTATTCACGCAGGTGTGGGCCCATTAATTGACGAAAAAACAGGTCAGCCATATGTTTCTCCATCTGGAGATATGAGAGTTAATGATGATGGGTCTCCAATGGTGGGACTTGGAATGGACTGTACATATTGCCATAAGCAAGTTATTGAAAGGCCTTGGTCTGGAGTACCTCCTGTTGAATTATGCATATCTTGTCATAAAGTAATTGGTGATTCAGACAGCGAACAATTAACATATCTGCGTCAGAAGGGTTTATATGAAGAAACAAANTCTCCAATTAATTGGGAAAGAGTTCATAGAATGCCTGACCATGTAAGATTCAATCATGCACCACANATATGGTACTTAACTGAAAATCCAAATGCGATACAAAATAAACCAGTTGATTTCGAAGTATTGCCTGACGGGACAGTTAATGCATCAAAAGTATGTTCAACATGTCATGGAAATGTTGCAGGTATGGAGCAGGTTGCTCAAGTTCAACCTCTAAAAATGGGTCAATGTGTTGCTTGTCACAGAGCAAATGAAGCCTCAGTAGGATGTGAAACATGTCACCATTAGAGAAAAATAATAATTTATCTAGAAGAAAATTTTTAGGTCTTGTTGGCGGAACCGCTCTTGGAGCATTTATATTTGAAGCATGTGGTGTACCTGAGCAAGAATTTGTAATACAAGCACCTGTTGATATGCCTGAAGATTATGTAAAAGGTGAAGACGATTGGTATGCCACTCTTAGTGATACATCNAATCACGGCGAAAGTATTATNGTTCGAATAATGCAAGGAAGGGCAAAAAAAATTGAAGGTAACCCTGACTTCCCAAATACACTAGGAAAACATAGATCTGTAACAGAAACTGAAATTCAAAGCATGTATCATCCTGATAGAATTTCAGGTCCACTTTACAGAAAAACTAGTAGTGGAAATCACAGACCAATTTCATGGAAAGAAGCAAAAGCGATCCTCAATGANGCTTCTTCATCTAATGGAACAAAGACTATTATAACTAAACCTTTAAGAGGCCTAAATAGAGGATTACTTGAAAAATATGCCTCATCTAAAAATATGAAGCACCTAACCCTTGCTTCTTTAAGAGATAACTCAATGTACGAGTCTACAAAAGATGTATTTGGAACCCGTGATTTACCTTACTTTGATATAAAAAATTCTGATTTAATTGTTTCATTTGGGCTNGATTTCCTTGGATCTTGGGGTCCTGTGGAATATGATAATCAATTCGGTAAATTCAGAAGTAAAGAAAATAGAGGTTATCTTTACCAAATTGAACCAAGGATGTCATTAACAGCTGCTGCTGCAGATAAGTGGATTTGCAGTGAACCTGGAAAAGAAGGGTTAATTGCATTATTGATTGCTGAATCATTGTCAAAAAACAATAATGTAAATAATAGCAACTTAAATAAATTTAAGAAATTAGCTGGAATAAATAACGTCAAAGATCTCAATAATTCTAATGTTGACCTTAGCCCCAAATCAGTTGGAGAAGCCACAGGAATCGATTATCACGTTATTGAAAAATTAATAGAAAAAATTAATTATTCAGTTGAAAATGGAAAAAAAATAATGTTTCTTTCTGGTGGCTGCATATCAGGGTACTCTAACTCAAGAAGCATCAATGCTCTTGTTTATGGTTTAAATTACATAACAGGTTCTGTAAATTCTGAGGGTGGAATAATTTTAAATCCTCAGAACGAACTCAAATCTATTTCTTTTAATGGTGAAGNAATAAGTATGAAATCTGATTCATCATGGAATTCTTATAAAGAATGGAATGAAGAGATTCAAAACTGGCAGTCTGGTGGCCAAAATCTTGTAATTATAAATAATGTGGATTTGTTGAATGAGATTCCCGGAAAACAAATAGTAACTGATGCACTTAATAATGTTAAATTATCTGTTGGTTTTGGNATTACTATCAACGATACAATTGAAAGGTGTGATTTAATTTTGCCTTCAAACACAAGTATGCAGTCTTGGAGTTCAGATATTCCTGAGCCAAAGACTGGTTATCAGTCAATTGGGTTCGGTCAGCCTGTTGCAACAAAGCCACTATTAAGAGATGGTACAAGAGAATTATACGACTCTAAAAGTTTTAATAATGTTTTATTAGATGATATAGAGGGTAATTTATCAGGGGCATCATTTATGGAACTTTGCAAAAAATTATCTGATGAAATTTACGAAAGCAAATCTTACAAGGATTCTTCAATTGTTGCTTCAAATAGCGATGATTTCTTTAGAGGAATAATGGCCAGAGGAGGATGGTGGAATACTAATCAAACTAAAGTTGAACCTAAAAATCCAGAAATAAATGTTCTGAATTCTGTTGCATCAGTCAAAAGATCAAAAAATGAATTTTACTTGATTCCATTCAAATCACATGTGTTTGGAGATGGAAATTCACTCTCAAACCCATGGGCACAAGGCACACCTGACCCGCTAACTTCTATAACTTGGGAAACATGGGTCGAAATGAATAATAAAACTGCTGATAAATTAGACATCAAGCCAGGAGACATTGTTGAAGTCAAATCTAAAGTTGGTTCTCTAGAACTACCGGTATATGTTCACCCTGCTGTTCCAACAAATACGGTTTCTATCCCTATAGGATTGGGAAAGGATAATTTCACCAGATATTCAAGCGGAAGAGGTTCCAATGTAGTAAACATTATTGACTCATCAAAACTTAATGAAAATGGTGATATTATGTGGAATTCTACAACTGTCCAAATTATAAAAACTAAAGAAAATAAAAAAATATCCAAATTCGAAGGAAGTGTTCCTGCGGTTGCAGTAGAACCTGGAGTGCCAATTTTAACTTTGGCTCCCGGTGAAACATCTGCTGAAGGTTTCCATCGAGCACATGAAGAACATCTTGATCATACTTTTGGTGACCACTTTAAAGACGATCATGGTGATAAGAAAGGTGATCATTAATGGTAGCTGAAAAACAAAGTAAATTTAAATGGGGAATGGCAGTTGATATTGATAAATGCACAGGTTGCCAAGCCTGCGTACTAGCTTGCCAATCAGAAAATAATATTCCTATTAATACTGAAGAAAATTTTAAAGATGCAAGAGGAATAGAGTGGATTAGAGTTGAAAGGTATTGGGAAGGAGAATTCCCTAATGTCAAAGCTAAATTCATTCCAATTTTATGTATGCATTGCGATAACGCCCCATGTGAACCAGTATGCCCTGTTTATGCAAGTTATCACACTGTAGAGGGTCTAAACGTTCAAATTTATAACAGGTGCGTTGGTACAAGGTATTGTGCAAATGGTTGTCCATACTTGGTAAGATTCTTTAATTACTGGGAACCAGAATGGCCTGAATCTTTTCAGAACCACCTTAACCCTGATGTTACTGTTAGAAGCAGGGGTATTATGGAAAAATGCAGTATGTGTATACAGAGAATTAGGAGAGGAACAAGAAACGCAAAAAGAGATAATAGAGATGTTGTTGATGGAGATATATCTCCAGCATGCGTTCAAGCTTGCCCCACAGATGCATTAGTTTTTGGAAACCAGAAAGATCCTGAAAGCAAAATAAATAAAATGAAAAATGATAAAAGATCATACACATTGTTAGACCATTTAAAAACAAACAATAATGTTTGGTACCTAGCAAAAGTTGATCCAGATATTGAAGCTCACCACGGAGACAGTGATCATAAGGAGGATTCTCATTAGTGAAGAATTAAACAATCAAGAAAGATTTAATGCTGCCACAAGTTCTTTAGTATCAACAACTAAAGAAGAAATGGGTGGAAAGTTTAAAATTGTTTTTGGTATTTTTGCAGCATTATCTATTATGGGAATACTTTCTTTATTAATTAAAATTATTCAAGGATTTGATGATAAATCTTCATGGGGATATTATTCTGCAATAGTTTCATTGCTTTTTGGAGTTTTTGGTACAGCTCCAATGGTTGCAATTGCTCCAATGATTGCAAAAGCTGATTGGCATAGACCAATAGCGAGAATTGCTAATATGTTTACTGCAGCAGGGCTTTCAAGTGTTATTATGATATTCCCTTTAATATTCGCCCTACCTCCTCTTGTTGTTGGTGGTTACAGAAGAAGATCAATTTGGTTTGATGCAAATATTTATACACCTCATGTATTTTTCGGCCTAGCTGTCGTAGGTTTATTTTTAATTGGGCTTGGAATGCTTTGGGTTTCATCCATTCCAGATTTAGCTGCAATGAGGGACCATTCCACAGGGAGAAGGCAAAGATTTGCAAAAATATTATCTCGAGGCTTTGTTGGAACAGAGCGACAATGGATAAGCTTAAGNGCAAGAATTGGCATGATGAGCACTTTTTACTTCATGTTTTTAATATTCGTGCACATTCTCTATAGCATAAACTTTAATTTGGAACTTGTTGCTGGATGGAAAGATGCTATATATCCAATGTATCATGCCATGACTGGTATCCAATCTGGTATAGCTACAGTTATGATCGCTGTATATTTAATAAGGAAATACTATAAGTTAGAAGATGTAATAAGAATTGANCAGATATGGGGCCTTGCTAAATTAATGTTTGCAGCAACCATATTTTGGTTTTACTTTTTCATTTGTGCATTCATGATTTTCTGGTATGGAAAATCAGAAATTAATGTAATGACTATTAAGATCTTAGTTAATGGCCCTTATATGTGGGTNTTTATTGGTGCATTCTTATTGAGCTTTATTGTCCCTTGGTGGATCATTATATGGAATCCGGTTAGAAAAAATCCACCTATGCTTGTTCTTGTTGCTGCTATAACACTTATAGGNTGTATATTGGACAGGATAAGATTATTTGTAATCTCATGGCAGGTATATAGCGAAGACACAATTCATTTAAGGTACATACCAGCNGAAGATATTCCAAATAACATGATAATGCCAACTTTGCTTGATGGCACATTATTTGTTGGATTTATATCNTTAGGAATATTTATGTTTTTANTAATGAGCAGGTTGCTACCAATAGTATCTGTATGGGAAACTCACCAATCAATTTTATTAACAAAGCATATTAAGTTTCATAGNACTGAAGTATATGCTGTAGGAAAGCCAGATTAATGCAACAAAGAAGAATATTAAGTGAAAAACAAATAAATGCTGAATTACTNAATGGTAACTTAGCAACACCAAAATGGTATTTTCCTGTAATGGGAGTATTAGGAACCGGGGTAATTATTGGTTTCATTACAATACTTTATATGTTCAATAGAGGTCTTGGAGTAACAGGTTTAGCAAGGCCAGTTTATTGGGGACTTTTCATTACAACATTTGTATTTTGGGTAGGTATTAGTCACGCAGGAATTATGATTTCTGCAATTTTGAGACTAACTCAAGCTGAATGGAGAAGGCCAGTAACAAGAGCAGCAGAATTACTAACTGTGTTTTCTTTACTTACTGCACTCTTTTTCCCTCTAATGCACGCTGGCAGGCCTTGGAGAATAGCATATTGGTTACTTCCTTATGACTTTGCAAGAGGAATATGGCCAAATGTGAGATCTCCTTTATTTTGGGATCCAATAGCGATAGGAACTTATTTAACAGGTAGCACATTATTTTTGTTTGTTGCTTTGATACCAGATTTGGCTATTTTAAGAGATAGGACTACTGGAATTAAAAAAGGAATATATACTGTTTTAGCATTAGGATGGAGAGGTAATCCAAGNCAATGGCANCTTCAAGTAGTTGCAGGGATNTTGCTATCAGCANTNATGCTTCCNATTTTCGTTTCTGTTCATTCTATTGTAAGTTGGGATTTTGCAGTCACACCTGCTGTTGAAGGTTGGCATTCAACAATNTTTGCACCTTACTTTGTTATTGGTGCTGTNCATTCTGGAGTATCNGCAGTTGTAACCATGATGTGCCTNATGAGATGGCTNTGGAAATGGAATAANTATATAAGGCCNGAACATTTTGATGCNCTAGCNAGGCTATTAATTGTAGTGGCAACAGCATGGCTTGGATTTACATTCTTAGAATTAATCTTTTCATTATATGGTAGAGATGCTCCTGAAATTGCATTAAGAGAACTTCAAATATTTACATGGCCATGGAATTTAATTTTCATAACTTTCTTGCTTACTGGATATATCATTCCTGTTGGATGCTGGCTGTTTAAAAGGTGCAGAAACAATATTGCAATCATGTTCTGGACAACAATCCTTGTCAATGTAGGAATGTGGCTTGAAAGATTTTTAATCATTGTTCCAGGATTAGCAAGAAAACAAGTATTTGTTTATACATGGGAAGGATACTGGCCTAGTCCAGTGGAGTGGATTATTATGACATGGTCATTTGCATGGGTATCCTTTTTAATGCTTTTATTTGCTAGATTCTTTCCTTTAGTTCCATTGTTTGAAGCTAAAGAAAGCCAAGTATTTACAACAGAAATGAAAGTTGGGAGGGCAACTGTCCCAATGGTAATAAGAGAATGATGGAGGTATATCATGTCTAATTTAAGTATTTTAGGTCTATATGACAATCCTGATTCTGCTGCAGATGCGTTAGATGCATTGCATGAATCAGGTTTCGATTCGAATGATTTTGACGTATTGACTGGAACGCCATATCCAGAGGGAGCATTTGGAGAACATGTTCCTCAGCACAGATTATTTAGATTCCCATTGTTTGGTGCAATTGTTGGTTTAACTTTAAGTGTATTTCTAACTACATCTACCCAAATAGTATATCCATTAATAACTGGTGGTAAACCAATATTATCTATTTTCGCAATGCTTGTGATTATGTATGAAATGACCATGCTTTCAGCTGTTGTTACTACAGTTATTGGAATACTATTTGAGTCAAGGCTCCCGGATATTTCTATGAATGTTTATGACACGAGAATTACAGAAGGTTTGATAGGCGTTTCATTAGTATGCTCAACAGATAAAAAAGATGTTGCTGAAAAGGCCCTTAAGGATGCTGGAGCAATGGAGATTAAATCATCAGGAAAATAAAGTGAAAAAAAAGAATTTTAAATTTAATAAATTTCATATTATTACAGCTTTCATGTTTGCTTTTGTTCTATTAGCTCCAACATGTCAAAGTGGAATTACTCAAAGAGGAACTTATCCTATAGAAATTTTTTCAGAAATGCATTACTCACAAGCATACAAAAATCAAGAGCCGCCAAGGCTTGATTCTGTTGAAACATCTCAAAAATTTATCACTCCGGATGAAAGATTAAATGATTCATTATCAGTTTTAAATATGGATCCTGATTTTGTTTATGACCCTGAATATGGATCTGAGTTATACAGAATAAACTGTTCATTTTGTCATGGATTACAGGGAATGGGAGATGGTACTGTAGCTCCTCATATAAGCTCTGATGATAGTTTTTATGCTATTACTCCAACTGATGAAGTACCTGGGTCAGGTATGGGTGCATATAAAGCTGTCCCTCAACTTCATAATTTATCTCAAAGACTTCAAGGAAAAGATAAGGCAATGAATAGACTAGAATATATGTTAAAAATGGAAGCTGGTAATGTTGGACTAGGACCAATGCCTAGTTTCTTATGGGTTTTTACTGACGACCAAAGAGACCAAGTAATAAATTACATAGTTGATGAAGAAAACGGTCTTGCATCTTATTCAAAATAAGCCCATTATTGCAATTTTAATATAATATTTTTATATGTTTAAAAAAATCAAACTAAATCTGTTTATTCTTGTATTTTCATTTATACTATTTGGCTGCATTTCTGATGTAGATGAAAACAATAATCGTAATTATGATCTTTATTCAAAAATTATGTGCCCTGTTTGCGATGGTCAAACTATAGGTGAATCTCAAGCATCAATAGCAAATGACATGAAAAATATTGTTGACGCATACATATCTGATGGAAAAACAGACGATGAAATTCTTAAATATTTTGAAGATAGATATGGAACTGAAATTCTATCAGCCCCTCCAAATAGTGGCTCAAATGCTATTGTTTGGATAACTCCATTTATACTTATTTCTTTATCATTTATTATCTTTTCAGGGTGGTTAAAAAAATCAGTAAAGGGTAATTCATAATGAGTATTTCAAATCTTGGTTTAAGTTTACTGGTGATCACAATGAATTTGTGTATTTACTCAATTATAGGATCCATTATTGGCATAAGACTTGGAAATTCTCAAATTAAAATAAGTGCAAAAAATGCGGCCTACTGCACATTTTTTACAACTTTAATTTCATCAATGTGCTTAGTTTATGCATTTGTAACAAATGATTTTTCAATTAAATATGTTTTTATGCACAGTAATTTATCTATGGACCCGGCATATACATGGGTTGCAATGTACGCAGGAAATGAAGGATCATTGCTATACATCGCTCTTGTAATTTCACTATCAATATTATTAGTTCTTTTATTTAAACCAAAAGATATGNATGAATCAGAGCCTCATCTCATAGCAATCATGTCCGGATTCTTNTTATTTTTTATAGGTGTTATGGTATTTTTTGCAAACCCNTTTGATACATTCCAAACTAATATACCTTCTGATGGGAGAGGAATGAATCCATTATTAGCTCATCCAGGTATGTTTTCACATCCTCCATTATTAATGGCTGGCTTAGCGACAATTTCTATACCATTCTCATTGATTACAAGTATGATTTTGACTGGCACTTTCAGAAATAACGGATTGGACTTTGTAAGAACAACATCTTTAATTGTATGGTCTATTTTAGGGGTTGGGTTATTACTTGGTTCATGGTGGGCTTACACTATTCTTGGCTGGGGAGGATATTGGGTTTGGGACCCAATTGAAAACGTTGGGCTAATGCCTTGGCTGGTCATGACTGCATTTATTCATTCTATAATTGTTCAAAGAAGGAGAGGAATGTTTAGAGTATGGAATGTTCTACTTATCTTTCTAGCGTTTGTTCTTGCGCAATTTGGTATGTTTATAAATAGAGGTGGTCCTGTAGTATCAGTTCATTCATTTGCTGCATCAACATTAGGATATATATTCCTTGGTTTCATGGTGTTCAGTGCTTTATTTTGTTCTTTAATATTTATTGCAAATTACAATAAAATTTATAGTGATAATAAAATCGAATCTGTAATTTCAAGAGAAGCGGCATTTTTAATTAATAATTTCTTTTTACTTGCTATTACCTTTGTAACTTTGTGGGGATTAATATTCCCTTTAATTAATGAGGTCTTTTATAATGAAACTGTAACTGTAGGAGCCCCCTACTACAATGCAGTTAATGGTCCTGTAATATTATTATTACTATTCATTATGGGCATAGGTCCGAATTTATCTTGGAAAGGTACGAGTAATTCAAACTTAAAAACAAATCTTTTATATCCATCAATAATAGCAATTATAACTTTTACTTTCTTTTTTCTTTCTTCCAATAAACCTTTTATGTCTTCTCTTGCCCTTTCTTCTATTGCATTAGTATTGTCAACAATAATTTTTGAATGGTTTAGAGGATCAAGAAGTTTAATTAAAAATGGCACGCATTGGCTTTACGCATTCTTTAAATTAATTTCAAATAACAGAAAAAAATATGGTGGTTACATTGTTCATATTTCAATATTACTTGTTGCTCTTGGAGTGGTAGGCATTAATTTTTATCAAGTAAAAATTGATAAAGTAGTGTCTGTAGGGGAAAGAATTGAAATTGGTAATTACAAAATAGAAATTGCTGAAATAAATGAGAATAATTTTAATGACAGGAGAGAGAAAGTAGCTACATTTCTAATTTTAGATTCTAATGAAAATATAGTTAATACACTTGAAGGCAATAATACCTTTTATCCTACATTCAATATGGCATCAATAAGAGCTGGCATTTTGAGTAGTCCGATTGAAGATTTATATATAATACCGTCTGATTTTATAGATAATGACACAATGAAACTTATAATTAGTATAAATCCTTTAGTATGGTGGATGTGGCTTGGTGGACCTATATTTATTCTGGGGACACTGATCTCATTATGGCCTAGAAATTTTAATAAATCATGAATTTATTTATTTTAATATCAATATCAATTGCGTGTGTAGTATTTTTAATATTCCCTTTCTACAGAAAAACTGAATTTAGAAACAATAACAATCAAGCTTATGCAGAAATAAGAAAGAAAAAGGTCTTATTGGAATTAACAAGTGAACTTGAAAACGGAACGATAAGTAAAGATCAATTTAATGAATTAAAAGAAGAATTATTTAAAATAGAATCAATAAAAATTAGTTCAAATAATGANGAAATTGATCCAATAGAAGAAATAATTAAGACCAAGAAAAATCNAGATGTTTAAACTTTCCAAAATTTATATTTTTATTTCAATATTTACTTTATTTATTTCTAGTCAAATTAACTTATCTGCTGATCATCTCGATGAGTTCGATGGAGAAATTAAATTATCTGGCCAAATAGTTAACGGTACAACTCCAAACGTAGAAACAATTTATGAAATAAAGTTAATGGCTACTCAAAATGCATCTAGTGAACTCATTGATATTGAAATTATTAATACGAAAAAAAATTTTGATTTTAAGAAAATTGATGCTGACGAAGCTTTTACATATTTCCTGATAGTAAATCATCAAAATATTCCTACAATAAAATTCATTGAAGATATAGAAAATCCTGAAAATATAACTATAACTGTTTATGACAGAGTTTTTACTCCAGAAGACATTGAAGTACTTGATTATTCAATTATGATCCCTCACATATCTCCCGAATCAGATATTATTTCAGTATTAGGATTAATTTCATTTACCAATACAAGCGATACAACNTATTTNGCTGATTTATCTGANCCCAACACAACTGGATTAAATTTATTGAGATTTAGTTTGCCTGAAAATTTTGAAAATTTATCTGTTGATAGTGATTTACCCCCTGGAAATGTAATGCAAATTCCAACTGGATTTGCACTTTCAAATCCAGTCCCTCCCGGTGATCATCAAATATTGTATTCATATTCAATGCCAAGAAATACTGGATCAATTAAATATAATATCCGACTACCTTTCGGTTCAAAAAAATTTAAGATTCTTGTTCCAGAAAATAGCGAACTCACCACAGATTACAATCTCCTAAAAGACTCAACTCTAGTAGATGATAAAAAGTATGAACTCTTGCAAGGCCAAGACATAAAAAAAGGTGAAGTTGTTATTATTGATTTAGTTAATATNTCTAAACCAGGAACATGGAAGAAAATGACTTATTTTATTGANAAGAATTCCATTCCATTCTTTGNGGGAAGTATAACTGGATTAATATTGATATTTATATTGATATTTACTTTTTTGAGATCGAATTTTAAAAAAAGAAATCTCGAATTAAATAGTGATATTTACATAAATAAAATAATTGATCTTGATGAAAGATTTGAAAAAAACAAAATNAATAAAGAAGAATACGAAATTTTAAGAGAAAATTATAAAAAAAATATTAAAGGGTAATTTTGAAATTATTTTTATCANTAATATTATCATTTATAACTATAGGATTTTTTATTATTCTCATTATTTCAACAATAGATAGAGAAGGTAGCCAAGGCAGACCAGGCTTAAATGAAGTTTCAGGAACTGCNGAAGTTAAATTCGAGGTATTTAATAAAATTTATGAAAATAATATTTATGGTGATGAAATCTCTTATGATGAATATGATGCTATNGTATTAGATTTTTGGGCATCATGGTGTCCACCATGTATTCAAGAAGCAGAAACACTTGCTGAAGGCTATAAAGACTGGAAAGATAAAAATGTTAAATTTATTGGAGTCGCACTTTGGGATAATGAAAATTCAATAAAAAACTTNGTTGAAAAATATGGGTTTCAATATGATGTGTTTATAGATAATGATGGCAAATATGCAATAGAATATGGAGTAAAAGCNTTGCCAGAAAAGTTTTTTATTAACAATAAGGGTAAGATAGTTAAAAAATATATTGGCCCAATTAATGATATTGAGTTAAAAAATTTGATTGAAGAGACTATAAAAAATAATGAACTACCTTGAAAAATATAATTTAAACGAAGAAATATCTGAATTCACATTATTAATTAATGATAATTATTCTGAACATTATGCTGATGCGTGTGATATAAAAAATTATAGTTCTAAATTTGTAAATCCAACTGAGCTTGCAACTTTATCCNTAAANCATTTTCTAGAAAAATTTCCNATTCCTGAAGGATCAATTCANACAGCTCAAGAGGTTGAAATTTTTAAAAGCATAAATAAGGATGAATTACTCAAAGGAGTAATTACCATTACCAATTACAAGGAAATAAAAGAGTCCTTGTTTATAAAAATTAAAACTAACTATTTATCTGATAATGATATAGTTGCTTCTTCCGAAGGAACGTTAATAGTGCCAAAAAAATCAAAATGAAACTAAAAACGGAAAAATTAGAAAAATTAATCACAGAAAATATGGTTAGTAATTATGCAAATGTTTCTGGAGATTTTAATCCCATTCATCTTGATGATGAATATGCAAAAAATACAGAATTTAAAAATAAAATTGTTCACGGAATGCTTTTAATTTCAAATATCAANGAAATTATGTATTTAAATTTTGATGATAATTGGAATAAAAAAGGTTCTTTAAAAATTAAATTTAGAAGCCCATTATTCGTTAATTCCAAATTAATTACTAATTTAAAAATTAAAAAAATTGATAAAAATAATGATGGAACTTTGTATACTTGTGAAGTAATGTGTAATGATGTTGATGGCAATATTCTTATAAGTGGAATAGCGTCAGTANTAGTATAGGAGCATATAAATGAAAGTAGCAGTAGATGCCATGGGAGGAGATTATCCTCTAAACAACATTGAAGGTGCAATTAAATCTTTAGANGATCCGGAATTAGAAATTTTTTTAGTTGGGGAGCCCGAAAAACTTACNAGTAATTTAAAANATTTTTCATACGATAAAAATAGATTACAAATTATTCCTTCTGATGAAGCAATTCGAATGGATGAGCAACCAGGAATAGCTATAAAAAGAAGGCCAAATTGTTCTATAAACGTATGTTCAGGGTTAGTAAAAAAGGGAATGATTGATGGTTATGTTAGTGCAGGAAATTCTGGGGCTACTTTTGCTTCTTCAGCTGGAATTTTAGGAATGTTTGAAGGTCTTACAAAGCCATGTGTTGGAGGTGCAGTATTTGGTTTTGCACCTAAAACTTTAGTTTTAGATCTTGGATTAAATGTNGAGTCTACACCAGAACAAATGTTAGATTTCGCAGCCTTAGGAGTTTCACAAGCAAAAATACTTTATGATGTNGAAAAACCAACAGTTGGTTTACTTAGNAATGGCTCTGAATCAAATAAAGGNAATAAATTGGTTAAAGAGAGTTTTAAATTATTTGAAAAATCTAGTATTAATTTTCATGGAAATATTGAAGGTCATGATATTGCATTAGGAAAAGTNAATGTTGTGGTGTGCGATGGGTTTACAGGGAATATACTATTAAAAGCNATTGAAGGGTTTGGGCATGTAATATACCAATTCCTNAAAAAAGAAATTACTGATAGTAAATCATCAGAAATAATAAACTTAATNCCAAAAAAAACTAACATAATGAAAGAATTTGGCGGAGGCCCAGTATTTGGTGTTAATGGGATTGCGATAGTAGCTCANGGATCTTCAAGTCCAACTGCNATTGCTAATGGNATTTCCACAGTTTCTTGGTTAACAAANAAAGATTATGTAAACCAATCAATAAAAGAATTGTCCAGCATAAGGAGTAGTATAAATGGCTGATAAAAAGAGGCATGCATTAGTTACTGGNGCTTCAAGAGGAATTGGAGAAGCTATTGCTATTGATCTTGCCAGAGAAGGTCACAATATATCAGTAAACTTTAATTCTCACCAAAAAGATGCTGATGAAGTTGTTAAAAAAATTAAGGATCTTGGTTCAGATGCGCACGTTGTAAAAGGGAATGTTTCTGACAAAGAATCTGTAAATAAAATGATAGAAGAATCAGTTAATAAGTTTGGTCCAGTTGAAATACTAGTAAATAATGCAGGAATTATTTCAGATAATTTATTAATGAGGATGAAAGATGAAGATTTTGATAATGTCATAAATACAAATTTAAAAGGTACTTACTTTTGCACTAAAGCTTGTGTACCTTCAATGATCAAAAATAGATGGGGCAGAATAATTAATATTACATCCGTTGTTGGTATAAGAGGCAACATTGGGCAATCTAATTATTCAGCCTCTAAGGGAGCAATTCATTCTTTTACTTATTCTTTGGCAAAAGAGTTAGCAACAAGAGGAATTACTGTTAATGCAATTGCCCCAGGATATATCCAAACTGCAACGGTAGATGTATTGTCCGATAAATTAAAAGATCACATTATGACATGGATCCCAATGAATAGATTTGGAACACCAGATGAAATTTCTGGAATGGCTGCTTTCATGGCTTCGGAGAAAGCAAAATATATGACAGGAGAAGTTGTAAGAATTGATGGAGGAATGGCAATTTAATAATGAGCAATAAGAAAAAAATTGCAATTGTTACTGGTGGCTCAAAGGGCATTGGGCAGTCTATTTCTATTGGATTATCTGAAAAAAATATTGATGTAATTATTACTTATCTTAGAGACAAAGATGGTGCATTAACTACTTTAAACCAAATTAAAAAAGCTGGTTCTAATTGTTATATTTATAAAGTTGATTTATCAAAAGAAGAACAGGTTGAAAAATTTTGCAATAACATAATAAGTGATTTTGATCATATTGATTATCTAGTGAATAATGCAGCCACAGGGATAAATAAAAATTCAACTATGCTGACTAATAAACATTGGGATTGGGTTATGAACACAAATTCAAAATCACCTTGGATATTATCAAAGAATATAAGCAAAATAATGCCAGAAGGTTCTTCAATTATTAATATTACAAGTCTTGGTTCTCAAAGAGTTTTATCAAATTATTTTTCAGTTGGATTATCAAAATCCTCTTTAGAGTCTATGACAAGATATTTAGCTATTGAACTAGCTGAAAAAGGAATAAGAGTTAATTCAATTTCTCCAGGCATTATTAAAACAAGAGCTTTAGATTCATTTCCAGATGATGCGGATGTTAATAAATCAGATTTATACAAAACACCTGCTGGAAAACCTCTTGAAGGTAAGGATGTAAGCAATTTAGTAAATTTTTTAATTAGCGAAGAATCAAATATGATAAGAGGTCAAAATATAATTATTGATGGCGGAAGATCATTGGTAATTTAGTTATTAAGAAATTTTTTTCTTACAACAATCATGCAATTATCTTTATCTTCAGATGTTATTTGGCTGCCAGGACTATTAATTAAATTTCCAGAATTTACTTTATTAATCATAATTAGCTTTTTTTGGACTTTATTATAGGTATCTAGCCTTGCAATTACTTCTTGACCAACGTAGCAACCTTTTTCAAAATCTACTAAATGAATTAAATTTAATTCTAATGGATTGAAAGATAAATTAATTTCGTTATGACCAAAAGGAATAACATTTTTTATTTTAAAGGATGAAAACTCTTCATGATTAATTTCCTTAAAATCTTGTGAAAGTAAGGTGTCATGTACCTCATCAGATAATTTTTTATCAAAAATTAAATCTATTGTTTCGTGTTGATTTAAGAATGACGATTTTGAAATATAAAAAAAATCAAAATCATCGTTAAATTGCTTTATATTATTATCAACTAAATCAAAATTTTTAAACTGAATTATCTTATTGTCGTTAAATGCATGAATGAGCTGGTACTGATCACTTTCTTTTAAATGAATATCTTCTTCAAATGTAAATTTATCTATCCATTCAATTAAAGATTTTTTATTTTCAGTATTACAAATTAATATAAGTTTTTCCTCATTTATTCTCCAAATTGAAGCAACATCTATTATGCGACCATTTTCATTTGTAAAAATTGTTTTAGTTATTTCATTATCAGTATCATTGATATTGTTTGTTGATAACCTATTAATGAGGTCAATTGAGTCTTTGCCCGATAAAGAAAAAAAACTAAGCAGGTCAGGCTTATAAAAATATTTTAATGTCATTAAACTGCGAAAGAAGTTCCGCAACCACAAGATTTTTTTGCATTCGGATTTGAAAATACAAAACCTTTTCCATTTAATCCATCCGAAAAATCCAAAGTTGTTCCGGCAAGAAATATAAAGGATTTTTTTGGTACTCTTACTTCAACATCATGCTGTATAATAATTTTTTCATCCGATGATGCATCTTTATCAGTAATTTCAAGATCATATGTTAATCCAGAACAACCGCCACCTTTTACAGCAACTCTAAGTGCAAAATTAGATTTACCATCTTGCTCAGCAAAAGTTTTTACTTTATTTGCAGCTTTTTCGGTAATTTCTATTGTATTTACGGGTACTTGATTAACCATTGTTATATAATTTTATTATACATTATCCTATAACTCTACATTAACTTAAGAAAAATATGACAAAGATATATACAAAGAACGGTGACGAAGGAGAAACAAATCTGTTTCTAGGTGGAAAACTTTCAAAAAATGACGTACGGGTCGAAGCTTTTGGGACTGTTGATGAATTGGTTTCATCATTAGGTTTTGCAAAAACTTTATGTGAAAANCCAAAAGTAATTGAAACGNTTGAAATGCTNCAACATTCATTATTTAAAATTGGAGCAGAATTATCATCAGATTCTGATAAAGCTGTAGATATTATTAATGTNATAACTCAAACCAACGTAAATGAAATTGAAAAATTAATTGACTCAATTACTGAGAATGTAAATTTGGGTAACGAATTCATTATGCCTGGCACAAGTTCAAGTTCAGCAGCAATAGATGTCTCAAGAACAGTTGCAAGGAGATTAGAAAGGGTTGTTGTCAGCATTAATAGCAATAAAAAAGTTAATAAATTTATATTAGTTTATTTAAATAGGATTAGTGATCTTTTATTTGTTTTAGGCAGGCTTGAGGATGAAGGAAAAAAAATAAAAAAAATCAGAGGTATAAGAAAAAAGTAGTGAGTAACAAAACATTAACCTTAGGCATTATTAATCATAGGTATGCAAACATACATAGCGTCAAAAAAGCTTTAGAGTATATTAACTGCAACTACACTGAACTAAATAATCCATCAGAATTCAATAAAGTTGATGCAATTATTCTTCCAGGTGTTGGTGCATTTGATGCCGCTATGCAAGTTTTGAATGATTCAGGCATGTCTGATGCATTATTGGAAGCAAATAATAGAAAAACACCAATATTTGGAATTTGCTTAGGAATGCAATTGCTNTTTAATAAATCNGAAGANGGAAAGAAAGATGGGCTCGGGTTGATAGACGGCGAAGTAAAAAAAATTAAACAAATTAATGACTTAAAAATTCCTCACATGGGATGGAATGAAACATATTTCCCAAAAAAAAGTAATAAATTTAAAAATGTTAAAAATAAATCCTTCTTTTATTATGTCCACAGTTATGAATGTGTTCCTGCAGTTGAAAATATTATTACTTCATACACTTATTATGGCAATAAAATTTGCTCTTCAATTGAATATAAAAATATTTTTGCAACTCAATTTCATCCAGAAAAAAGTGGGGATGATGGAATAAAAATTTATCAAAACTTTATCGATTATTTAAAAATATGATTATCATTCCTGCGATAGACCTTATTGATGGAGAAGTAGTTAGGCTTTTTAAAGGTAATTATTCTGAGAAGAAAATATATGATGTAGACCCAATTGATTTATGCAGTGAATGGAAAGCTCATGGAATAAGCAGAATACATATTGTTGACTTGCAAGGAGCATTGAATGGGAATCAAAAAAATTTATCTACAATAACAAAGATAAAGAAAGAAACTGATTTAGAAATTCAACTTGGTGGAGGTATTAGAAACTTTGAAACATCAAAAAATATGTTTGATATTGGAATTTCTAAAGTAATATTTGGTACCGCAGCAATAAAAAGTCCTAATGAAATTTATAAAACAATTTCAAAATGTGGTAATGATAAAGTAATTGTTGGCATAGATCTTTATAAGGAAAAAATTAAGATAAGTGGCTGGACAAAGGAAACAAATATTACATACAAAGAATTAATAAATAACATGAAGGATATTGGTGTTAAGGAGTTCATGTTTACAGATGTGGAAAAGGATGGAACATTGACTGAACCAAACTATAAAATGTATAGGGAGCTTAAAAAATTAACTGGTGAAAAAATAATTGCAGCTGGTGGAATATCGCTGAAAGAACATCTAAATAAATTAAATGAATTGGATATACACGGGGCAGTTATAGGAAAAGCTTTATACGAAGGAAAAATAAATGTTAGAGAATTATGAATAATAAACTTAGTAAGAGAATAATTCCTTGTCTTGATATTGATAAAGGCAGAGTTGTAAAAGGTAAAAGTTTTATTAACTTGGTTGATGCTGGAGATCCAAGTGAATTATCAAAGCATTACAATAATGAAGGTGCTGATGAATTAGTATTTTTAGATATAACAGCAAGCCATGAACAAAGAAAAGCGATAATTGATGTTGTTGAAAAAGTTTCTTCAGAAGTATTTATTCCACTAACTGTAGGAGGTGGGATAAGAAATTTAGATAATATTTCTGAATTATTATTAGCTGGAGCAGATAAGGTATCAATTAATACTTCTGCAATTGAAGATCCAGAATTTATAAAAAAATCATCAAGCAAATTTGGATCGCAATGCATTGTGGTAGCCATAGATGCAAAGAAAACTGATGAGAGTTGGAATGTATACACATACGGTGGCAGAAAAGATACAGGAATAAATGTAATTGAGTGGGCAAAAAAAGCAAATGAGTATGGTGCTGGTGAAATTCTTTTAACAAGCATGGATATGGATGGAAATAAAGAAGGATATGACTTGGATCTATTAAATAGAGTTTCAAATGAAGTTAATATTCCTGTAATTGCAAGTGGTGGAGCAGGGTCTATGCAACATATTCATGACGCTCTTGTCGCAGGTAATTCTGATGCAGTTTTAGCTGCCAGTATTTTTCATTTTGAAGAATTAACTATTCAGCAAGTAAAGAAATTTTTAAATTCAAAAGGAGTTTCTGTAAGATTGTGATATGGAAAATTTAGAAACTAACTTAATACCTGTAATTATTCAACATTCAGAAAATAAGGATGTTTTAATGTTAGGTTACATGAATAATGAGGCACTAAAAAAAACAGTCAAGAGTAAACATGTATGGTTTTATAGTAGATCAAAAAAAAGGTTATGGGAAAAAGGGGAAAGCAGTGGCAATTATTTAAAGTTAATTGACATTAAATCAGATTGCGATAAAGATGCATTATTAATTTTAGCTAAACCAGAAGGCCCAACATGTCATACAGGTAAAGATTCATGTTTTTATAACGACGAAACAAATGACTTAAAATATAGTAATCCAACAATATTGAATGAATTATTTGAAATTATCGACGAAAGAAAAAATAATCCAAGCACCAATTCATACACTTCTAAACTATTTTCTCAAGGAAAAGACTTAATTTCTCAAAAAGTTATTGAAGAATTATGTGAATTAATTGTTGAATATAACTCAAATGAAAAAAATAGTTTAAGGGTTATTGAGGAGGCTTGTGATCTCCTCTTTCATTTAATGGTTCTACTTTCAAGTAAGGATTTAAGTATATATGATATTTCTAAAGAACTTGAAAAGAGAAAAAAACATTAATTTTCGTTGAGCTCGATTGCATAATTCATACTATCTATCGCTACATCCATCTGGTCATCTTCGGGTTCTCTAGTAGTTATTTTTTGAATCAAGATCCCGGGCCCATTCAATAATGTTTTGAATAATTTAAATCTACTCTTACTTCCAAATTTAAGTAATTCATAACTAATCCCAGCTATCACGGGAACCAAAACTATACGAGAAATTATAAATAATATTATGTTTTCTCTAGGAAAAAACATGAATACAATTATGCTGACCATTACAACAATAAGTATGAATGAAGTTCCGCATCTTGGATGCTCTTTGGTATAGTTTGATATAGATTCTTTTGTTAATTCTTTACCATCTTCGTGAGCCCAAACAGCCATATGTTCAGCCCCATGATATTGAAAAACTCGCTTAATATCTTTTGATAATCCAATAATATAAATATAACTTATTACTAAAATTAATCTTAAGATTCCTTCTGAAATAGAAATCATTATTTTATTGAATCCTATTTTTTCAAAAAGCTGGGATATTAATGCTGGAGTNACAAAGAAAAGACCAATTGCAATAGTCAGTGAAATTAAAATTAAAATTCCTAAATTAAATCCTGAATTACTTTTCTCATCGTAATCTTTACCCTCAGCTACTACAGCAGAATAATTTAGAGCTTTAGTGCCAACAACAAGACTGTCTATTAAATTTAAAATGCCCCTTATTAGAGGTATTTTTAGTAATTTAGGGTTATAAAATCTAGAAAATTTTACCTCTTTCCTTATTATTTCACCTTCAGGTGAACGTACAGACAGAACAGCAGTTTTTTTACCTCTAATCATGACGCCTTCAATAAGTGCTTGGCCCCCATAAGTATTTTGAGATTTTTCAGACAACTTTATTTAATACTGTATCTTCTTCTCATTCTTTCAACCCTACCCTCAGTATCCACAATCCTTTGTTCACCAGTGTAAAATGGATGACATTTACTGCAAATTTCAACTTTAATTTCTTTTTGTGTTGCACCGGTATTGTATTTGTGCCCGCAAACACAACTTACTTCAGCATTAAAATATTCTGGATGAATTTCATTCTTCATTTTGCTACCACATTTACCCTTTTCTGTTCTTTCTTATCTTTTTGAACTCTTGGTTTCATATCAAATTCAACGACACCATCTATTAAAGCAAACAGTGTATGATCTTTTCCAACACCAACATTTTTTCCTGGCTTCACAGATGTCCCTCTTTGCCTAACTAATATAGATCCTGCAGAAACTTCTGTGCCTGCATAAACTTTTACTCCAAGCCTTTTTCCAGCACTATCTCGTCCGTTTTTTGAAGTACCTCCACCTTTTTTATGAGCCATCTTTATCTTCCTTTTTTGATTTTGATCCAGTTTTAGATTTAGAAGATGCTTTTGAGAGTTCTTTAATCTCAACAGATGTTAACTGTTGCCTGTGTCCAGTTCTAACTGAATGCCTAGTTTTATTTTTATATCTTATCCCTTTTACTTTAGGGCCTTTAAATTGACTTTTAATTTCACCAGTTACGCTTGAATTTTGAACAATTGGTTTACCAATATTTACTTTTCCTGATAAAGATGTCAGAAGTACGTCATCAAATGTAACTTTTTCACCAGGCTTACCATCAATTTTTTCAATACTTAAAAGAGTACCTTTTTCTACAAGATACTGNTTNCCACCTGTTTTTATTACTGCGTAATCTTCCATAACATTTATATAAATTTAACTTGAAAATTTTACATTTCTAATTGATCTAGGTCAATATTTTTTTAAATAATTTAAATTTATTTTAAAACTTCCAAATTAATGGNTCNTTATTNTTAAACTCANCATCATATATTTTGCAATATATNATTGTATGATCTTTNACTATACTNGANGANTCCCATTTACAATAAAATACAACTGATGCATCTTTTACAGATCTTACTCCTTTATTATTTGTATTAAATATTAAATTATCAGGTACATTATCTTTGTCNTTTTNACTGAAAAANACNGCATATTCTCTTTGTGATGAGTTTAAAATGGAAATGCTAAAAAGTTTATTCTCATCCATATATTTCATTGTNTTTGAATCATTTGATAATGAAANGGCTAAAATTGAATGATTAAGAGAGACTGAAAAAAAACTATTTATTGTTATTCCACTATAACTATCATCATTATTCTTGAGAATTAAAATCCCAACTGTTGTAGGAATTAATTTCCATGCTGATTTTAAATTATTTTGGTCCAACTCTAGGATTTCTTCTTTGAATTATCAGGTTTTTCATTCTCTACTGATTCTGATGAAACGGCCCTAATTGCAGATATTTTNTCACCNGATTGCAATTTCATTANGGTTGAACCTTGGGTTACTCTTCCNTATATGCTTATNTCGTCAAGAGGAATTTCCTGAACTACTGCTTTTTCAGTAAGCAAATAAACACTGTCCGCAGTTCCAGCNTCTNTATCCATTCTTACTGCTTGAGCATCAGATACTTTTCCATTTTTTGAAGTAATTTTCATCGTCATTACACCTCGACCACCCCTTGATTGTGTCCTGTAATTATCCATAGAAGATAATTTACCAAAACCTTTTTGACTAGCAACAAGTAGATAACTATCTTTGTCAGCATATGCCAAAACCATAGCTACGATTTTTTCTTTAGATTCAATCTTCATTCCTCTTACACCTCCAGCAATCCTGCCTTGAGGTCTGACAGATTCGACTGGGAATCTTATAGATTTACCAGCATCAGAAATAAGGACAATATCTGGATAGATTTTTTTACCTATTGATTTTCCTTTATTATCAATAATTGAAAAATATTTTCTTCCATTTTCTTTCTTTAAGATATTTGGATTTGGATTATCAGGGTCAATTTCTACTGGGCCATCAATTTCAACAAGTGTATCTAATTGATATGATATTCCCCTATCAGGATTTTTTTTGTTTTCTGTAAGTTTAATAATATTGTTTTTACTAATATTTGATGGTGGAATTGCAAGAGCAACCGAAACCAGCTCATCATCCTGTTTGAGCTTGAAAGAATGCAATCCAGATTTTCTTAAATTCTTAAATTTAGATATATCCATTGTTTTTATAACACCTTTCTTGGTAGCCATTACAATGTAAGATTCTAATTCTTGATTTATTTCAGGNACAGTTAAAATTGCATTAACTTTTTCTCTTTGTTCTAGTGCAATAATGTTATGCACTGGAGTGCCTCTACTATTTCTGCTCATGTTAGCNGGAAGATCAAATACTCTTGATGAAAATACCCTGCCCTTGTCAGTAAAAAACAATATAGTGTCGTGTGTATCTGCTATTTGCATGTATGGTGTAACGTCATCTTCCTTAGTCATTTTTTGACCTTTNACACCCTTGCCACCTCTATGCTGCCTTCTAAATGTATCGCTTTTAACTCTTTTTAAATAACCATTCCTGCTTAGAGTAACCACACTTTCTTCATGGGGCTCAACATCCTCTCTATTCCACTGGCCAAGCTCCTCTTTATGGAGTTTAGTTAATCTTTTATCACCATATTTATCTTTAAGATCACTTGTTTCAGTTTTAATAACATCAAATATTCTTGATTTATTTGATAATAAGTCATTGAGATCTTTAATTAATTCTTTTAGTTCGTTATATTCAGCTTCAATTTTTTCAGTTTCCAAAGCAGCAATTCTTCTAAGCTGCATATCTAATATTGCCTGAGCTTGTATTTCAGATAGATCAAATCTTGTCATTAATGCTTCTCTTGCCTCTTCCACTGGCCCAGCAGATTTTATAGTTTCAACAACTTCGTCTATGTTTTGTAGAGCTATCCTCAAACCTTCTAGAATATGAATTCTTGCTTGTGCTTTCTTTAGATCAAATTCAGCTCTCTTTGTTACAATATCTACTCTGAAATCAACATAATATTTTAAAATTTGCTTTAAGTTTAATACTCGAGGTGATCCGTCAACTAAAGCAACCATATTTATTGAAAAAGATGACCTTAATGGGGTTAATTTGTATAAATTGTTAAGAACTACAAATTCACTTGCTCCTCTTTTAAGCTCTACTACTAATCTGGTTCCTTTTCGATCAGACTCATCTCTAACTTCGGATATACCGTCAATTTTTTTCAGCTTCATAAGTTCAGCTATCCTCATAACCAAGTTGGCTTTATTAACTTGATAAGGAAGTTCATCAAAAACTAATCTAATTCTATCTTCCTGTTTATTCATAAATTCAACACTATGATTAGCTTGAATCATTACTCTTCCTCTTCCAGTGGAATAAGCTGATTTCACTCCATCAGTGCCCCAAATATGAGCACCTGTTGGAAAATCTGGCGCTTTAATATAAACCATTAATTCATCAACTGAACACTCAGGGTTATCAATTAAAAATACTATTGCATCACATACTTCAGTTAAATTATGAGGTGCCATGTTTGTTGCCATACCAACAGCAATACCTTGGACACCGTTTACTAATAAATTTGGTAATGTTGCTGGAAGAGTGCTTGGTTCTTGTATAGAAGCATCAAAATTATCATTCCAAGGCACCGTTTCTTTTTCTATGTCTGAAAGCATAGTGTCTGATATAGGTCTTAATTTTGCTTCTGTGTATCTCATAGCTGCAGCTGAATCACCGTCAGTTGAACCAAAATTACCTTGNCCCTCAACAAGCATGTACCTCATTGACCATGACTGAGCAAGCCTAACCATTGCTTCATAAATTGCTGAGTCGCCATGAGGGTGGTACTTACCCATTACTTCACCAACTAATCTTGCACTCTTTTTAAATGAGGAACTTGACCTCATTCCAGTATCGTACATAGCGTATAGTATTCTTCGTTGAACTGGTTTTAGCCCATCTCTTACATCAGGAAGAGCCCTAGAAACAATCACGCTCATAGCGTAATCAAGGTATGAATTTGACATCTCTTCTTCAATGCCAATTAATCTAATATTATCTTTTTCTGGAAGTACCATATATCTATTAATTATTTAATAAATTAATGGTAAAAATCTCCCCAATAAATTTCAATTATTTTAATCTGAAATCCAACTTAAAATATTTTCAAATCTTGAGGGTATTTTTTGACCTGAAAATATTGGCCATAAAACTCCTAAAATATTGGTGCCACCTTCTGATTCAATTGCTTCAATGCATCCGCTTTCTAAATTAATACTTGAAGGTAAATAATTTGGAGGTAAAGCTTTTATAGGTATTTCAAATTTATATTCAAAATTAGTTTTTAATGGGCCAGCTCCCCCAATTATTTCTGCAAGCTTTGACCCTAATGATATAAATGTGGAACTATTACCAGTAAACGGTCTATCTATTTCATGACTTGAATCATTCATTAGATTTATTAAAGATAATAAACCCCTTTCAACAGCTAAAATTTTGATATTGTTTTTAATTGCAAATTCAACGATAGGTTTGATAATGGATATTTCAAATTCATTAGTAATTAAAATTCCTGTAGTATTTGGGGAAATATCTTCGATATGAAGAAGGTTTTTTAAATTAATATCGACTTTATAACTATCAAAAATTGATCTGATTTCATCAATTTTTTTTGAGCTATTTAAAATTAAAGTTTCCATTTTAAATTGGAATATTATCTACGCTAAACCATTTTCTTTGATCTTTATTAAATTCTATTCCTGAGTTTTTAATAAGATCAAATAACTCAATTTCTGCAATTGGTTGTCTGTCTTCATTTTGATATACCAATGGATAGTATCCTGGGGGATTTTCATTAAATATTAAATAATGTCTTTGATTATGATCCAAATAATTAGAATTATCTGTATTTTCTATTACAACTGGAAAAATTAAACCCATTACACTTTCATTATTTATTTCTTGTGATAATGCATTTACTGTAGTGAATGCAGAAGCAACTAATTCATTGAAATCTCTGTCCTCAAGAATAATCCAAACAACCTCTCCGCTTTCATCTATCAAATTAAACGTTGTTTTTGAATCTTCGACACCATCATTTAATATATTTTTTAGTTTTTTATCGCAAAATACTTTTATCTGATCATTTTTTTCCCAGCACATGACTCCAACTTTGTTTTTAGGATTTAAAATGTTTTCATTTTTAAGGAATTTAATGGATGACAATAATGTCCATAGTTTTTCTATTGGGTCATTTTTAAAGAATTTAGAAAAGAAGTTACTATTCAAATCAATTTCCTGATTGTTTTACCATGGCAACAAGCCTTCTTATTCTATCCTCTACAGGCGGATGAGTAGACATGAGCCTAGAAATATCATCACCAGAAAGCGCAGGTATAATCATAAAAGCGTTTGCTGTTTTAAATTGTCTCAAATCTTGACTTGGTATAGAAATTGAAGAAATTGATATTTTTCTTAATGCTGATGCCAGTTCAATTGGCTCACCAGATATATTTGAACCGGTATAATCTGCACCAAATTCACGGTATCTTGTAAGTGCTAGTACTAAAAGTTGCCCTATGAAATAAACGATCATTGTTGCAATATAAAGAATAAATATTGCGCCTGCACCTCCTCCATTATCTCGATTTCTTCCCATGCCACCAAAAAGCATATTCCAAAAAAACATCTGCATAAGAAAGCTTGATAACATAACAAAGAAATTTGCAATCGCTAAAACTTTGACGTCACCATTAACAATATGGGCTATTTCGTGAGCTACAACAGCTCTTAATTCAGACCTGTTAAGACTTTTTCTTAATCCGGTAGTAACAGCAATAAGCGAATTTTTCGTATTCCTTCCTGTGGCAAAAGCGTTAAGAACATTTGAATCCATAATTGCGATTTTTGGTGGATCTATTCCTGCAGAATGACTTAATTCATCAACTATTTGAAAAAGTTCTTCATCATCAGGCCTATTTATTAATTTTGCCCCAGAAGAGTACAAAACCATTTTGTCTGACATAAAATATTGAATTGATCCGAGAACTAGAACTATTACAGCAATAAATCCAAATTGGACACCAAATGTATTTAGAAGCATTGCAAAAAAGAAATACAAAATCCCAAGTAAAAACCAAGTGAAATACATCCTTAGAACTAATTCTTTATCTCTTTTAAATTTTTTCATAATGTTATTTTAATACATTTATCTTAATATTAAATTAAATGGTAATAATCTTAATAAATCTAAATTATGGAAAACTACAATGAATATGAAAATTTCTGCATAAATATTTCTAAAATTGCAGGAAATTATGTATTAGAAAACTTTGAAGGACAATTTGAAATTTATTCTAAAGACAAAAGAAATAATCTGGTAACAGAAATTGATTTAAATACTCAAAAAATTATTGTTGAANATATANATAAAACTTACCCANATCACGCAATTGTTGGCGANGAGGATAAGTTAAAAAGCNTAAAAGATTCCGAATATATNTGGGTNATCGACCCTATTGATGGAACAACAAATTTTGTAAATGGTATACCAAATTTTGCAATNTCAATAGCCTTGCTCAAAGATTTGGAGCCTATTGCAGGCGCTATATGGATTCCATGGCCAAACAATGAGAAATCATTAATATTTTCAGCTTCAAAAAATAATGGATCCAATGCAAATGGAAAAAAATTAAATTTAGTTGAAAAACTAAATCAAAGTTTAGATGAGGGGTCAGCCTCATCATATTCTTCTTTTAGTTCTATTAATGGAAACAAGGATAGAAACATAAAACCATGGAGTAAAGTTATTAAAGGAGAAAAAAGGGTTATTGGTAGTGTTGCCTATGAAATGGCTCTTTTAGCAAAAGGAGTAATCAAATTCGGCTTATTTGGCCCAGCAAGTATATGGGATTTTGGTGCAGGTTTATTAATAATCAAAGAGGCAGGAGGTACTATACACAATTTAGACAAAGATTATAATTTTATTTCAGAATTTACTTCATTTAAAAAATTAATACATAAAAATAATAATTCTCCAGCTGAAATTATTTATGACTGGAGTGGGCAATTTTTAATTGGAAATAAAAAAATTATGAATTTAAAAGATTCAGAAAAATTCGTCTAACCTTTGGTTGCCGTGATATATTAAATCTTTCATTTAGTAGGAAAAAATATTGAACATTGAACTATATGACACAACATTAAGAGATGGAGCTCAACAATCAGGCATATCTCTTTCATTAAAAGATAAAATAAACATAACTTTAAAACTTGATGAATTAGGAATCGATACAATTGAAGGGGGTTATGCCGGCTCAAACCCAAAAGATGATGAATATTTCAGAGTAATTCAAAAAGAAAATATTAAGAATTCTAAGATAAGTGCTTTTGGATCAACAAGGAAACCGGATGCTAATATAGAAAGCGATGTTATCGTTAACGCTCTTTTGGACTCTGAGGCAGAAGTCTTAACAGTTGTAGGCAAATCTTCTTCAAAGCAAGTTTTAAAAGTTTTAGAAACNTCGCTCNATGAAAACTTAAAAATGATTGAAGAAACAATTAATTTTTTATCAAAAAGAGATAGAAGGGTCATATATGATGCAGAACATTTTTTTGATGGATTTTATACAGATAAAAATTATGCAATCAAAACACTCATAACTGCGTATGAATCGGGTGCAGATATAGTTACATTATGTGACACAAATGGTGGAATGATCCCAGAAAACATTGAGAAGGTATTGGTTGAAGTNAAAAAACATATTGATCCTTCAAAGCTTGGAATCCATTGTCATAATGACACAGATACTGCTGTTGCCTGCACTCTATCAGCTTTCAACCAAGGTGTTGCTCACATTCAAGGAACAGTTAATGGTTATGGCGAGAGGTGTGGCAATACTAACTTAATAAGCCTTATTGCGAATTTATATTTTAAAAAAGGTGTCTCATTATTGAATGATGAAAAAATGAAATCTTTAACAGAAGTGTCTAACTTTGTTTCTGATACCGTAAATAGGACACCATTTCCTTATGCTCCATATGTTGGAAGTATGGCATTTACACATAAGGGNGGAATGCATGCTTCTGCTGTAAATAAATATGTTGATTCATACCAGCATATGAATCCGGAAAAAGTTGGCAATTTGTCTAATATAACTGTTTCTGAACTTGCTGGAAGAAGCAATGTAATTTCNAGGTTAAAAGAATTAAATATCATTGATAAATTTGATAATGATGACATCAAAAATGTTACAAGTATTATAAAAAATAAAGAAAATAATGGCTTTTCTTATGAAGTTGCTTCTGCATCTTTAGAATTATTACTAAAAAAGGAGAAGAGGTTAATAAAATCTCCTTTCAACCTTATTGAATACGATGTAAGACTCAAAAGCGTTGACTTAAATAAAGAAAATCAATGCACTGCTTCTATAAAACTAAGCATAAATGAAAATGAAATTGAGAAAACCTCCATTGGTAATGGTCCTGTAGCAGCTTTAGATAAAGCTTTAAGAGAAGCTTTACTTAAGTTTTATCCATCTTTNGATAAAGTAAAATTNACTGACTATAAAGTTAGAGTTGTAAATGAATCTGAAGCTACTGAATCTGTAGTAAGNGTTTCTATTGAATCAGCTGACGATAAAGAGGTATGGACTACTGTNGGNGCATCAGCAAATATAATCGAAGCTAGCTGGATGGCACTATCAGATTCAATGGAGTGGTGGCTAACAAGAAATATTAACGACTAATATATTTTGGTCCATCAAAATCTATAAATATCTCACTTATTTCACCGTGATTATTTATTTCAAATGCTTTTACAATTGGTCTTGTTTTTTCGACCAGTGAAACAATTATGTATTTTTGATCAATATAGCCTGACGTAAGAGCATTTTTTACGTCTGTTTCAGATGGGTATGCCTGAGTATGTGTATGTGAATGCATAATTCCTATTATCGCTTCGCCATCTTCGTCACATATTTTTTCAGTATTCATTAATTCTACAGGATCAATTGTATATCTGTTTTGAGGAGCTTCATGAATATTTCTTAATGAATGAAATCTAGTGGTAGTATTTCCTTTTCCTTGAAGAATTCCACAACTCTCATTTGGGTCATTATTTAATGCATGAGAGATAATCTCTCCAATAATTTTTTTTGGTATAAAGAAATTTTGATACTTCATATTAATTAATTAGTTTATAAATCTCATCACCCATTTGGCTTGTAGTCAAATATGAATCATTATCAGATAAATCCTTAGTCCTTAAACCTTTATCAATAAGGCTGTTAACAGCATTTTCAATTTCTTCAGCTTCTTCATCTAGCCCAAATGACCACTTAAGCATCATTGATGTGCTTAATATTGAAGCTATAGGATTTGCTACACCTTGGCCAGCAATATCTGGAGCAGATCCATGTATTGGTTCATATAGAGCTGGCTTAGAGTCAGTATCAATTTGGCCTGGAATAGATGATAAACTTGCTGAAGGCAGCATTCCCATAGACCCACCAATTACTGCAGCTTCATCAGACAAAATATCACCGAATGTATTTTCCGTAACAAGTACATCAAACTCAGAAGGATTAGTAATTATTTGCATTGCAGCATTGTCAGCCAACATGTGAATTAATTCTACCTCTGGATACTCTTTTGAAACTTCATCTGCTATTTCTCTCCAAAGNCTTGAACTAGCCATTACATTCATCTTATCTAAAGAATGTAATTTTCTATTTCGTTTCATAGCCATCTCAAAACCTACTTTGACTACCCTCCTTACTTCATCTTCGTTGTAAGTCAAAGTATCTACTGCATATCTTTTATCATTTTCAATCCACCTTTTTTTTGGTTCCCCAAAATATAAACCTGAGGTTAGTTCTCTTATAATAATGAAATCAACATTTTCTAAAATTTCTTTCTTCAATGGACTTGAATTAGAAAGTGCAGGATAAACTTTTGCTGGTCTTATGTTTGCAAACAGGTCTAATTCCTTTCTAAGTTTCAATATTCCATCCTCCGGGCGGACATCACTATTNGGGTCATCCCATTTTGGACCACCTACTGACCCAAACAAGACTGCTTGACTTTCCATGCATTTGCTTAATGCCTCTTCTGTAATTGCAGTTCCATGNTTATCGATTGATATACCGCCAACATCTTGGTAATCAAATTCAAATTCGTGACCATATTTTTTTGAAATTCCATCCAATATCTTTAATGATTCTTCAGTAACTTCAGGTCCTATCCCGTCTCCTGACAACAAGGCTATTTTAAATTTCATTAATCACCATCTTTTAATTCTATTTTTTTCATAGTTATCAATGTGATCACTTGATGTTAAAGTTCTTGCAATCTCATCTTCACCCTTTAACAATGAATCTCTTCTAAAGGGATCTATTTTAAAACTTGTTTTAAAACCTGAGTCGTCATAGATAATTTCATTTTCTAAATCAACATTCAATTCATAGTTTTTAGTTGATAATGACATGCCCATAATATGATCTACTTCATTCTTATCTAAAATGATAGAAAGAATTCCATTCTGAAAACAATTATTTCTAAATATATCTGCAAAACTTGGAGCGATAATGACTTTAAAACCATAATCAAGAAGTGCCCATGGAGCATGCTCTCTAGATGANCCTGAACCAAAATTTGTACCTGATACTAAAATAGAGGCATTTTTATATCTTTCTTCGTTCAAAATAAATTCAGGATTTAAAACTCCTGGTTCAAGATATCTCCAATCAAANAATGCAAATTCTCCAAAACCCGTCCTTTCAATTCTCTTCAAAAATTGCTTTGGAATAATTTGATCTGTGTCTACATTTGATCTGTCTAAAGGTGCAACTATNCCCTTGTGATTAATAAATGGATCCATTATTTCCAATTCCTTACATCAACAAAGTGTCCTTCAATTGCTGCTGCAGCTGCCATTTCTGGGCTTACAAGATGAGTCCTGCCATCTTTACCTTGCCTGCCTTCAAAATTTCTATTTGAAGTTGAAGCACATCTTTCTTGAGGACTTAATTTGTCAGGGTTCATTGCTAAGCACATTGAACAACCNGCTTCTCTCCATTCAAATCCAGAGTTAATAAATACTTTATCTAGACCTTCTTTTTCAGCTAACATTTTTACAATACCTGACCCCGGAACAACCATTGCATTAACGTTTTTACTTACCTTTTTCCCATCAATTATTTTTGCGGCAGCTCTTAAATCTTCTAAACGTCCATTTGTACATGAACCAATAAATACTCTATCTATTTTGACGTCAGAAATTTTTTGACCTGCCTCAAGACCCATATACTCTAAAGCACTTTCAGCATTTGATTTTTTCTCAGGCGTGTCGAAATCATTTGGATCTGGCACTGAAGAATTTACACCAACAACTTGACCAGGATTAGTTCCCCAAGACACATGTGGCTCAAGTGATGAGCAATCAATTTTAATTTCAGTATCAAATTTTGCATCATCATCAGTTTTTAAATCTTTCCATATTTCTAGAAGCTGATCAAAATTTTTTCCTTTAGGTGTGAATTTTTTTCCTTGAACAAATTCTATTGTTTTTTCATCAGGTGCAACCATTCCTGCTCGACCTCCTCCTTCAATTGTCATATTACAAACCGTCATCCTTCCTTCCATGGACATATTTTCGAATGCATCTCCCCTAAATTCAATTGCATGCCCAGTACCTCCATCTACTCCAATCTTGCCAATAATCGAAAGTATTAAGTCTTTTGGTGTTACACCAAAGGGCAAATTTCCAACAGCTTCAATTGACATTGTTTTTGGCTTTTTTTGAAGCAGTGTTTGTGTTGCTAAAACATGCTCAACTTCTGAAGTCCCAATACCAAATGCTAATGCACCAAAAGCGCCATGTGTAGATGTATGGCTATCTCCGCATACTATTGTCATTCCTGGNTGAGTTAAACCAAGTTCTGGNCCAATTACGTGCACTATTCCTTGGTTGACGTTATCAATATCATAAATAGGAACATTAAAATCTTCACAGTTCTTTCTCAAAGTTTCAATCTGTTGTTTTGAAATTGGGTCTTTAATATTAAATCTGTCCAATGTAGGAACATTATGATCTATNGTCGCAACTGTTAAATCGGGNCTCCTGACTTTTCTAGAATTAATTCTTAAACCTTCAAAAGCTTGGGGTGAAGTAACTTCATGAACTAAATGTAAATCAATATAAATTAAAGCAAGATCATCGTCTAACTGTTCTACAACGTGTGAATCCCAAATTTTTTCAAATAATGTTTTTTTCATCTGCCTGCTCCAGAACCGGGTGACTCTGACCCTTCATTCATCATTTGCACTTGCCTGTTTATTGCATTTAAATATGCTTTTGCAGAAGCNACAACTATATCAGAATCAGAACCAATACCAGTAAANGTTCTACCTTTTTCATTCTCNACTCTTATTGTAACCTCTCCCAATGCATCTATTCCTTCTGTAACAGAATTTACACTAAATTCTGTTAATTTTGAAACAAAGCTTATTACCTTGTCTATNGCTTTGCAAACTGCATCAACAGGNCCTGTGCCANTTGATTCAGTTTTAATATTTTTACCATTTTCATCAACTAANTCTATCAAAGCTCTTGGCTCTTTTTTATTACCGCATTGAACTTCAATATTTCCNAGNGTCAAAAATTGNTTATTTTTATCTGATCTAGAATGTTCAAGAATAATTGATTCAAGATCCATATCAGTTACTTCTTTTTTACTNTCTGCTAAATCTTTAAATTTTANAAATAACGAGTTTAATTGATCTTCATCGAAATCATANCCTAAATCTTTTAATCTCGATTTAAGGCCTGCCCTTCCAGATAATTTTCCNAGAACTAGAGCTTCTCCTCTCCAGCCCACTGTTTCTGGTTCCATTATCTCAAAAGTACTTTTATCTTTTAAAAATGCATCTTGGTGGATTCCAGAAGAATGCCTAAANGCATTTTGCCCAACAATAGCTTTATTTGCTTGCATNGGAAACCCAAATATATTACTTACCATTCTNCTNGTAGGNCCNATTTCNGAAGTNTTTACTCTTGTTTTAAGATTAAAATGATCTTTTCTAANTTCTAACCCCATNATTACTTCTTCTAAAGCTGCGTTTCCAGCTCTTTCACCTAGGCCGTTAATGCAGCCTTCAATTTGCCTAGCTCCATTTTCGACAGCTGATAAGCTATTTGAAACAGCTAATCCTAAATCATTATGACAATGAACGCTTAAGATAATTCCGTCGATATTCTTAACATTATTCATAATCAGCTTGATTGATTCACCAAATTCTTTGGAAACGGAATATCCAACTGTATCAGGTAT
>PBWZ01000028.1 GCA_002727435.1 Chloroflexota bacterium
AATGCCAACTGCCACTGAATTTTTAGACCCCTTTACACCACAATATCTTGCAGACTTTGTTTCATGGGGCGCAATTGGTGCAAGAACTACTGAAAGCCAAACCCACAGACAGATGGCTAGTGGACTTAGCATGCCTGTTGGATTTAAAAATGGAACTGGTGGTAGCGTACAAATTGCTGTTGATGCAATGGGTGCAGCTCAAGGTGAACATGCTTTCCTAGGAATAAATGAAGATGGACAAAGCAGTATTATTCACACTTCAGGAAATAAATATAGTCATCTAATTTTACGAGGAAGTACACAAGGTCCAAATTTTGATGAGAAAAGTGTTGCTGATTCATTGAATTTAGTTAACAACCAAGGAATGCATCCCTCAGTTGTAGTAGATTGTTCACACGCAAATTGTGGAAAAGATCACAAAAAAATGAATATTGCTTTTAAAGAATTGGTAAGACAGAAAGTAAATGATTTGAATCCTGGTTTAGTTGGAATGATGCTGGAAAGTTTCATAAATGAAGGGAACCAAAAACTAGAAAACCCAAATAATTTAAAATATGGAGTATCAATCACAGACCCTTGTATAAACTGGGAAGAAACTGTTGAGCTAATAAGTAAAGCTGATAAAGAATTAGAATCGTCCTAATTAAATTGTGAAATCAATAGATGTTATTAAAAAGCATTATCTAGAATCTGAATCAGTTGTAACAATTGGCACATTTGANGGTGTTCATAAAGGGCACAAATTAGTTTTTGAAAAAATCAAGAATTATTCTGAATTACTTCCAGCAGTAATTACTTTTAAAAAATCACCGAAAGATGTAATAAATAATAAAATTGTTAAATCCATATACGATATTAAAACTAAGGAGGAATTAATAAGTGAATTTGGTATAAAAAAAATAATATCAATTGATTTTGATGCTTCAATTAAAAATTTAACTGCAGAAAAATTTATTGAACTATTAAAAAAATACCTAAAATTAAAATTATTAGTTATTGGCGAAGATGCAACAATTGGAAAAGATAAAATTGGTAAAAAAAATGGCTTGGATCAAATATTAAAAAAATATAATTGTAATTTAAAATCTATAGATATAAAAAAAGACAAGCAAAAAAAAATTTCTAGTAGTGAATTGAAAAAACTTATCAAGTTAGGCGAAATAGAAAAAGTAAATAAAAATTTATCAAAAGATTACTTTATTAACGGAAAAATTGTTGAAGGTAAAAAATTAGGTAGAGAATTAGGCTACCCTACTGCAAATTTAGAATACTCCAAAGATATTATCATCCCAAAAGATGGGATTTATAAAACAAAGTCTATTTTTAAAGGTGAAAATTTCAAGTCAATTACTAGCATTGGAAATAATCCTACTTTTAATGAAAAAATAAAAACAATCGAAACATATATAATAGATTTCAATAAAAATATTTATGGGGAGGACTTAAGGATCATTTTTAAAGACTTTGTAAGAAATCAGGTTAAATTTGAAAATAAAGAAGATTTGATTACTCAAATGGATAAGGATTTAAAAAAAGTATCAGAAGAAAGCTGAAAATGAAATTTATTAATGAGTTGAAATGGCGTGAATTAATTTTTGATAAAACTCCAGGAGTTGAAGATTTTTTTTCAAATGAAAAAGTTACTGGATATGTAGGTTTTGACCCTACTTCCAAAAGTTTACATGTTGGTAATTTACTACCAATAATGAATTTAGTAAGGCTTCAAAAATATGGTCATACTCCCATTGCTTTGGTTGGAGGAGGTACAGGATTAATTGGAGATCCAAGTGGAAAATCTGAGGAAAGAAAAATATTAACTGATGTTCAAATCGAAGAAAATTTATATTCTATAGAAAATCAATTAAAAAAGTTTTTAGACTTTGACAATAAATTATCTAACAAAGCACTTTTACTAAATAATGCAAAGTGGTTAAAAGAAATTAGCATAATAAATTTTTTAAGAGATACCGGAAAGCATTTTACCGTTAACTACATGTTAAAGAAGGAATCTGTGAAATCAAGAGTTTCAAGAGAAACAGGAATTTCATTTACAGAGTTTTCATACATGACTTTACAAGCATTTGATTTTCTATATTTATACGAAAATTATAACTGTAAACTTCAAATGGGAGGAAGTGACCAAATGGGAAACATTCTTGCTGGAGTAGATTTAATTAATAAAAAAAATCCAGGCCCCAAAACATACTTAGCTCACGGAATAGTATTTCCGTTAATCACATCAAGTTCAGGTGAAAAATTTGGAAAAACTGCTGGAGAAGCTCCAACATTAGACCCCCAAAAGACATCAGCCTACAAACTTTATCAATTTTTTATTAATACACCTGATCAAGATGTAATAAATTATCTTAAATATTTTACTGATCTAAATTTAGATGAAATCAATGATATTAAACAAGAACTTATTAGTGACCCAAAAAAGAGATCTGCACAAAGAATGCTGGCAGATAATTTGATTGAAATTGTTCATGGAAAAGATGGATTATCTGAAGCAAAGAAAATTACAGAGTATTTTTTTAATGAAAATTATAATGATCTATCAGAGCAGAATATTTTAGATTTATCAGAAAGCTTTCCATCATTTGAAGAAGATAAATCTATNACAGAATCTAAGATAAATTTAGGAAAGTTTCTAACTGATAATAATGTTTTTAATTCAATGTCTGAGATGAGAAGAATGTTTGATCAAGGAGCTGTATATATAAATGGAAATAGAATCGCAGATAACCAAACAATATTGAGTAAAGATTTATTTTTACAAGGTAAATTTATGATAATTAGACTAGGGTCAAAAAAATATTATTTAACTGTTCTTAAATGACACTAGATATTGCCTTAGCTATATAATTAACATTTTTTGAAGTAACACCTGCTACATTTATTCTTCCAGAATTAACAATNTATATCGAAAATTTTTCTTTAAGTTGATTAACTTCATCTGAAGAAAGTCCAGTAAANCTAAACATTCCTTTTTGATTAATAATAAATTCAAAATTCCTACTACAATTTTCTTTAACTAAATTTTCAACAAGTGATTTTCTCATATTAATAATTCTATTTTTAGCTTCATTAAGATTTATTTCCCATAATGACTTTAGTTTTTCGTCAGACAAAATTGTTTTAACTATATCTGAACCATGTGAGGGAGGATTGGAATAAATTGTTCTTGCAACTTTTTTAAAATTACTCTGAACAGATGAATAATTATTCATATTTTTTGAATGGTAAATTAGGCAACCAACTCTCTCACTGTATAGTCCAAAATTTTTTGAATAACTTGAACATATAATTAAATTATCAAGATTTTTAAGTAAAGTTCTTACCCCTACTGCGTCATTTTCGATTCCTTCACCTAAACCCTGGTAAGCAAAATCGCAAATTGTTACTAAATTTTTTTTCCTAATTAATTCAGTAATCTGGATCCATTGATCTTTATTCAGATCTGCTCCTGTAGGATTATGACAACATCCATGTAAAACAACTATGTCATTTTCAGGAATGCCTTTAATAGATTCCAGCATGCCATCAAAATCAATATTATTATTTTTCTTATCAAAATATTTATAATTTTCTACATTAAAACCTGAAGAAGTAAAAATTGGGGCATGATTTGGCCATGTTGGACTACTTAACCATACCTTAGAATTTTTAGAAAAATTAAATAAAAAATCAGAAGCTAATTTTAATGCTCCTGTTCCACCTGGAGTATTAAAACCAAAAGTATTGGTTTTAAATTCTGAATACAAATCTTTACCTAAAACTAACTTTAATGATTCATTCAAAAAAACAGAATCTCCATCAATTGGCTTATAAGTCTTGCTTGAATTCAATTCTATCAGTTTTCTCTCAGCCAGAATAACCGATTCAAATGTTGGAGTCTTACCACTATCATCTTGATATACCCCAACTGATAAATTTACTTTGTTTGAATTAATATCAGATTTGAATTCTTCAGTTAATCCTAAAATTGGATCTTTTGGGGCTTCCTTAATATTTTCAAATATATTACTCATAAAGATATTGTATAACTAATCCAGTAGGAAGTTTAGGATAAAATAATGTTGATTTAGGAGGCAAAAGTTTACCGTCTGAAACACAATTTAAAAAATATTCTTTTGATAATGCATTCATTGAAAAACTCAACTGAATTTCGTTATTTTTAATCTTTTTCTTTAAAGAAACATTATCGTGTATATATTCTATGTGATTAATTACATTTTCTTTTCCTAATAAATCATCAAATACACTGTGCAGCTTTTCGTATGTTGAAATAGTTTCAGCCCCTTTATCTAATGTGAAAATTTTGTCATTGTACTCCATTAAAATTATTTCTTGGGTTGACTGGTTCCAATTAATTAAAGATTCATTCCAACTTATTTCTTTTATAGAAAACTTATTTGATAATTCTTGAATAAGATCATCAAGATTTTTTTTATTCAAATTTTTAATTGCCCTGCTATACCCAAAAAGCAATAAACCATTATCATGAGATGAAAATATATTCATTATTCTTTTATCAACTTTTGAGTCAAACTCCTTGTAATTTAGGGATGTTTCGTATCTATGATGTCCATCAGCGATAAAGATTTTTTCATTTTTAATCAATGAAGTTACATAGGAAATTTTATCTTTATCTTTGATTTTCCATAGATTAAATTTATGCATAAATGGAATTTCACTTGAAATATAAGGATCTGCTAATTTTTCATCCTGCATAAATTTCATAAACTTCTTATTTTTATCTTCAATCATGCTCATGATAGGACTAAAAACGGCTTTAGTATTTTTCATTAACTCAAATCTGTCTTTTTTTTGTTTTTCTCTAGTTTTTTCGTGAGGTAAAACAACTTTTTTTTCATAATCTTCAACTTTTACATTACAAATTAGAGAGGTTCTAGGAATATGTTTATTATTATTCTCAAATATTTCTTCAAGTATAAATAAACTTTCTTCATGGTCTTTTACTAATACCTTTTTAGAAAGCCATTCATCTAAAAATTTTGATGACCTTGTATATTTATTTTCATCATTATCGTCAGTTAAGAAAGATTTACCATTTTCCAATCTAATTACGTTGTATTCAGATATACCATATAGCTTATCTTTGTCATTATCATCAACTACATCGAAAGGAGGACAAAGAAATTTACCTAAGTCATTATCAAGTTCGGAATTGTACATTATTCCTTTTATTGGAAAAATTCTTGCCATTAGCTTCCTCTCAAATAATAATATTGTAATATTGTTTTATCATGGAAAAATTTAAAGATCCAAAATTAATCATAAATAAAATTGATAATTTAAGAAAAGAAATTAATAAGGCTAATTTTAATTACTATGTACTTGAAAGCCCAGATATTTCTGATTCCCAGTATGATTTAATGATAAGTGAATTAATCAAGATAGAAAAAGAAAATCCAAACTTAATAACTCCAGAATCTCCAACACAAAGGGTCGGGGCTCCCCCATCAAAATCTTTTGATGAGGTAATACACAGGAATCAAATGCTTAGTTTATCTAATGTATTTAACACTCAAGAATTAATNAGCTGGAAGGAAAGATGTGAAAAATATATCTCAAGACCAATTAATGGATTTGTTGTTGAAGAAAAAATTGATGGACTTGCAATTTCTTTAACTTATAGCAATGGTAATTTAATTATTGGTGCAACAAGAGGCAATGGGTCCTCAGGAGAAAATATAACTAATAATTTGAAAACGATAAAAAGCATACCACTAAAAATAATGGATAAAGATATTCCTGAAAATTTTGAAATTAGAGGAGAAGTTTTTTTTCCAAAAAATAAATTTCAAGAATTTAATAAAGAAAGAGANAGTATGGGCATGCAAGAATATAGCAATACAAGAAATGCTGCCTCAGGGGCTTTACGTCAACTTGATTCAAGTGAAACTGCAAAAAGACCTTTAGATGCATTTTTCTACTCTGTTGGTAATCCAAATGATTTTAATATCTCCACACATTATGAACTTCTAAAAAAAATTAATAATTGGGGATTTAAAATTAATAAAAATACGATTCTTGTAGATAACTTTTCTGATTTGGAAAACTTAATTGAAAACAAGATCGCTGCTCGGGATAACATGAATTATTCCATTGACGGCCTTGTTGTAAAAGTTAATAGTATTCAAGACCAAATTGATCTTGGTTCAACAGCAAAGGATCCAAGATGGGCAACAGCATATAAATTACCTTCAATAAAAAAAACAACACTCCTTAATAATATTAAAATTAGCTTGGGAAGGACTGGGGTTGCCACCCCCTATGCAGAATTAGAAGAGGTAGACTTAGATGGGGTCAAAATTAAATCTGCTTCATTGCACAATATTGACTATATTGATTTAAAAGACATAAGGGTTGGTGATGAAGTTGTTGTGGAAAGGGCTGGCGACGTAATTCCGCAAATAATTGAAGTAAGTAAAAGTAATAAAAGGGGGGCTGATTCAAAAAAATTTAGAATGCCAGAAAATTGCCCTGTATGCGATTCAAAATTATTTAAAAAATCAGATGACCCATTTACAAAGTGTCTTAATAGCGAGTGTGATGATCAAATAAAAAGATCCTTAGAACATTTTTCTTCAAAAAATTGTGTTGAAATTGAAGGTTTAGGAGAAGGAATAATAAATATACTTTTTGAAAATGAGTTAGTTAATTCAATTACTGACTTATATTCACTAGAGTATAATGAATTAATTAAATTAGAGGGATTTCAAGATAAAAGTGTCAACAATTTATTANATTCAATTAATAAATCAAAAAATGTTTCTCCTGAAAAATTACTTCATGGTTTAGGCATACCTCATATTGGTTCAGAAATATCTGAGCTTTTATTATTAAACTTTAAAAATATTAATAATATTTTTGATTCTTCAGAAGAGAATATTTTAGAAATAGACGGGATAGGGCCAAAAATTTACGAAAGCTTAAAAGACTGGATTCAAGTTGAAAAAAATATAATTTTATTAAAAAAATTGGAAAATATTGGATTTGATTTCACTACTCAAAATACTCAAATCGAGGGAAGTCTGAGCTCATTAAATATTTGTGTTACTGGAGAGTTAGAAGATTTTAGCAGGCAATCTATAAAGCAAACAATAAAAGATAATGGTGGAAAGTTTCAGTCAAGTGTTTCTTCAAAAACAGATATTCTTGTAAGTGGAATAAATAGTGGGTCAAAATTAAAGAAAGCTCAAGAATTAGGTGTAAAAATTTTAACTGAAAAAGAATTTATTGAGATATTGGAAAATAATAATGAATAGTAAATGGCTAATTGTTGGTTTAGGCAACCCTGAACCAAAATATGAAAAAAATAGACACAACATCGGTTTCTTGGTTATGGACTTTTCATTCAATAAATTAGAAAAAGAAACAGTAAAAAATAAATACTCAGGATTATTTAAATCAGTTATAAATGATAATGAAGTATATTTCTCAAAACCTTTTTTCTATATCAACGAGTCAGGAATTGCAGTTAAAAAAATCTCAACTGAATTAAGTATTGAGCCTAGTAAAATTATTATTGTGGTTGATGATATGAATCTAAACTTAGGTGAAATAAGAATTAGAACAAAGGGCGGGCATGGAGGACATAATGGTCTCAGATCAATTGAATATGAATTAGGCACTAATGAATACAATAGGTTAAGAATAGGTATAGGAAAGCCTGGAAATAAAAATGANCATATTGACTATGTATTAGGTGATTTTTCTAAAAATGAAGAATCAATTGCTTTAAAGTCAATAGAAAATGCCTATTTGTGTATTTTAGAAATTATAAATAATGGCTTCGTTAAAGCAATGGAAAAATTTAACTAATTGAGTCAAATTTAGTGTAATCTCTAAGAACTTCAGGGATATTAATAGTCCCATCATCTAAAAGATTGTTTTCAAGTATNGCAATAATCACTCTCGGCAANGCNAGGCCAGANCCATTNAAAGTATGAGGGAACTTAATTTTATTATCTAAAGGGTCTTTAAATCTTGTATTTGTTCTTCGAGACTGAAAATCTGTACAAATGGATATTGAAGAAACCTCTAACCATTCCTGACAACCTGGAGACCAAACTTCGATATCATAAGTTTTGGCAGATTGAAATCCAATATCNCCTGTNCAAAGTTCTACTACTCTGTAGGTAAAATTTAATGCCTCGCATAATTTAGATACTTCAGAGACCATCTCATTGAATGCATTCATNGAATTTGAAGGGTGTTCAAATCTGTATAATTCAACTTTTTCAAATTGATGAACTCTCTTTATGCCCCTAGTATCTCTACCAGCTGAACTTTTTTCATCTCTAAAACAGGGTGTATGAGTTACATATTTTAATGGAAGTTCATGCTTAATAATCTCGTCCCCAAACATATTATTTAATGATACTTCTCCTGTAGGAATTAACCATAAATCATTATTTTTATCGCTAAATAATGTTTCTTCAAATTTTGGAAGATTGCCAGAGCCAGTCATTGTATTTTTATTTACCATGAAAGGAGGAGCTATTTCTTTATATCCGTTTGTAAATACATGCTCATTTAGCATCCATTGAACAAGTGCTCTNTGAAGCATTGCACCTTTTCCAGCTAATAGATACCATCTGGCACCAGTTAATTTGACTCCTTTTTCTAAATCAATAATTTTGAATTTTTCTCCTAGGTCCCAATGAGGNACAGATGAATTAATTTTATTTTTTTGGTTAAAAATTTCTAAAACTTTATTATCATTATCATTCTCACCGATAAGAGTGGAATCTAGTGGCAAGTTAGGCAACCTTAGAAGAATGTTTTCTAAATCCTCTTCAATAGCTTTTAATTTTTGAGATTTTTTGGAAAGTTCTAATCCAAATGATTTCATTTGTTTAATTAAACTGTCTGATGGCTTTCCTTTTGATTCACCAATTTCTTTGCTTGTAGTTTTTCTGATTGAATTTATTTCTTCAATTCTTTGAATTAGTATTTTTCTTTCATTAGATAAATTCTCAATTTTTGAAAAATCAATTTTTTCACCCATTGATGATAATTTTGATTCAACCTTTTCTTTATTTTCTAAAATAAATTTAATATCTAGCATTATTAATCAGTCTAAGGATTTAAGTTGAGGAAATAAAACCACATCTCTAATNGTTGTTTTTTTATTTAGCAACATAANNAGCCTNTCNATNCCTAANCCNANNCCTCCNGTNGGCGGCATNCCATGTTCCATTGCTANAAGGAAATCTTCTTCAAGCCTGTCCATTTCNTCATCATTAAATTTTTTTCTCATTTTNTCTTGNTCTTCAAATCTTTCNCTTTGATCAATAGGGTCATTNAGCTCTGAAAAAGCATTTGCTAATTCAGATCCCATAACAAATGCTTCAAANCTTTCAACAATATCACCTCCNNNAGACTTNCTTTTTGCAAGCGGAGACATTTCTACNGGGTAATCAATNANGAAAGTTGGTTGNATTAAATTNGGNTCAACNTTGTCAGATATGACTTTATCAATCATNGATGCCCATGATGAATTAGGCTCTACATGAATATTCATTTCTTTCATTTTTGATGAGAGTTCATCAATGTTTTTTATTGACATAAAATCAAATCCAGAAAATTTAATAATTGCTTCTTTCAATTCTATTCTTTTCCACGGTGGCTTCAAATTAATNACCCCTATATCATCACCGTAATCAAGTTCATATGAATCATTTATTTCTAAGCAAGCTCCAGAAACCATTTCTTCAACNANNCTCATTATTGATTCATAATCAACATAAGCCTCGTAACTCTCAATNGTTGTAAATTCNGGATTATGATTATGGTCNATGCCTTCATTTCTAAATACTCTTCCAAGTTCATAAACTTTTTCAATTCCACCAACAATTAATTTTTTTAAATTTAATTCTGTAGCAATTCTTAGGTAAAGGTCTTGCCCTAAACTATTATGCCTTGTAGAAAATGGTCTTGCATTTGCCCCAGCAGGAATATCNACNANTATAGGNGTNTCAACCTCTACATAACCTTTTTCATTCATAAAATTTCTGATAAAACTTACAATTCTGGTTCTATTAATTGCTGTTTCAAATGAATCTTGGCTAGAAATTAAATCAAGGTACCTTTGTCTATATCTTTTTTCAACATCTTTTAGGCCAGCCCACTTATCTGGAAGCGGCCTCATTGATTTAGTTAGAATAGTTACTTTTTTTGCTTCAAGTGAAGGTTCTCCCCTTCTAGTTCTAAAAATTTTTCCTTGAAAGCCTGCTATATCACCAATATCTAATAATTTAATTAGTTCAAATAAATCTTTTAAGACATCTTCCTTTGCAGCTACTTGTATAGTTCCAGCATAGTCTTTCAAATCTATAAATATCATTTTTCCTTGGCCTCTTATAGCAGTAATTCTTCCCGCAACAACAGCATTCTCCAAAGAAGATTCGTCAATTTTGTTATTTTCAAATTTTTCTAAATCAAGTTTTACTTGAGTAGATAAATGAGACCTTTCGAACGCTTTTGGATAAGGATCAATTCCCATTTGAATTATTTTTTCTAAATTATTTTTTCTTGCAAGAAATAATCTATTTTCTTCTTGATTAGTATTTTGATTTTGTTTCATGAAATTATTTTATTTTTTGAAATTTTACATTATTAAATGAATATAAAGAACATGTAAAAAAGCGATATTCAACAAAATTGTGTAAATTAGTTCGTTTAATTGTTGAAAAATTGTAAGTAAAAATCCCATAATTAAATAAATTATGGACTATATGAGGCCAACAACTTCTAAAGTTAGATTAGCAATAACCTCAATGTTAAGTAGAGAGCTTATTGAAAAATCAAAGATTTTAGATATTTTTGCTGGCATTGGAAGTGTTAGCGAGGAATTTGATAAATTCAGTCCAAAAAAAATTGTGATGATTGAAAAAAATATAAAAAATATAAAAGTTCTTGAAAAAAAATTTAAAGATAAGCATGAAATTTTAAAAGGTGATGTATTTTCTTTAGTGCCCAAATTAAATGAAAAATTCAATATTATTTTTGCCGACCCACCTTATGAACTTAGACAATTCCCAAAAATCACTGATTTAATATTTGATTCTAAAATAGTTGCAGAGGATGGATTATTGATTTATGAGCACTATAAAGATTATGAATTACCTAACCAGTATGCAGATTTTAAAAAAGTAAGGGATAAAAAATATGGAGACTCTAGGTTATCTATTTTCAAATTAGGAGAAAAAACAGATGACTAATGCAATATTTCCAGGAACATTTGATCCAATAACAAAGGGGCATCTTGATATTGCAGAGAGAGGGTCAGCAATATTTGACCACGTAACTATAGGGGTCTATGAAGATTCTGATAAAAATACATTATTTAATATAAATGAAAGAATGGAAATGTTTAAATCTTCTATAGATCATTTAAAAAATGTAAGTGTTTCATCTTATAAAGGACTTACTGTTAATTTTGCGAAAAAAAATAATTCAAAAGTAATTATTAGGGGATTAAGAATTGGAAATGATTTTGAATATGAAAGAGGAATGGCNCTAATAAANAGAGAGATNAATAATNGCATAGAAACAATATGTTTAATTTCAGCAATGCCAAATCAATTTATAAGTTCATCTAGGGTAAAAGAAATTGCAATGCTCGGAGGTGATTACAAGAATTTTATACCTGAAAAAATATATGAATTTTCAAAAACTAAACTATTGGAGGAAAAATGACAGTATTAGAAAAATTAAATGATTTGAAGGAGTATTTATCATCTTCTAAAAAGATGCTTGGTAAAAGTGTGATTGATGTAGAAAAAATAAAAGAAATTGTTTCTGACATCGAATCTAGTTTACCTTTGGAGCTTGAACAATCAAGAGTAATTATTTCTCAAAAAGAATCAATACTAAACGATGCAAGTGATGAAGCTGAAAAATTAACAGCTGAAACTTCGATGCATTGTGAAAATTTAATAACTGATGCACAGTCAAAAGCGGAGTCAATGATATCGGAGAGTGAAATAATTTCCACTGCAGAGAAAAGAGCTAAGGAAATAATAGACCAAACAGAAAAAACTAAACTTGAAACTTTAGATTCTGTTGAAAAAAATAAGAATGAAATACTTTCAAATGCTTCATCAATGCAAGAAGAAAGTGAAAATTATTCATCTCAAAGGAGAAGGGATGCAGATCAGTATGCGAAGGAAGTCTTATTTTCATTAGAAGAGAGATTGTCACTATCTTTGGCTCAGATAAGAAAAGGAATAGAAACAATGGAATCTGAAAATGTTTCTGTTCAAGATTTATCACAAGAAAAGATAGCTTAAAATAGATTTAAAAAAAATGTATACTTTCATCAATGGGTGAAAGTAACAAAAAAAATAAAACTCTATTAATTTTAGATGGATTTGCAGTTATTTTCAGAGTATATTATTCAAGACAACCTATGTCGACATCGACAGGAATAACTACAACAATAGTTCAAGGTTTTTTATCAGTATTATTTAAATTAATTAATGAAGTTAGTCCTTCTCATATTATACTTGCAATGGATTCCAAAGGACCCACATTTAGACATGAAGATTACCCTGAATACAAAGCTGGCAGAGATCCTGCACCTCCAGATTTAACTGAACAAATTCCAACCCTTGAAAAAGTAATAAATTCCTTTGGAATACCAATTTACTCTGTAGAAAAATATGAAGCTGACGACCTGATAGGAACGATCTCATCATCTAATTTAACCAAAGACTTTGAAAAGATAATTGTTTCAGGAGATAAAGATCTTTTTCAGTTAATTGATGATAATACTTCAATATGGTATTCAAGCCCAAATAGATTTTCATCTGATAGATTAGTCAACATAGATACATATCTAGATGAAAAAGGTTTTGAAGGAATTTCACCAAAAAATGTACCAGATTTGAAAGGATTAGCTGGAGATTCTTCAGATAACATTAAAGGTATACCTGGAATTGGGCAGAAGGTTGCAATAGCTTTGCTCAACAAATATAAAGATTTAGATTCTATTTATGAAAATATTGATCAAATACCAAATTTAGAAATTAGGGGAGCATCAAGAATTCATGGCTTATTAAAACAATTTAAAGAAAATGCATATCAATCAAGAAAGTTAGCTACTATAAACAAAAATGCACCTTTGAATTTAGACATAGATGATTCAGAATTTTGGGATTTTGAGGAAAAAGAAGTTATTGAAAATCTTACCGAATTAGAACTTATATCTTTAATTAAAAGAATTCCTAGCAAAGAAGAAAAACAAGAATCAATATTACCAAAAATTAATGGTGAATATAGATGTGCAAATAATGATTCAATGGTAAATCTATTAGAAAAGTTAATCTTAAATAAAGGTTTTTTTAGCTTTGACACTGAAACAACTTCTTTAAATCCTTTTGAAGCCGAATTAGTAGGAATATCTATAAGTACAGATAAAGAAACAGGGTGGTATATACCAGTAAATCATTCTCAAGGAGAAAATATTTCAACCTCAAATTTAGAAAAGATTAAGATTTTATTTGAAGATCCGTCTGTAGAAAAATATGCTCATAATGCAAATTACGACCTTTCTGTTCTTGTGAATAACAACTTTGAAGTTAATAATCTTAATTTTGATACGCTGATTGCTGCTAATTTGCTGGGCAAGAGAACATTGGGGTTAAAAAATTTATCATTAGAAACATTGGGGCTAGAAATGATGCCAATTGAAGATTTGATTGGAAAAGGTAAAGAACAAATTTCATTTAAAGATGTTGATATTGAAAAAGCAATTAACTATGCATGTGCCGATTCTGATGCAACGTTAAGATTAAAAGAAATTTTTGATAATGAACTAAGAACAAAGGGGCTTTTAGAGGTAATGAATAAAATTGAAGTTCCATTGATTCCAGTTATTGTAGATATGCAAAAGACTGGAGTTTCAATAAATCCTCAAATACTTAATGATTTTTCATCTGAACTAAAAAAAGAAATAATTGATCTCGAAACTGAAGCAAAGAAAATTATAAATAATGATGAAATTAATTTACGTTCAAGTCAGCAACTTTCAGATGTATTAATAAACACCCTTAATATACCCGAAAAATGGTTTCGAAAAACAGCAAAAAAAACTCAAAGAAGTACTGATGTAAGTAATTTACAGAATCTTATGACAAGAGACCTAAATGAAGAAACTAAAAGATTCATAGGCCTTATTCTTAGACACCGTGAACAAAGTAAATTACAAAATACATATGCTGAGCCATTGCCTAAACTTATTAATCCGAAAACAGAAAGACTTCACCCTAGTTTTAATCAGGCAGGTACATCCACTGGGCGCTTATCAAGCAATGACCCAAATTTACAAAATATTCCTGTAAGGACTGAAAATAGAAATCATATAAGAAAAGCATTTGAGTCAAGTAATGGTTATGTTTTAATGTCTGCTGACTATTCACAAATTGAGCTTAGGGTACTTGCTCATTTATCAGAAGAACCGGGTTTACTAAAGGCATTCAATAGCAATGAAGACATCCATGAATCTACCGCAAAAACAATTTACCAAACTAANGAAATATCAAAAGAACAAAGAAGAGTAGCTAAAATACTTAATTTTGGTGTTATTTATGGATTAGGCCCAGATGG
>PBWZ01000029.1 GCA_002727435.1 Chloroflexota bacterium
AAGGACCAGATGCAGAAGCTTTTGTAGATTATGTTATCACTAGGGATGCAACTAGAATTCCAGTTGAAGTTAAATACGGTAAAACTGGTGAAATGGCTGCTACATTAATGGAAGAAGGGGATAAAACTCCTGCAGATATTTTCTATGCTCAGGACCCTGGTGGGCTAGGCTCAGTTGAAGATATGTTTGCAGTACTTCCTTCCAGTATTACTAGCAAGGTACCTGACTGGGCAGATTCTCCAAATCAGAAATGGACAGGTATCACAGGAAGAGCTAGAGTGGTGGTGTATAACACGGATGCAATTACAGACCCTGCCACTCAGCTTCCTGACAACCTATATGACTTTATCGATCCTAAATGGAAAGGTAANATNGGTTGGCCTCCAACAAATAGTTCATTCCAGGCAATGGTTACTGGATTGAGATTGGTTTGGGGTGAAGAGAAGACAAAGACTTGGTTAGAAGGAATTATTGCTAACGACGTTAAAGTTTATGCAAAAAACACTCCTACAGTTGAAGCTGCTGGAGCTGGTGAAATTGAAGTTGGTTTNGTNAACCACTANTATCTTCACAGNTTNCTAAAAGCNNANACNGAATCTTTTGCAGCNAGAAACTANTTCCTTCCAAGTGGAGGACCTGGTTCAGTTGTATTAGTTGCAGGTGCTGGTATTTTAGAAGCATCTGACAANAAAGAAGCTGCTGANAGATTCATGGAATTCATGCTCAGTACTACAGCTCAAGCATATTTNGCNAANGAAGTATATGAATACCCGTTANTNGANGGTGTTAANAAGAGNTACTTGCTTCCTGATTTATCCACATTAAACACACCTGATATAGACATCTCAGATTTAGGTGATGTGGAAGCAACTCAAAAACTTCTACAAGATGTTGGCGCACTGCCATAGGCTCTGAGTAGGGTTTTAACATTTCCAAAAGAGGGAGGATTAACTTTCTCCCTCTTTTTTATGTATACTTTACCGCGATGATAAAGAATAAATTTATAAATAAAAATTATCTATGGCTTTCAAGCATTTCTACATTGATTGCATTAGTGGTATCTATTCCATTGTTATATCTACTTTTTAGAGCAGTGAGTCATGATGGGTTTATAGAATTAATTTTTAGAGAAAGAATTTTTTGGATAACCCTTAAATCTATTTCTTTAGTAATTTCAGTAACATTTTTTTCAATTGTAATTTCATTTTTTTTAGCGCATTTTTTAACAAAGAGTGATGTTCCATTTAAAAAATTATTAACAATTTTGTGTTGTCTGCCAATTGTTATACCCAGCTATGTTTATGGAATGATATTTGTCCATTTATTGGGACCTAGAGGAAAAGTTTTTCAGATTCTAAATTCATGGAATTTAATTGATTCATTTCCAGATTTATACGGTTTTTGGGGAGCCACAATTACTCTGACATTCCTATCTTATCCTTATGTTTTCTTGCCTTTAAGGGCTGCCATGATAAGTCTTGATGATTCATTTGAAGATGCATCAAGAAGCTTAGGAAGGGGGAAGNTTAAAACATTTTATTACGTAACATTNCCATTACTTTTACCAGCAATGAGATCTGGAGGTTTACTTGTAGCACTTTATACTTTGAGTGATTTTGGTGCGGTTGCATTACTCAGATATCAAACATTTACTTGGGCAATAATGAATATGTATAACGGAGCATATAATAGAATTTCAGCTGCAGCCCTATCTTTGGTGCTCGTTTTCTTTGCAATTCTTATTTTAAGTATGGAAAGTTTTTTAAAAGGTGCAAGAAACTTCTTTTCTTCTTCTTCAACATCAAGCTCAAGTTCATTGATACAGTTAGATAATAAAAAATGGATTATTTTCTTATTGATTTTATTGGCCCCGATAATTGGTGCTTTAATCCCAATAATTGGATTATTGACGTGGTTAATTAAAGGTATAATTTATGGAGATGTAATTGTTTTTAATTTCTCAACTATTTTTACTTCATTAAAAGTTTCATTTCTTGCAGCAATATCAACTATGATAATTTCTCTGCCCATTTCATTTTTTGCTGTTAAATACAAAAATAAATTTTCATTGGTAATTGAAAAAATTTCATACATTGGATTTGGGCTTCCAAGTATTGTTGTTGGGCTATCTTTAGTATATTTTTCTATTAACTTTTTATTTCCAATATACCAAACTACTGCAGTATTAATATTTGGTTATTCAGTATTATTTTTACCTGTAGGTGTTAGTGCAATTAAATCAACACTAGTACAGCTTAACCCTAATTTAGAGGACGCATCTAGAGGCCTTGGGTACAGTTATATAAAAACTTTTATAAAAGTAACTGTGCCATTACTTATGCCTAGCATATTGGCTGGTTCTTTATTAATCTTTCTGCTTGCAATGAAAGAATTACCTTTAACACTTGTTCTTTCGCCGTTAAATTTCAAAAGCCTTCCAACAAGTATATGGTCATATGCTTCTGAAGCATTTTTTGCATCAGCAGCATTACCTGCATTAATTTTAATTTTATTATCAGGGCCTGCTTCTGCATATTTGGTGCTTAAGAAAAATAATATAGATGTGAGGGGCTAGATGTTCTTGAGAAGATACCCATTAATTAAAAAGAATTCAGCTAGTTATGGAAAAATTGAACTAGAGGATGTAGCTGTTTCTTTCGATGACAAGAATATTATTTTGAAAGACTTTTCTTTAAATATAGATAAAGGCAAATACGTATCAATATTAGGGACAAGTGGAATTGGAAAAACAACTCTATTAAGAGCAATATCAGGATTTAAAAGAATTTCATCAGGCTATATAAGAATAAATGGTCAGCTTGCATCTTCTAGCTTTTCGCACATGCCTCCTGAAAATAGAAATTTAGGATTTGTTTTTCAGGATTATGCATTATTTCCTCATTTAAATGTTTTCGAAAACGTTGGTTTTGGTTTAGGGAGAAAAGTTAATGACAGAAGAATAAAAATACAAAGCATTATAGATATGATTGACTTAAAAGGTCATGAAAAAAAATATCCAAATCAATTGTCAGGAGGTCAACAGCAAAGAGTTGCTATAGGAAGAGCTTTGGCTATTAGTCCATCTGCAATTCTAATGGACGAACCTTTTTCGAATTTAGATTTTAGTTTAAAGAAAATATTGTCTAATGAAGTTAAAAAAATAATTANGAATACAGGAACAACAACAATTATGGTTACTCATGATGAAATAGAGGCTGAAAGATTATCTGATGAGTGTTATTTACTCGAAAATGGCAAAATAAAACAGATTTAATTCTCAGTTTTTATACTTAATAATAAGGGTATTGCAAGAAAAACTAATATAGATCCTACAGCAAATGATATTCGATAAGTTTCAAACAAATCATAAACTAACCCACCTATTATAGGAGCTATAGCAGAAAAAATTCCTCCTATTGTGCTCATCATTCCGATAGCAGTTCCATAATTTTTCCTTCCAAAAAAATCAGCTACCATTGATAATCTTAGAGGTATTGATGCACCAAATCCGCCACCCCATGAAAGACCAAAAATTATAATCAATAGATAGTTGTTTATCCTAATCCCAAAGAACTCTTGCCCAATTAAACTTAAGGATAATGATCCAATTCCAAGAATAAAAAAACATATGCTCATAAGTAATTTAGAGTTTAAATTATTACTGCTAAACCCAATTAATAGCCTGCTCCCAACGTCAGCAAATGCTATTATTGCTATAGAAAAGCCTGCCAAAGTTAGTGAAACACCAAAGCTTGTTAATGCAGGTATGTGTAAAAGATTTAGAGCAAATAAACCTTGGCACATACTTGTAGCAATGGCAAACTTCCAAAAGGTAGGTGATTTAAATATTTCTTTTACTGACTTATCCTTAGGTACTTTATTATTTGAGTTTAAATTATTTTCAATTTCAATTTGATTTCTGCCATCCGGNTTTAATCCATAATCTTCAGGTGNTGATCTCATAATCANAGTTGCTGGAAAACCAATCACCCAAAATCCTATTCCAGCAAAAATAATAATTGGTCTCCAGCCAAAATTTGAAATAAGTTCGACCAATACCGGTACAATCAATCCGCCAATCCCTGATGCAGACATCATTAATGACAGGGCTAATTTTCTTTTTTCAATAAACCAATTGCCTACCGTAGCAACCAAGACAATGAATGTGCCAAATGACATTCCAAGTGTCAGTAAAGAAATGCAGAGATAGAAATGCCAAATTTCTTGAATAAATCCCATNAGCACAAAGCTTAGTCCAGTTGCAAATATGCCAAAAGACATTACTTTTTTTATTCCAAATTTTTTTANAACTATTCCAACAAATGGAGAAATCATTCCNCCCTCTGATCTTTGAATGGACATCCCTGCAGCAGCTAAAGCTCTACTTCCTCCTAAAGAATCAGCAATTGGATCAAAAAATGCTGTGAACCCTCTCCAAAAAACAGTTGAAGCATATCCTTGAACTAGTGCACCAGCTCCAACAATTTTCCATCCATAAAATATTTTCTTTTTTTTTAAAGACGTATTTCCTCCCTTAAAGTCCCATAATTCCATACCCGCTATCAACTGGTATAGTGGCCCCAGTTATTCCTGAAGATAAATCACTAAGCATAAAACTTGAAGCATTTGCAACCTCTTCGTGAGTGATATTCCTTTTTAATGGGGATCTTTCTGCATGAGCTTTCCTCATTTCATTAAATCCATTAATACTTCTTGCTGCTAGTGTTGGCAATGGGCCTGCGGAAATAGCATTAACCCTTATGTTATTTTTTCCATATTCATTTGCTAATTGCTTTACACAATTTTCTAATGCAGCTTTAGCNGTTCCCATTATGTTGTATCCTGGATAGACTTTTTGTGAAGCTTCAAAAGAAAGTGTAATTATAGAGCCTCCATTCNTCATCAATTTTGCTCCATNTTTAACCAAAGGAATTAAACTATATGCACTTGTTTCAAGTGCTGTTGAAAAACCTNCTTTAGTTACATTTGAAAAATCACCACCAAGNTCTTCTCTTTCAGCATATGCNACGCTATGAACTAAAAAATCGATTTCATTAAATTCTTGAGATGCTTTTTGAAAAAANTCATTAATGCTTTNTTCNTCTAAAACATTGCATTCAAGTAAAAATTTTGGATTAGTTCCTTCTAATGATTTAGATACACTATCTTTCACCCTGTCATTTTGAAAAGAATATCCAATTTCAGCGCCATTATCACTTAAAACTTTTGCAATGTGATATGCAATGCTTCTGTGGTTTGCCACNCCAAAAACTAAACCNTTTTTNCCTTTGAAGTCCATTTATTTTTCCTTACCAGTTTGTTACAGACCCGTCATTTCTCTCTAGTTGAGGTGGGTCCCATTGTTTAAATTTACTATTTTTTAAATAATCTTCATTAACTGAAATTCCAAGCCCAGGTTCNTTTGATACTACATACATTGCATTTTCCATGTAGTGACTTGATTTAATAATTTCATCATTTGTGAATCCAGCATTTTCAGCTGCAGATTCTCTTGTTTCAAGCCAAGCAAAATTTGGAACTGATGCACCGAAATGAATTGAGGCAGCTGTACATATTGGCCCAAGGGGATTGTGTGGCATCATATCTATGTAATGACTTTCACACCAACCAGCAACTTTCATAGATTCAGTGATTCCACCAACATTACAAATATCTACTCTTGCAAATTGAGTAATATCATTTTCAATATATGGGATAAACTGCCATTTTGAAGCAAACTCCTCTCCAATCGCAAAAGGAATATTTGTCATCTTTCTTAATGCTTTATATGCACTTGGAGTTTCATCTCTTATTGGCTCTTCTAAAAAATCCAGTGTGCCTTGAGGTAATTTATTGCAAAAAGATGCAGCTTCTGCAACAGAAAATCTGTGATGTAAATCAACTCCTAAAACTACTTCAGTTCCCAATTCTTTTCTAGCTTCAATTATCCACTTTGCAGTTTTATTTAATGATTCTCTTGGCTCGAAAATATTATTGTCTTCTTGTTTTCTGAAGTTTGAAAAGTTGTCTTCTGAAGTTGGAAAAGTTGAAAATTTATTGGAATATATAGATTCAAATTCTTCATCTCCACCGTCTTGTGATAAAGACAATCTGAAAGCTTGCCATCCAGATTTAATCAATTTCTTAGCCTGATCAATCATTTTTGGCCCTGGGGCTTCTGATGTTGTAGCAAATGTCGGAACCAACTCTCTTTGCTTTCCACCCAATAATTCGTACACAGGAACATCTAAGGCTTTCCCTTTAATATCATGAAGAGCTAAATCGATCGCTGAAATAGCAGCAGTTATTGTTCTGCCGCCCTCAAAATACTGACTTCTGTANAATCTTTGCCAAATTTTNCCTATNTCAAGAGGGTTCATTCCNACTAGTAAATTTTTATAATGCTCAACAATTCCACTNACACCCAATTCTCTAGCAGACAANCCTGACTCACCCCAGCCTTCTAATCCGTTATCTGTTTCAATTTTAACTAGTAATTGATTTCTACTTCCTATCCAAACAGGATAAGAAATTATATTTTTAATTTTCATTTTATTCCTTTGAATTAAGCATATTATTATAGGCAATAATTTAAAAGTATTGATTCAAAAAAAATATTTTCTAATGTATTATCAGNTTATATTTACTAGATNGGAGGCATTANTGTTAGATTATTTTAAGGTTCCTGAAAAAGATGTTGTTATTGTAAAGCCAGAAATTCTCAAAGAAACTACNAAGTTAATGTTTATGAAATGTGGAGTTNCTAATGATGAAGCTGAGCTTGGGGCTGATGTATTATTACATGCAGATNTAAGAGGAATTGAAACTCATGGTGTTTCAAATTTACTCAGAAACTATATATCTTGGTATAACTCTGGAAAAACAAATCCAAACCCTAAATGGAAAATTATTAAAGAATCNCCAACCACTGCNACTATTGATGGGGATGCTGGNTTAGGCCTAATGATTACTGCTCATGCCATGAATTTGGCAATTGAAAAAGCNGAGAAATACGGTACTGGGTCGGTATCTATAAGGAATTCAGAACATTGTGGTGCTGTTGGTTATTTCGCAATGATGGCACTTGAATATGACATGGTTGGNACATGTATGACAGCTGGAGGNAATACAATGGTTCCTACTTTTGGTGCAGAAGCTAAGTTAGGTACAAATCCNATNGCNATCGCAGTCCCNACACNCAANAAACCNCCATTTGTTTTTGATGCTGCCACTACCACAATTGCAGGAAATAAAATGGGTTTATTAGAANGAATAGGTGCAGAAATGCAGCCTGGATGGGTTGCGCATGATGATGGTACCCCTGACATGAATGGTGGGGGAGAGTTTCAATATGCTAAAGGTCCTCAGCGAATGCANCTTCCATTAGGNTCAACTAGAGAACTTGGTTCTCATAAAGGNTATGGCCTTGCTGTTTCGGTTGANATTATGTGNGGAATGTTAAGCAATGGATTTGGGTTTAAAACACTTGATGCTTCAAGAAGAGCTCATTATGTATCAGCATTTAGAGTTGATGGTTTTGCTGAAGTCAATGAATTTAAAGAATCAATGGATCAGATGCTTGAAGGTCTTGAANAAACCAAGCCTGCACCAGGCCACGAAAGAGTACTATACGCTGGACTAGAAGAATATGAAGAAGAGTTAATAAGGAAAAAAGATGGNATACCATTNCANAGNGAGGTAGTTGAATGGTATAGAGGGGCCTGTGAAGAGATGAAATTGGAATTTAATTTAGCTTAAACTTGTCTCCAAAAAGGGTTAATATTTTTAACCTTATTTAAAATATTTGGTTTAAAAGAATATTCTCCAAATTTTGCTTTATTTATAAAGTCATTATCCCACCCAATCTTTCTCATAACTTCATCATCACAATAGTATGTTCCAAAAATACATTCTTTAAAAATATGAAAATCATCAAACATATTTTTTTCAAGAGATTTTAGGATTTCAATTTTTTTCTCTTTAGTTAAAGAAAAAAAACTCCCAGATAATCTTGCGTCAGTATTTAAATCGATAGCATCTAAAATCCTTTTTATAGAATTTATATGCATTTCAGAATCAAAAAATAATTTTTCTAACTCGACGATAAGACCCTTGTTTCCGGCAGCTGCAATTTCTTCATTTTCCGGGATCATTATATTCATTATTTCTTTAATTATTCTTTTGTCATAATTATTTAAAAATCCCTTAGACATCAACCTTTCCCCCTGATTAAATTTTCTGCAACATATAGTGCTAAAGCTTGTATTGTAGGTGTAGGATTCACGGATGCAGAAGTAACAAATAAACTGCCATCAACAATATAAATATTTTCAGAATCATGAAGTTTGCCATATTTATTTGTAACAGAATTTTTAGAGTCCTCCCCCATTTTTGCAGTGCCCATTAAATGCCAACCTGCATATCTCATTAAAGGTGTTTCATATAGAATTTCTGCCCCAGCTTCTGTTAGTAATTCTTTAGTCTTTCTCATTGCAAAATCTAATATTTTTCTTGAATTTGTACTAAGATTATAATTAACAGATATTCCAGGCAGCCCATCGCTATCTAAATTTTTATAATCAAGAGAAATATAATTTGTTTCTTCAGGCAAGTCCTCAGCAATTATCGAGAACCCAACTGTATTCCCAAAACTTTTTTTAAAATCTTTATGATGATTATCACCCCAATCTAATTCTAATGCCGTATAAACCGGACCATTATTCCTAACCATTTGAAGTGTAAATCCCCTGTAAAAATCTTTATTATGATCAGTTTCGTAAAATTGTTGCGACATTAAAATATTAGCATTTGGCCCATAAAAAAATTTATTATTACCAGGTAGAATTCCTCTTATAAATGAATAGGGATGAAACATAAGATTTTTTCCTAAAAGTCCGCTACTGTTACCAATCCCTTTTTCATGATTTTTAGTTGCAGACATTAGCAATATCCTTGGTGTTCCAATTGCATTAGATGCAAGAACTACATTTTTTCCTTCAATAATATTTTCTTTTCCGTCTTTTATATATCTTACTCCTTTAGCTTTATAATCATTTTCAAGAATTATTTTACTTACCCTAG
>PBWZ01000006.1 GCA_002727435.1 Chloroflexota bacterium
TGGGACATATTAGGTCAATATTTAAAAGTGCCGATTTATCAATTATTAGGCGGCAAAGTAAGAGATAAAATAAAAGTCTATGCAAATGGCTGGTATTCGGGAGAAAGGTCACCAGAAAATTTTGCTGAAAAAGCTAAATTTCTTTCGAATAAGGGGTATCAAGCTCTTAAATTTGATCCTTTTGGATCGGAACATCTAAGGTTAAACAAGGAATCAGAAACGTTTATAAAAAAAATTATTAGGTCAGTAAGAGATGCTGTTGGTCCTAATGTTGAACTAATGATTGAAGGACACAAAAGATTTAACGTATTTGAAGCGATTAAAATTTCAAAATGGTTAGATGATTTTGATGTAACATGGTTTGAGGACCCTATTGATAATAATGATATTGATTCTCTAATTTATGTTTCTAAGAATTCACCTGTAAGAATCATTGCTGGAGAAGGATTTGATAAATATAAAGATTTCACAAGATTTGCATCATCCAATGCTACAGATATAGTTAACCCTGAAGTTATAAAAATTGGTGGAATTGGTGGAGCAATTAAAGTAGCAAATATTTGTTCTTCTTTTGATGTAGATTTAGCGTTTCATAATGCAGAAAGCCCCTTAAAAACTATGACAAACTTACAGCTTTGCGGAGCAATAAAAAATATTTATATTCAGGAATGTTTTGATGAATTTAACGAGGAATGGATTGAAGAATTATTTCCTAATTATGAAAAAGTTAAAGATGGACATTTAACTATTCCAGATAGGCCAGGATTAGGGATATCAATTAATGAGTCGGTAGCTAAAGATCACCCTTACAATAAAAGCAATTTTTTAAGAATGTTTAAACCTGGATGGGAAAATAGAAAAGGAGCTAGTGGTTCAGAATAAATTTAAAATTGAGCCTAATTCTTTTACGTGGTCAATTTCATAATCTGGCTTATCTTTTAAAGGGTACTCTCTTCCCATTTTAACCCAAGCTGTTTTCATTCCAACAGATTTTGCGCCTATAATATCTGTTTCTGCAGTATCTCCAACAAATAAAATTTCTTCGCATGCTAATTCAATTTTTTTTGAAGCTTCAATAAAAACTTCTTTACAGGGTTTATGACAACCAAAATCACCTGAAACAATATAAAAAGGAGCCAATTTTCCAACACCTGAGCGAATCATTTTTTCGTGCTGATACTTATATCCGTTTGTAAGCACTCCCCAAGGAAAATTTATCTCATTTAATTGCTCCAAATGATTATTTGCTTCAATATCAGGTTTTACAGAATTAACAATTGAATCCCAAAAAAAATCTACGTAAAATTTATTATCTTCTTTGAGATTAAAATTTTTTCTTAGCTCATTAAAAAGATTTTCTTTTTCTGGAGACCACTTTGTTTTCTTGTCAGCACTTTTCATAATTTTAAAAAAAGTATCGAAATCAAATTGAGCTTTATCTATAAATTTTTCGTAAAACTTTCTTGTAAATCCTGAATAAAAAGCTTCGTCTCTACTAATAAGAGTGTCATCAAGATCATAAATTATTCCAGAAATTTTCATCTCAAAGTAAAAGTTCTAAATGATTCAGCGTATTTCATGTTATGCTTTTTTCCGTTTTCACTTTTCCAGGCCCTAACCCTTTCAATTGCTTCTGGTGGCACTTGGCTAGTGTGGGCAGCTAAAGCTTTTAATGCTGTTTCCATATCTTCTTCTGGAATATCATTAAAATGATCCGCATCTTCTCTTGACATAACCCATACTTCTCTAACTTTATGAGGTTCAAATCCTTCTTCTAGTAATTCTGGAAAAGTAAGTCTATCCCTTGCAGTTGGATAAACAGAAGACAATGTTGCCTCACCAGCAGCAATATGGTCTGGATGTGAAGACCCATAATTTTGACCTAAAGTTCTAAATGGTGCGGTTGTTATTAATACATCAGGCTTATACCTTCTTATTTCTCGGGTTATATCTTTTCTTAGTTCGAGGCTTGGTGTTAAATATGCATCAGGATACCCTAAATACTCAACAGCTTTTAGGCCTAGTATTTTAGCAGCATCCTCTTGCTCATTATACCTAATTTCAGTTAGCCTTTCGGGGGTCATATTTGGATCATCACTTCCTTTGCTGCCATCAGTGCAGAGAACATAAACTACTTCCCAACCTTTTCTGCACCATTGAGCTACTGTTCCTGAGCACCCATATTCTGCATCATCAGGATGAGCAACAACTACCATTGCTTTTTTATATTCTGGACTGGGATTACTATCTATTGGCATTTCTTAACCTTACTAATTTTTCTTTATTTTAAAAAATTTTCTATTTTTTCTTTAATTCTATTTATTCTCCAAAAAGCTCCGATATGGCCTAAGCCGTCTAATTTTAATAATTCGCTATCTTTAAACTTATCTGCGGAAGATTCAATCCAATTATAGTACGGATCTTCTGAGCCAGCGAACAACAAACATGGATTTAAATAATTTGATATTATATCTTCTGCTCCTTCCCATTCATCTTGAGCTTCGTTAGATAATTTTAATCCATTCAAATCAAATTTTTCTTTAACAATTGGAGAAAGGTTTTCTTCTTTATAACTAATTATTTTTTTATGAGAAGAGGGAGGCTTGGAGTGCATTCCACCAATGATCATTGAATTTATTCTCTCATTATATTTCCTTATTAATTCGTAACAAATTCTACCGCCCATTGAAAAACCAAATATTGAAAAATTATCAATATTATTTTCATTTAAAATTTTTATAATTACTTCTGATACATATGAAATATAATAATTTTCAATTTTATTTGGGCAAGAAGTTTTTCCGTGCCCAGTATAATCAAACATAATTAATGTATTGTTTTTATTCAAAATATCTACCCAGCCTGATTTATGCCAATGAGTTGTGCTACTCATATAGGGATGGGCTAAGACAAGGGGTGGGCCTTGTCCTTCAATCTCATAGTAGAACTCGTTGTCTTCAAAATTAAAAATAGTCATTTAAAAAAATATTTAATTATCATAAAGTTCACCTGATCTCATATTAAATAATTTGTCTCCAAATTTTTTCATTCTTTGATCATGAGTAGCAAGAACAACTGTTGTATTAAATTTTTTGCAAATATCCTTTATTTGCTCAAAAACAATTTCTGTATTAACTGAATCAAGCTGAGAAGTAGGCTCATCTGCCACTAAAATTTTTGGCTTTCTTACAAGTGCTCTAGCAACAGAAACTCGTTGTCTTTCTCCTCCGGATAATTCATAAGGCCTATGGCTCATTCTGTATTTTAAACCTAAAATTTCTAATATTTCTTCAGTTTTATTTTTTCTCTCCTTACCGCCAATTCCCAAAATTCTTAAAGGCAATTCAACATTTTCATACGCTGATAATAACGGCATCAAAGCATGAGCCTGAAAAACCATACCTATTGTCTTTCTCCTAAGCTCATTAAGTTGATTTTTTGAAAAGCTTTTTATTGAATTTCCACTAATCAAAACTTCTCCAGAAGAGGGAAGGTCAATTCCTGAAACCATATTCAAAAGTGTGGTTTTACCAGCACCAGAAGGCCCAGAAATAATTATAAATTCACCATTTTTAATCTTTAAACTTACATTTTTTACTGCATCAATATCTCCACTTGGCAGACTAAAGGTTCTAGAAACTTTTTTAAGACTAATCATTTATTTCTTCCTTTTTAAAATCTTATTAAGACTTATTTTTGATTTATCAGAAGTTAGGCTTGCTTTAGAATCTATTCTTGACTTAGATAAAATTTCTTGAGGGATCTGAACTCCTCCGAAAGAATCAATTACTACATATTCATTTTTTGACCTTCTGCTTTTTAAAACTTCCTTAACAACTTTTCCATCTCTCATCCCAATAGACCTATTAACATGGTCTTCAATTTTAGGATCATGGGTAACAATTACCACCGTGGTGCCAAAGTTTTTATTTACATATCTCATTTTTTCTAAAACCATGTCACTAGTTTCGTCATCCAGTTCGCCAGTAGGTTCATCAGCTAAAAGTAAAGGAGGTTGGTTAGCGAGTGCTACAGCAATTGCAGCTATTTGTTGTTCTCCACCAGAGATATTTTCCGGCAATCTTGTCGAAATAGAATCAAGATTCAAAAACTCTATTAGTTCTTTTACTTTCAACTTTCTTTCTTTGCCGCTTAATTCCGATGCCATCATAGGAAGTTCAATATTACTAAATACGTCTAAATAAGGAACAAGATTTTTTCCTGTTTGCTGCCAAACAAATCCTACTTCTTTTTTTCTGTATTCAACGGCTTCTTTCTGGTTTATGCCCAAGAGATCAAATTCACCTACATTAACATCTCCTGCAGATGGAGATTCATAGCCTGCTAAAATATTTAAGAGTGTTGATTTTCCACTACCTGAAGCACCAACTATTGATAATAATTCTCCGTACTCAATAGCTAAATCTACACCCCTCAATGCAACTACTTCAAGGTCAGAAACTTTAAATATCTTATATAAACCTGTGCAACTAATATGGTATTTATCTTCCAACATTCATCCTTACTTTAAATTAATCCTCATTGTATCGTTTATTGAAATTTTGAATACAGATAAAATTGTGTAGATTATTATCACTAAGAATAACAGCCCAACAGATCCAAAAACAATCCCAAAATCAAACCACTCAACAGAGTTTATCATCGGAGGCACAAGAGAATTTGAAGATTCAGGGCTTATCAAATATGGCATAACAGTTGAAGATAGCCTTGACCCCAATATTATGCCTAGTGCTAAAGCTAAGCCTATTACAAGAAATTGTTCAATTGCTATCAAAACTATTATCTGTATTCTTGAAATTCCGATACTTTTTAAAGTAGCAAATTCCAAGTTTCTTTTTTTGAATGAAACCCTTGAATGAATTAAGAACCCTACAACACTTACTAATGTTACAGCACCAAATGAAATTAGAAGTAAAGTTTGCCAACCAGCAAAAACTAAGGGATCTATTTTTTGACCTTCAAGAGATTTCTCATTGCTGAATATTGACCCATAAGATATTTCATTACCTCTGAGTTCATTTACTACATTATTTAAAATTAAATCTTTGTCATTAATATTTTTTTGGTTCATAATCCATATTTCATTTGCTTGTTCATCTCCTTGTTTCTTCCTAATATTTGCGCCGTTAATTACATCAGTTAGTTCTGCAATTACAAATGGTTCCGTGTCTGGGTATAAAGTAGGAAAGTAATTAACTGAATCAATAATTTTTATAGAAAACTCACTTGCCATTATTGTCACGGTAATAACATCACCAATTTTCGCATCAATATTATCTAAAAAGGTATCACTAACAATTACTTCGATTGGTTTGTCGGAATCATATTTCGAAAAGCCCCTGATCTGTCTCGTATCTCCATCAGTCCATTGGAACCTTAAAAATTCTTTGGTGTCCTTTGTTAGTATCAAGTTGTCTGATAATGACTGAGATGAGGTATTCAAAATATTCCATTCATCACTAAAAAAGTATTCGCTCAATGTTTTTTCAGGTTTTGGTATCCCCATTTCAACAGAACCATCAATTGATGAAATTTTATGGAAATCTATTGCTCCGGGCTCTAATGCTTTTGATGGGGAGGTTACAAAGATTGAGTGCAATGAAACAGGGTACTCTGGAATAAATGGTGCATTTCTTGGGTCGTCTTTCTTTGTTATTCCAAACCATCTTCCGGTTCTTATGTAAGGGTCAAGCAGTTCAGGTTTAATTGGGGTTATTACGTCACACCAATAATCATCATTTGATCTAAAAAATTCTATATTTGCCATCATTTCTAGAGCACAATCTGTTGCATTAAAATAAGCTGTGTAGAATCTGGAATTAGCGTCAGATAATTTAGCTGCAATAATTAAGTGGGGAGACCCACCGGCTCCATGATAATTTGATACCCTTGATGGCTCAAGTATTAACCTCAATTGAATTCCAAGCAAATCAGCCTCTTCATGCAATTCTATTGGTTCGTAATCTATTGAATTAATTTTAGATGAAACTGAATTAAGACTTTCTGTAAAGTCATCTCTCCAAAAAATATTATCATTTGAGAGCTTTTTTGAGTCAATAGATAGCAAGGTAAATGAAGGTCCTAGCACTGATGCCTTTACTCTTTCTGATGACCTATGCGCCTCAATTACATTTTCATTAAATGACAAACTATTTATGTTCTTGCTGTCACCATTCCATGGAATATTTAGTCCATCTATCCTAAATTCTGAACCAACTCTATAAGAAACTGTATCTTCAATGCTTCTATCTAAAGTTGCTTTAAAGCTTGATGTAAACATACCTAAAGCAGCTGCAAGGATAATCAATAGCGACATCCTAGAATATGTATTAGAGCTTCTTCCAATATGCCAAAGACTTAATACTACCCAGGAGGGAATAAAATTTGATATGTATCTTAAAGAAAGCAGCATTGATAATCCACGAATGAGTAGAGGAAAGATTCTCAATAACACTATACCTGCACCAAGCAAAATAAATGACGGCATTAATAAAATGATATTTGCAATAATGCTCTCACCAATTAGATTTTGAACAAAGACTGATTGTGATTGAGAAATTTGCCACATTAATAAAAGCGCCAACAAAAGAAACCACATATCTAGATAATACTTTTGAATAAAGTTTGGCTCTTCTCTTTCATCAACAGAGGAGATTTTTAATTTGCTTCTCAAAAAGAAAAATGTTGGAATCACTACTGCAGAAAGTGACACTAAACCACCAAGGCCTGAAAACAAGAATGATGTAGATGTTATTCCAACATAAACATTACTGTCGTTTAGCATTTCAGAAAGCCATGGAAGAAATGATGAAATTTTTATAGTTAAAAAAGCTACGTAAGGCCCAAGAATAGCTACTATTATGGCCATTACCATAAATTCCAAATTAAAAATTAAATAAATTTGCCTTAAGCTAGCTCCTCTTGAACTTAAAAAAGTTATCTCTTCTTTTTGGTCTTCAACTATTAAGCTGACAAGAGAAAATACAAAGAAAATAATTACTACAGAAATAAGAATTAATATTGTTTTCATTGGAATAGCAGCAGTTGAAAGATTGCTATCAAACATTTCTAAAGATTCAACCATCCCAGTATTAAATGAAAAATTGTCATATTTTGATGAGAGCAATGGCGGGCTGTCTACGATAATAGAATTAATTTTACTTACTTCAGTTGAATTTATTTTTTCTTCTTCTATATCAGTCATCCAAAAAAGGTCTGAGTCCATGCTTATAAATTTATTTCCTAAATTTGAAAGTTCGTTTATGTCCTTAATAATTAGATTTGCAAAGATGAATGAAGAATCTTCTTGGATGAAGTTATTTGAATAAAAATTATTAAAACTTTCATTTTTAGATAATGAAAAGAAACCAAGAACAATTACGTTGACTATTGGGTCAGGCTCGTCCCAATAAGCTTCAATTTCCAGTTTTTGGCCAGATGAGATATTGAATAGATTTGCAATATTTTTATCTATATAAATACCAATCTCATTTTCATCTGAACTAAATGATGTTTGTTCAAAATTTATTAGATCTTTTTCATCAGCATCTTCAAAGAATGAAAAATAGTATCTTTTACAAATATCAACGGCTCTGTTTTCTAATATTTGTTGAGAAGAATTACATAATGAAGATTGCCGAGAAGTTGCACCCTTTTCCATTTCTTCGCCTGTTTTGCCCCATTCTATAGGGAGAAAGGTAGAAGTCTTTGTTCCATAAAAATTTTGATTTGCATATTTATTTAGCGGATTTGTCAGTGTAGCTTCTATATCATTCTTAAGTATTAAGTATTTTTCTCCCATTAATGGTTTTTCAGAAGAAGAAATATTTACATTTAATTTTTCCGAAGAAATTTTAGATAATTCAAAATCTAAAGCAATATCTCTTAATGAATCGAAATACATTATCGATCCCGACATGGTTGTGCTTGATAATAACATCCCAGCAAACACAACGGTAAGAAATTTCCATCTATGTAAATATCTTTTTAAAATTAGCCTTGATAACATTAATTTGCCTTTTTAATTAATTCTGAAACTTTCATTCTTGTGGATAAAAGTGAAAATATTAATGAACAAGTAAAATATAAAATAGACAAAACTATTATTGCACCAATTACATTAATCCATGAAATTACTAATGTTTCAGGGAAGCTTGTCTTAGTGCTAATATCNAGTGACATTACTAGCTGGTTTAATATCCTAGAAATAAAAACNCCAGATGTCAGGCCAATTAAAATTGCTGAAATTATAACAACACCATATTCAAAAAATGACATCACAAATCTACTTATTGGAGAAATACCAATAGCATCATTTATTGCATTATCTTGAGAAGATTGAATTTCATTAGCGATATAAAATCCAATAACTCCAATTGAGATTAAAATTATAAATGCCCATAAACTTATAATTGATATTCCTTTCCAACTAATTACGGCAGTAGCGGTTACTAGTGAATTTTGCTCAATTAAAGATTTGTCTTTAATAGTNGATAAAGGAAAATTTTCTTCAATATACTTTGAGGAATTTTCTTGAAACCCATCATCAATTAAGACTACNAGTTCATTAGGTCTAAAGCTTTGGAGTTTAGTAAGCTCCATATAGTTTTTTAATAATTTAAGATCTGCAATTAAAAAACTATCGTATTTTTCAGAAGTTCCTGAAAAATAATTAATCTCTCTTTCTATTTTCATAGGAATATAGCTTCCGGAGGCATTAAAAATAAATTTTTCGCCGATCTCAATTTCTGTTTCTTCAATAAATTTATTATTTACAATTACTGGAATTCCCTGATCGTAATTACTTAGATACATTCCTCTTATTCCCTTTGTAGACCCATTTCCAAGATTAAGTATTAGNCCTTCAGAGTTATAACTTATAGTGGAATCAAAACCTTCGGATGTGGGGAGNTCTGTCCAATTTAATGACNTATCAAATGGTATAGTTTTTACCAAATTATTATTAGAGTTTATCAATTCNATTGAGCTTAAANTAAGNTCAAAAGGTTTTGAATTATCTTCGCTGGAAGGCTCATAAACTTCAACAGCAATTAGTCTTGCTGGATATTTAATATTTTTTAATTCCACTGAATTTATTGTCCACTTTTTTGACTCAATCTGACCAAGACTTAAGGCAGTAATTCTTGAATCAGAACCTTTAACAACCACCCACAAAAATGAATCTTCTAAATCTTTATTAGCATAATTNTTAATATTAATTTTAGNTATCTCTTCNTCAATTAANATNCCTGGNCTATATNCTTCATTGNTCCATCCTNAAAAAACTATGCTTTTATTTTCATTAAAAAAATCGTCTCTTGACCAAGTTATATCTATTAAATTTTTATCGACGCCTAGCAATTGTGATTCTGTACCAGATCCTGTTGTGCCAATATTGCCAGTTAGGCTATTCATTTTCCCTACCTTGTTAACTCCTTTTTGGAGATTTAAACCTTCAATATATTCATCTTCAATCCCAAATGGGCTGCTTTCCGAGATTCTAAAATCACTCATTGTAATGAATGAAGATTTATCTTTCTTACTTTTTTCTAAAGAGCCTTGCAAGCTTGAAATAACTATAAAAGAAGCAATTCCTAAAGAAATTATTAGGAAAAACCACATGTACCAACCTGAGTTCTTAGATAATTTTTTTGAACTCAAATATATTGGGGTAAAAGCNACTCTTCCAAAAATACCCAAAAGCCCAAACAATATTGGCANAATNCTTATAAATAGCATTGCAAGAAAAATCATTAGCGCAGAAGGTATAAGAAGAAAAGTATATTGACTTAAAGACGAATTTTCTCCAATTGAGCTTATAACCCTCATCCTTAATTCAAAGAAAATAAGAATAGCCCCTATGCCCAAAAAAATATCTAAAAAATATTTNGTAAAAACATTAGCCCTAATNTTTGAAACAACCATAGANAGTCTTTTTGAATTTANTAATTGATTATTTAATGAGACATAAAATATAAAACTAAAAAAGCTAGCAATAATTAGAAAACCAAATGAAATTAATGCAGAATTAATATTNATATAAAATATATNAATTCCTTTTGGATCAATTTTTAAATACTCNTTTATTACCAAAAGGATTGTTAAATTACTTATGAAAGGGGCAATNATCATCACTGGAATTCCCAAAAATAACCATTCGTAAAAAAAGTATTTAACTACTCCAAATTTTGAAACACCTCTTAGAAAAAGATAATTGATTTCTTCTCTTCTCTCCTGATTAATTAAGTATGAAAACATTATTAGTAATGTTGANCTAAATATTCCTAANANTGAAAAAATAATTAAAACCGGTGCCCTGACAAAGTTCATTTCTTTAATGGTGTTCTCAGTAATTCTATCGAGNTGTGTNANGACAACTGCNTGAGGGAACGANATTAGCATATTATTTTCGAAATTATTTATTTTGCTCAAATAATTTGTTCTAATATTTTCTGTTAATTTNTTATGATCAATATCTAAATACCACCAAGCCCTTACAGGCAACCCTTTGGTGAGTGGNTCNAANTATTCAAAGTAATCATTTTGANTCATTGCCAACACAAGTGGTAACTGACAAGTCATGCATGGTGANGGAGGTAAAAATAGCTCTTCATAGTAACCAAACAGTTCATTTTGATCAATTTCTTCGAAGTAACCTTCTATAATTAATTCTAAATTTTTGTTTTCTATTTTTTCTTCTGTGCCATCAAGAAATTTATCTAGTTGCTCAACATTTAAAATTTCAAAGAATGATATTCCCTGCTGAATTTGTAAAATTGTTTCGTCACTAGAGTCTTTAAATAGGTCTTCTTTGGAGAATCCCTGAGCTTCATATTCCTTAATAAAACTCTTTAAGTTTTTTTTAGTTTCATTTAAGCCAGCATCAAGGTTTTTTGAACCTTTTATTGAATTTGCAACTATCCTGTCTCCAATTTTAAGCCCAAGCTGATCTAATCTTTTTTTGGGGCCCGTTACTCCTATATAATTTTCAGGCAATTCGTTTAATTTATCTTTTGAGTCTACAAAATTTTCTTCTTTATCCATGGAAACAAATTTTAATTTTGAAGCTGTCCTATTATTGTTCGGAGTCTCCTTGCCCCAAAAATATTCTGTAGACTGTATTACAGAAGATTGCTCTATAAATAGTTCTGATAAATTTTCATTAGCAAGANTGTTAATAATTGAANTATTTTCATCAAATGAATCTTTTATAAGTGGTTGGCTNNCAGTAGTGAGNCTTATATTTCTTGTTGTNGGNGGAGTTTGATTTAAACCNTCCTCATATATCCTCGTCTTTACCCANCCTAAGTATGTTGGCCCAGAAATGATAAAAGTATTTGCNATTAGAAATGAAANCCAAAGNAGTGATAATAATTTCCATTGATTTTTNGCTCTATTAAAAATATATCTAAACATAACAAANTAATTNNCTAAAAAAATTATTTATTTTTTNTAGCTTTGTAGACTGTATCTAAGTCTTTATCNCCTCTTCCGCTAACCATCAAAACTAATTTCTCNCCCTTCTTTGTTTTGTTAATAAATTTATCCAAAAAACCAATTGTGTGAGCTGGTTCAAGTGCNGGTATAATCCCTTCAGTNACGCTGAGTAAATCGAATCCATATAGAGCNTCNTCATCAGTTGCTGAAAAGTATTCAGCTCTTCCAGAGTCTTTTAAGTAACTGTGTTCAGGACCAACGCCTGGATAATCAAGTCCTGCGGATATAGAATGTGCTTCATTAACTTGCCCTTTATCATCTTGCAAAAGATATGAATAAGAACCATGAAGCACTCCNGGGGTTCCTTTAGACATTGTTGCNGCATGCTCACCTGAATCAACTCCATTTCCTGCTGCCTCAACACCTATTAATTTTACTGATTTATCTTCAAAAAATCCTGAAAAAATTCCAATTGCATTACTTCCGCCTCCTACACATGCAAGAACATAATCTGGCAAACCACCATACTGTTGAATCATTTGATTTCTTGTCTCATCACCTATTATTTTTTGAAAATACTTAACTATTGATGGGTATGGGTATGGACCAACTGCGCTTCCAATAATATACATTGTATTTTCAACATTTGTTACCCAATCTCTTATAGACTCATTTACTGCGTCTTTTAATGTTTTGCTGCCACTTGTTACCGGCTCTACTTTTGCACCCAAAAGTTCAATTCTATAAACATTTGGTGCTTGCCTTTTTATATCTTCTTCTCCCATGTAGATAACACATTCAAGACCTAATAAAGCACAGGCTGTTGCAGTAGCTACACCGTGTTGACCAGCACCAGTTTCAGCTATTATCCTTTTTTTTCCAAGCCTTTTTGCTATAAGGCCTTGTCCTAGAGCATTATTAATTTTGTGCGCTCCTGTGTGAGCCAAATCCTCTCTTTTAAGATATATATTTGCTTTTCCGTACTTATTTGTTAAGTTTTCAGCAAAATAAAGCGGCGTTGGTCTCCCGACAAAGTCTCTTTGCAATATTTTTAATTCAGTATTAAATTCTTCGTCTTGTATATACTTTTTAAATGACTCTTCAAGCTCACTTAAAGCTGGCATAAGAGTTTCAGGCACAAAGCTTCCGCCATAATCCCCAAAATTTTTATCAAGATTTCTTTTGGTGTTATTAATTGTCATATATATATTCTATATCAAATTAGAATCTATAAAAATTTTTAGTCGCAAGCTCCACCAATCCCAGTACAATTTGACCACATAGCGTCGAGCTTACTTGAACCAACTGCTAATTGTTGTCCAATAACTCGACTGCCACCCACAGATTGAACTTGAGCAAAAATTACTCCAAGCACATTACCTTCATAGTCAATGATTGGCCCTCCACTGTCTCCAGGGTCTGCACCAGTATTAACAACAATTATTGGCAGCAAGTCATCAGAATAACTAGCTCCATCTAATATTTGGTATTTTTTTGAATTTCCGTACTGAGTTGAATTTCCAAGCTGATTAAAAATTGAAACTATAACTCCGTGCCTAACTGCAGGATAATTTGCTACTCCAGTAGAATATCCTATTTGAAAAACTGCTGTTCCATTGTCGGATGAAGTGGTAGTTTTTGTTTTTAAAGGTGTTGCTCCATGATTTTCACACTTAACTAATGCTAAATCTAAATCAGCATCCCAAGATTTTACTAGGCCTATCTTTGATGTTATTGAACCATCATTAGAAGGTACGTAGATTTTTACTTGGTTTCCAGACCCAGAAATCACATGTTCATTTGTAACCAAATAGTCTTTTGAAATTGCCCAACCAGTTCCTACATTATTTCCATGTTCAATTTTAACCACAGAATTTCTATATCTTTCGTATAAATCGTTAACGTCCATACCTTTATTTGGAGAAGGGGTAGCATATGGATTATCTAATAATTTTTTAATGTCTTCTTCAACATCAATTAGTGCCATTGGTGTTGGTGTTGGAATTGGAGTTGGGTAAGCCATTGGTGTTGGTGTTGGAATTGGAGTTGGGTAAGCCATTGGTGTTGGTGTTGGAATTGGAGTTGGAGCTGGAGCTGGAGTTGGAGTAGGATAGGAACTCATTAATTTGTCGAACTCTTCATTAATTTTCATCTCAATTTCTTCATCACTTGGTCCACATGAAATAATTAAAATAGATATAAAAATAATTGTAAAAACTTTTACCAAACCAAAGCCTGCCCGTCTCTTCTGGGATCTACAGCTGCACCAATTAATCCTTTTTTGTCCAAACTAATCATTCCTTCGCTTCCCTTGCCTTCCCACGCACCACACATTTCAACGTTATGACCAAGTGATTCTAATTTTCTTTTTATATCAACTCCGAATCTTTCTTCTATATTAATGTGAGTTTTGATACTGTGTGGAATTGTTGATTCGGTCAGGTTTTGATAATGAGTCCATCTTGGCATGCTTACTGATTCGCCAACTTTAAAATTAAAGTCTATGAAAGATGATATTGTTTGCATGTTAGTTTGGACTTGAGTATCTGCTCCAGGAGTCCCACAAATAAGCCTCAGACTTTCTTTGCCACCATCTTCTTCAAAAACCATAACGGGATTCATAGTATGCCTAACCCTTTTGCCTGGCACCAAATTATTCACATGATTTTTATCAAGATGCCAATAAGTCATCCTGTTGTTCATGAGTATGCCGGTCCCTTCAACTACATCTCCAGAGCCCCATTGCGTTTGAATACTTTGCAATTGAGATACTGCATTTCCAAAACTATCTAAAATACAAAAATAAGTTGTATCTCCGACTTTGTCTGGTAAATAATTTATTTCAAGGTCACTGTCTTTGATCCTTTTGCTTAAACTTATTCTTTTGAATTGCGAAAATGCATATTCTTTACTTAAAAGCATTTCAACAGGAATTTCAGCATATTTAGGGTCAGCTAAATATTTTTCTCTATCATAAAAAGCTAACCTTTTTGCTTCGGTCATTGCATGTATTGCAGTGTAACTACCAGGTTTTAGTACCGAAGGATCAAAATTTTCAATTATATTTAATTGTTGCAATAATGTTATTCCGCTGGAATTTGGAGGAGACTCGTAAACTTTATATCCTCTGTAAANAGTACTAATTGGATCGACAATTTCTGCATTAAAATTTTCTAAATCCTTTTTAGTAATATACCCGCCTTTTTGATTAGAATAACTGACAATCCTTTCAGCAATTTTTCCTTTATAAAATGCGTCCGATCCATTATCTGCAATTAAAGAAAGTGTTTTTGCGAGATCTTCATTAATGATTTTTTCACCAAATGACTTAAGTTTATTGTTTTCTCCCCAGATCTTCATAGATGAATCAAACTTATTCATTTCAGATTCAATTTCAAGAGAATGGCTCTGATCTTCACTTAATGGAATACCTTCAGAGGCCGCAATTATTGCCGGCTTTAAACATTCTTTAAGAGAAATGCTGCCTTTAGCTTCATGCATCTTTATTACTCCACTAACAAGTCCTGGCACAGAAGATGATTTTATACTTTTGTAATTTATAAAATCCTTTANTTGACTGGAAAGTTCTGGTGCAGGTCCTGTAGCATTTATTACAGATACTTTATCTGCTAATTTATCAAACATCATTATGAATCCATCACCACCAATTCCGGACATTTGAGGTTCAACTACTCCAAGCATAAAACTTACTGCACAAGCTGCATCAAATGCATTTCCACCTTTATTCAAAATATCTCTACCAACCATAGAAGCTAACCAGTGATTAGTTACAACNGAAGATGTATATCCAACCATATTTGGATTGATTGAACCTAAATTTTTTCCATGTGGCAAATTGTGTGTCATAATTCCTTAGTAAAAACATTATATACTTGATTGAAAAAAATTGATTCTTGAGCAATGAGTAATTATCTAGATGTAGAAAATTTAATAAAAAGTCGTAGAGACACGAAAAACTTTCTATCAAAAAAAATTTCTAAAAAAAGTATTTCAAAGATTCTTGAAATGGGAGTGTGGTCTCCAAATCATAGAATGACAGAGCCATGGACATTTGTGCCTTTAGAAAAAAACTCTCCTACAAGGAAAAAAATTGCTAATGATATTGAAAAATATGTTTTACAAAATTCTAAAAATTCAAACAAGAAAACGACATCTCAATCTGCATTTAAATCCAAAGAAGATTTTGAAAATTGCCCATATATTGTTTATGTTTTCTCAAAAAAAGGAAGAAATAAAGAAGAGACTCTTGAAAACTATGCTTCTACATCAATTTCGGTTCAAAACATGTCATTGTATGCTTGGTCAAAAGGGATTGGTATTCACTGGTCAACTGGAAAACCATGCAAGGTTGAAGGGCTATATTCTAGGCTTAATATAGATCAAACATTCATTCNGGTTGGTTGTTTGTATATGGGTTATATTAAATCAAAAAATAAACTTTCGGCTAAGCCTAGNGCCTCATTNGAAGAAAAAACNATTTGGCTATAATTATTAATTTAATTNNTTGNNNAGATTNNTTGATANCTTTTAAAAATTTGAAAATTGCATAAAATAAAAATGTAACNNCCATATCAACTAGATGAGTTAAGAATAAAAATGACTGAAAAATATAAAAACTTTATTAACAATAAATGGGTTGACCCAGTAACAGAAAAGTACTTTGAAAGCACAAGTCCAGCAAATAATGATGAAATTTTAGGATTGTTTGCAAGNTCAAATGCACAAGACGCTAATNTAGCAATNAATAGTGCGTACGACGGTTTTCAAAGTTGGAAAAAAACATCTCANATAGNACGAGGTGAATATCTTTATAAAGCTTCATCTTGGTTAGAACAAAACTCATCTAAATACGCAGAGGCAATTACAAAGGAGTGTGGAAAATCTATATTAGAAGCAAATGGTGAAGTTGGCAGATCAATAGCATTANTAAAATATTATGCCGCCCAAGGGTCTGACCCAATGGGTGATGTTGTTCCNTCTGTAAATCCAAATATACTTCTTTACACTACNAANGTTCCNATTGGAGTAGTAGGGCTGATTACTCCTTGGAATTTTCCACTTGCTATTCCGATTTGGAAAATGGCACCAGCTATAGTTTTTGGAAACACAATTGTCCATAAACCAGCATCATCAACACCATTACTTGGCAAAATGATTGCCGAAATGTGGGAAGCATCTGGCCTTCCAGGAGGGGTTTATAATTTAGTTACAGGTTCGGGTTCTGAATTAGGAGACTCGATAATTGATCACCCTTACACATCAGCATTAAGTTTTACAGGGTCAACGTATATTGGTCAAAGTATTGCTGTAAAATGTGCAAAAAATGGAATGAAATATCAACTAGAAATGGGTGGAAAAAATCCAATCATTGTTATGCCTGATGCTAATTTAGAGCAAGCTGCTGAGATAACATTATCAGGTGCAATGAAGTACTCTGGTCAAAAATGTACAGCTACTTCAAGAGCAATTGTTTCAAAAGAAATAAAAAANGATTTTACTGAAATTTTATTAAACAAATTTAAANATNTAAAAGTTGGAGACGGCATGGACTCGGAGAATGTTGTTGTTCCAGTAATAGATAAAAAATCTCTTACGAATATTTCTGAAAAAATAAAGGCTGGGGTTGATGAAGGGTCCAGATTAATTTTTGGAGGTGAAATATTAAAAGATAACAATTATGAGAAAGGAAATTACGTTCAACCTACTCTTTTTGATAACGTAGATCCTAAATCTTTAATCGCTACTGAAGAAATTTTTGGCCCGGTTTTAGGGCTTATTGATGCTGAAGATTATGATCAATCTATAAAAATAGCTAACGATACTTCTTATGGTTTAAGTGCGGGAATATTTACTTCAAATTTAAATTTAGCTATGGAATTTGCAAATAATATTGATGCAGGTATTGTAAAAATTAATGGTGAAACAGCTGGAGTTGAGCCTCAAGTTCCTTTTGGAGGAATGAAGGAATCTTCTTCAGGAGCAAGAGAACAAGGAAAATCAGCGGTAGAATTTTTCACACAAACTAAAACTATATATGTTGAGAGGTCTGCATAATGTATTTAGGTACTCAGTTTGCTGCCAGAACAGATGCAGACTATGAAACATTTAAGCAACTTGGAGTAAATAATATTAATGGATTTCCAGATGTCCAGCATCAAAAATGGACAGTAGAAAATCTTATTCAATATCGTGAAAAAGTTGAATCATTTGGCTTGAATCTTGATATGGTTCAGCTGCCTTTAAGCTCTGCAGATATAGATACAAGAGTTAAAAACGGCGAATTTTATAACATACTTACTGGAACAAGCCCAGAAAGAGATTATGAAATAGAAAGAATTTGTGAAATTATTNCAATGTGCTCAGATGCAGGTATTCCAGCAGTAAAATACAATCTCAACATTATTGGAATACCAAGAACAAAGAGTGAATTTGGCAGGGGAGGTGCCAAGCTGTCAACATTTAGGTGGGATGAAGCAGATAAAAATGCTCCAGACACATATGCTGGAAAAGTTTCTGAAGATGTATTTTGGGAAAGGATTGATTATTTTTTAGATAAGGTGGTTCCTGTNGCAGAAGAAAAAAAAGTTAGACTAGCCTGTCATCCTCATGATCCTTATACCCCACCAGGTTACAAGGGAGTTACAAGAGTATTAGGAACAGTAGAAGGTCTTAAAAAATTTATATCAATTAGAGAAAATGAATATCACGGCTTAAATTTTTGCCAAGGAACAATTACTGAAATGATGGATAATCCTGGTGAAGAAATTTTTGATGTAATTAGATATTTTGGAAATAAAAATAAAATTTTTAATGTTCATTTTCGAAATATTAAAGGGAATAAATTAAGTTTCACAGAAGTGTTTCCTGATGAAGGATCAATAAATATGTACGAAGCAATTAAGGTATACAAGGAAGTAAACTATAAATACATGCTAATGCCTGACCATGTTCCACAAATAAATGCTAAAGATCCAAAAATGACTGCATTTTCTTATTGTTATGGATACATAAATGCTTTGCTTCAATCCATAGAAAATGTCTAATCTACTTTTTGAATTAATTCTATTCTGACATCACCAGGAGTTTTTAAGAAAACTATTCTTATTCCTGGCATTTCCATTGGCCCTTCCGCTAAAGTTGCCCCTAATGATTCAAGTCTTGAAATATCCTCTTCAAGGTTGTCAGAATCTAANCCAAAATGCTCTAATCCATAATGAGGGTCTGCGTCACTTGGCCCAAGNGTTTCATTNGTTCTTTCGCCAGAAATATTTACTCTAAAACCATCTTCACTTTGACACATAATGAATCTGTCACCAACAGATCTTACTTCATCATTAATAATTTCGAAATTGAATGCATTCACAAACCAATTTGCATCTTTTTCTGGATCTTTGCTCTTTATGTGAATATGATTAATCTTGTACATTTATCCCCCTTATGATTTATTAATTTTTTTTAATAAGCTCTCATGCACATCTGGCCATCCAAAAATAAACCAGTCAGGCACATTATCTATTAAGTTATCAGTTTTTAAATTATTTCCAAATTGATCAGTAGATTTTATTCCAATTTTTTCTCCGATTGATATTAAACCTCCAACATGTTCAAGCGAAATTTTATAAATTGCCATTATTGGCAAGTTTCCTTTTATTATCTGTAATCCGGGATAAACCGCTGAAGCAAAAGAGTTAATATAAGAAAAGTTTTTAACCCAATTCAGCTCATTGTTAAAAAGCTCAAACCAATTTTTCCCTTGCTCTATTTCTAGGCATAGAGTCATATCAATCATTTCAGGAAAATTTATCTCTGGTATATATACTTCTCCATTTAAATAAACATTTTTTTCGTCGCAGTGTATGTAATCATTGATTCCTGGGCAACCTATTGCGCCCACTGATCGATCTTTGGAAAAAAAAGAAACAGTAAGCCCCCAAGTATTTAAATTATTACTATATGGCACTGTTCCGCATAATGGGTCAACACAAAAAAATTCATCAGATGACGCATCAAAATCTTCTCTTGATTCTTCNGAAAGTATNGCGTGTTTAGATTTTTCCTTAATTATATTTTTTATAATTTCATCAGATTTTAAATCTGCCTGCGTTACTAGACCTGCTTCAAATTTATTCCATTTTTCAAGATTTTTAGGATTATTATTTTGAAAATCTATTAATTCTTTTCCTGCAGANGCAACAGCGCTCAAACAAATGTCAGATTCTAGTTTGATAATATCTCCTTTATTTCGAGGCATAATGGCCCCTCACTATTTATTTTTATGGAAGGGTTATTTAAATAATTAAATTCAATTCTCCTCTCCCCATCTAATGCCAGTGTACCTTTACTAGCATGAATTTTAATAATTTCATTTTCTTTAAATAATTTCCAATTATCAATTAATATTTCTTCGATTTTTCCTGGTGCAATTGGTGAATAAAGTTTATTTGAGGTACTTTTATTTTTTGAAATATTTATATAAATTGCTTCATCTGATTTTAAGTTTTTAACCAGATTAAAACCTATTGAAGAAAAACCAATCCCAGAATATCTAATTTTATTAATAAAAATTTCTGATACTGATTCCATGTCCCATACAGCCCTAGCTCCAATATAAGGAATATCTGTAACAACAACGTCAACTAAAGCACTATCTACAAATTTTTTATCAAAATATACATCTAGTTTTTTATGCCTTGAGCAATAATTTTCTTTATTTTCAGAATTAATAAATTTTCCTACTGCAATTCCGGCAACAGTTCCATCAATATTTTCTGGAAAGAGATTATTTGTGCCAGTTGAAATCGCCAAAATTGGGGTCTGATTTAAATATTTTGAAGCTAGTCTTGCTGTTCCATCTCCTCCAAATATAATGACACAATCTAATTCAAGGCTGCTCATTTGTTTTGCTGATTCGATAGTTGTACTTTCATCATCTAAGTTCCTTGTTTTTAATATTACTGTATCAATAGAGCTCGAGTATTTTTCTCTTGCTCTTTTTGAAACATCGCTAAAATCAGGCATCAAGTAAATCTTGTCAACACCTTGGCTTGATAATCCTTCATAAAGTTTTATAAGTTCATTAGATTTGTATTGCTGAGGAATTACAAAGGCACTTGAAACAAGCCTCCTGATATCCTTGCCTGAATTGGGATTTACTATTATTCCGACAGTTTTATTATTTTTTTTCAAGTGTTTCTGGGCTTTGAATATTTTTAATAATTGACTCAAGAAATTTTGATGCAGGAAAGCCATCAACAGCCCTGTGATCAAAAGTAAGATTAAAATAACAGACCTTTCTTATCTCTTGCTTGCCTGAAATAATTAATATTTCTTCAGAAGTTCTTCCTATACCAAGGATGGCAACTTCAGGAGGATTTATTAATGGATTGAAATTATCAACGACTGTTGAATTTAAACTTGTAATTGAGAATGTGCTTCCCGATATATCTTCTTGAGAAAATCCTTTTTTTTCTTTTTTACTAAACTCTCGTATATTCTTTGCAATATCTAATAAAGATTTATCTTGTGAATTTTTGATTACTGGAACAACAAGCCCATTATTTAATGCGTATGCAATTCCAATGTTAATTTCATCAAATTGCTTTATTTCATTTTCTAAAAAATGTGCATTAAAAATTTTATGTTCGCTTAATGATATTGCTACAGATTTAACAATTAAATCTTGAAAAGTTGGTCTAATTTTTTCTTTCCTCCATTCCTTCAAAAGTTCACTTTGATAATTCACGCAATTTGTAATATCTACTTTCGAAGTTAAAGTTACTGAAGGGATTGAATTGCTTTCTGTCATCCTTTGAGCAATTACTTTTCTAATTCCAGAAATTAATGTTGCTCCTTCCTTGTTTTCTTCATTATCAGTACTTGAATCAAAGTTTCTTACATCATTTTCTGTAATTCTTCCATTAGGCCCAGACCCTACTACCTTGCCAAGATCTATACCTAATTCTTTGGCAACCCTTCTAGCTATAGGTGTGATTTGAACTTTTATTCTTTCGTTTTTAGGTGCAGTATTTTTATATAAAGATTTTTTTTCTTCTAAATTATTATTTTCTTCGATTTGAATTTTTTCATCTTTCTCACCAACATAAGCTATTATTGCCCCAACCTTTACAACTTGACCTTCTCCAGAACCAATTTTAATTAAATAACCATCAACAGATGATTCGACTTCTGCATTAACTTTAGAAGATTCGACCTCAACTAAAGGCTCACCTTTTTTTACTAAATCTCCTTCTTTTTTTAACCATTTAATTATTGTAGCTTCCTGCATGCCCATTCCCCATTGAGGTAAAAAAATANTTGTTGCCATGCTTTTTACTCCAATGTCTTTTTGACAGCTTCAATNATTTTTTCTTCGGTAGGATATATNAGTGGCTCAAGNGCAGGAGAGAAAGGAATGTGAACTTGNTCAGAAGCAACTTTAACTGGTGGTGCCTGTAGATTCCAAAAGCCCTCTTCAGTTACAACAGATATAATTTCACTCGCAGCACTACACACCTTGTGTGCAGGGTCAACAACAACCAGCCTGCCTGTTTTTTCAACCGACTTCAAAANAGTTTCTTTATCAAATGGAACTAAGGTTCTTGGGTCAATAATTTCTATTGATATCCCTTCTTTTTCCAATTTTTCAGAAGCACTTAATGCATGCACATTGCTATTTACAATTCCAACCACAGTGCAATCAGTGCCCTCTTTAACAACTCTTNCACTACCAAAAGGAATTAAAAGTTCTCCATTTTCAATTTCATTATTTTCTGGAACATCCCCTTTTAATCCCCCTAGGTTTCCATCAACAAAGACGATACAAGGGTCATTATCTCTTATCGCTGTTTTCATAAGACCTTTTGCATCTTCTGGAAAAGTTGGAACNATAACCTTTATCCCTGGCATATTCATAAAGAAAGGGTAGCTGCGATCTGAATGGTGAGCAGCCATACTTCCGTTGTAATACATATCAGCCTTGATAGTTACTGGCAAAGAAGCCTGTCCACCAAACATATATTTCATTTTTGCTAATTGGCTAACAAGCTGGTCCATTGCAACCCACATAAAACTAGTCAATGTTTCAACTACAGGTCTCATCCCTACTAAACTTGATCCTACTGCCGCACCAATAAATCCATTTTCGGATAAAGGGGTGTCCAGCACTCTGTTTTCTCCAAACCTATTGAATAAATCTTTTGATGCTCCATAAATTGATGCTCTTACGTCTTCCCCCATATAATAAACTGACTCATCCTTTAGCATCTCCTCATGAATAGCTTCATTTATAGCCTCAACCTGCATTAAATTTTTCAACTAGTCCTCCTTCATGCAAAGTTAATAGGGTCAGTGTATAAGTCATCATAAAGTTGGGATGGATCTGGATATGGACTTTTTCTCGCAAAATCAAGCGCTTTGTCTACACTATCTTTTTCTGTTTTTTCCATTTCTTCTATTTCTTTTTTTGATAATAAATTCTGACTTAAAAGAAATTGTTTATGTATTTCAATGGGATCTCGATCGAGCCAATCATTCAACTCTTCGTCAGTTCTGTAGTTTCCGTCTCGTCTTACATTTGCAAGCCCCAGAGAATGNTCTTCATACCTATAAGTTAGGCCCTCAATTAAAGTGGGACCTTCGCCAGATCTTGCCCTAATTACTGCTTGCTCAGTAGCTTCATACATTGCCACAACATCTTGACCATCAACAAGAACTCCTGGCATTCCATATGCAGAAGCTCTATCAGAAACATGATCAACCGAAACAGAATCTTTGTATGATGTTGTAACAGCAAACTGATTATTTTCACAAACAAAAATAACTGGCAATTTCCATAGTGCAGCCAAATTCATTGATTCATGACAAGCTCCCTGATTGGAAGCTCCNTCACCAAAAAATACAAGTGACACAAANTTTTTACCTTGTAATTTTGAAGTCAATGCAGCCCCAGTTGCAACAGGAACAGATGAAGCTACGATNCCAGACTCTCCTAATATTCCAATAGAAAAATCTGCTAAATGCATTGAGCCACCTTTGCCTTTGCAGTACCCGTCTTCTTTACCAAAAATTTCTGCCATTGCCTTATTTATATCACCACCCTTAGCAATAGGATGGCCATGAGATCTGTGATTTCCAGCAATATAGTCATCATCATTTAAAGCTACACAAGCACCTACGGCTACACCTTCCTCNCCTGTGTAAGTGTGTAAAGCTCCCACTATTTCTCCAGCTTTTTGGCATTCAATTAATTTGTTTTCAAAGAACCTGATTCTCATCATTCTTTGAAGCATCAAAATATGTTTTTCTCTCGGTATCATTATTTCCTTAAAATAAGACGCTAATTAAGGGAACTATACTTGGGATAATATTATAATAATTTAAAAATATAAAGTTCATAAATTAATTTCCTAAGTCAATGGCAAAGTCTAAATATACATCAGAAGAGATAACGGTACTAAAAGGCCTAGAAGCTGTTAGAAAAAGACCAGGTATGTACATTGGTACTACTGGCCTTGAAGGCGTTCAGCACCTTATTCATGAAATAGTTGATAATAGCGTTGACGAATCAATGGCTGGATTTTGTGACACAGTTGAAATAATTCTTAATGCAGACGGATCAGTAACTGTTTCAGATAATGGAAGAGGNATTCCGGTAGATGTAAAAAAGGGGACCGGAAAATCAGCATTAGAAATTGTAATGACAACTCTACACGCCGGTGGAAAATTTGAAAGTAAATCTTATCAGGTNTCTGGAGGCTTGCATGGTGTTGGCGCTTCAGTAGTAAATGCTTTATCTGAAAGTCTAACAGTTTCTGTTAAAAGAGACGGTTACTTGCATGAGCAAAAATATTCACGAGGTAAAATTGTTACTGAAATTGAAAAAACTCCTTTAGATGCTTCCATAAAGAATGAAACTGGAACAACTATTACATTTATGCCAGATATAGAAATTTTTAAAACTATTGATTACANCTATAAAANTATTACAACTAGATTTAAAGAAATGGCTTATCTTAATCCNGGATTAACAATAAGATTTAGAAGTGATTATCATCAGGATTTATGGCCTAATAATCAAATAACTTACATGTTTACTGGCGGAGTTCAAAGCTTTGTTAGGAGCTTAAATAGATCCAGAAACCCAATACATGCAAACATTGCCTCAATTAATGGAAAACTTTCTCCCGATGATGCAAAGTCAAAAGTAGAAACCCCTGTAATTGTCGATATTGCTTTTCAATATAATGAAACTTTCCAAGAAAATGTTTTATCATTTGCCAATTGTATTGTTACTCCGGAAGGCGGAACACATTTAACTGGTTTTAGGCGCTCCTTAACAAGAGCAATTAATAATTATGGAAAGAAAAACGGCATATTAAAAGATGACCTAAAAGATGTTTCGGGTGAAGATGTCAGAGAAGGCCTTATGGCAGTAATTAGTGTAAAGCTTGGAGAGCCTCAGTTTGAAGGACAAACTAAAGCTAAGCTTGGTAATCCTGAAATAGAATCTGCTGTAACTTCTTTAATGACTCAACAACTTACAGAATATTTAGAAGATAATCCAAATGATGCAAAAACTATACTTGAAAAAGCTTCTACTGCTGCAAGGGCAAGGGAAGCTGCTAAAAAAGCAAGGGATTTGGTAATTAGAAAAAATGCAATGGAAGGCGGGGCTTTGCCAGGCAAGCTTGCTGATTGCTCTGAAAAAGATCCAGCAAAAAGTGAGCTATTTCTAGTTGAGGGTGATTCAGCTGGAGGCTCAGCCAAACAGGGAAGAGATAGAAATTTTCAGGCTATTTTACCTCTTCGAGGAAAAATTCTTAATGTTGAAAAGGCTCGTCCTGATAAAATGTTGGGGCATGCTGAAATTGCTGCTCTTATAACAGCTACTGGTACAGGAATAGGTGTTGAAGATTATGATGCAACGAAGCTTAGATATCATAAGATTGTTATTATGACTGATGCTGATGTAGATGGAGCTCACATAAGGACACTGTTATTAACTTTCTTTTACAGAAATATGCCTCAATTGATTGGTGATGGAAATTTATTTATTGCTCAGCCTCCACTTTATAAAGGAAATAAAGGAAAATCTTCTCAGTGGCTTTACTCAGAGATAGAAAAAGATGCATGGCTTGCAGAGAAAATATTTGGCAAAATAAAAATTGTAAGCTCTAAGTCGCCTGATAAAAAAATTGAAAAAGGTGAGTTAGGAATTTTTTCATCTAACATCAAAGATTACATTGAAAGCTTCAAAGGTCTTGAATCATTAGAAATTCCATCTATTGTAATTGAAAAGCTTATTTCTGATCCAGAATATTCAAGCTTAGAATTCTACTCTAAGCCAGAACCATCCTCATCTCCCTCACAGCCTCAAGCATCATTTGATGACCTTCTAAATAATGAAACAGAGGANGAGGTCTTGGAAGATTCTATAGAAACTGAAACTGAANCTTTAGAAATAACTCACAACATTGAAGGTTATGAGGTTTCAAAGAACATATATGAACACCCAACAGTTAATAGATTAAGAAAAATTTATCAGGAAATTGGTGAATTTATTTCTGAAGAGAGTTTTGATGTTTATAAGGGCAGTGAATTAATTTCTTCAAAAATATCTTGGAAAGAGGTTCCAGAAATCCTTGAAAACAATGCTGAGAATAGTGGAGTTAATATCCAAAGGTATAAAGGATTGGGTGAAATGAATGCTGATCAACTTTGGGAAACTACAATGGACCCAGAAAATAGAGTTTTGCTTCAAGTAACCTCAGAAGACGCTACTGCGGCAGATGACTTGTTTAGAAAATTAATGGGTGATGATGTTGAGCCTAGAAGAAGGTTTATTCAAACAAATGCATTAGAAGCAAAAAACATTGATATTGCCTAACTAGTCAGTATGAAAAACCTCATCTAACTCTATCATAGCTTCATCAGGATTATTTTCATTTATATTATCAAAATAAGGTTTCATAAATTTCTGCCATTTTTCGTTAATTTCTTCACCAGACATGCCCTTTAATGATTCGTCAAAACTTTTTTCTGCCTCAAAATATCCAAATAGTGTTCCATCAGGTTTTAAAAATATAGAATAATTTCTCCAGCCATGCTTTTTAAGTGCCTCTAACATCTCTGGCCATACTTTTTTATGATGCTCTTTGTATTCATCTATGCTTTCTTTTTTTATTTTGAACACAAATCCAACTCTTTTCATTTAAAAAATACCTCTATAATATTTGTTAATGGAGATAATTAATTCTAAAAGACATAAAGATTTCGTACAAGATTTAAGAGAAATTTTGAATCAAACGCAGATGATTTCATATGAAATAAAAAATAGAGATATTAAAAACAAATTATCTGACACAGTAATTCCTAATTTTATAGAAGTAATATCTTACGTTGAAGTAAATGACTTAAAAAACGTTAATTTAAATTTTTCATTATCTAAATGTGTTCATCAGATAGTTGATTTGGCAGATTCAAATAAAAACCTNATGATGCTTTCATCAAAATATAAAGTAATTCGTGAGGAAATAATTAACTTAATAAATTTAGATGATGAAGAATAATATTTATATAAATATAGATAATGAATATAAAAAAAATATTGACCTAGAAATATTAGAACTATGCGCATCTCAAGCAAGAAAGATTGGGTCAAACTCACATTGCGATGATTCATTGTCAATTTCAATTACTAACTCTGAAAAATTGAAAACCTTGAATAAAAAATATTTAGGAGAAAACAAGCCAACAGATGTTTTGTCATTTCCAAATAAATTAGATTGGGAAGAAGGGGTCAGAGACATTATGTCTAAAGATCAATTTAATAACGAAAATTATTTAGGTGANATTTTCATTTCATTCGAAAAAATTATCGAACATTCAATATTATACAANACTGGAAAAACTCTTGAATTAAATATTATTTTGGCACATGGAATTTTACATCTTTTAGGGTATGATCATTATGATGATAGATCTAGAATAAAAATAAATGATTTAACAGTTGATGTCATTAAAAATTTAAATTTAGACTATAAAAAGGCTAAAATATCGTTAGAATTAAGAAATGAGTGAAAAAGTTTTATATAGAAAATGGAGNCCCTTAACTTTTAATGAGGTTGTCGGCCAAGAGCATGTAACAAAAACTCTTACAAATTCTATTGAACATAAACAAACAAGTCATGCTTACTTGTTTACCGGGCCTCGAGGCGTTGGAAAAACAACAATGGCAAGAGTTTTGGCAAAAGCAGTCAACTGCGTAAATGTACCCAANTGCTGCCTTCAACCAATTGGTGAAAGAAATTTCTGTGATAATTGTATATCTATAAATTCAGGAAGCATGATTGATCTAATCGAAATTGATGCGGCATCAAATAGAAGTATTGATGACATAAGAGACATTAAGGAGAAGTCTTTATTTGCTCCAAATATAGGCACAAAGAAAGTATATATAATTGATGAGGCGCATGGATTAACTGGCCCAGCACAACAGGCTTTCCTAAAGCTCCTAGAAGAGCCCCCAGAAAATGTAATTATTATTTTAGCAACTACAGAAATATCTTCTATTCCTCAAACAATAATTTCAAGATGTCAAAGGTTTGACTTTAATAGAATAAATCTAAATCAAATGAGCTCCCATCTAAAATTAATTTCTGATTCTGAAAAAATTAGCATTTCTTTAGAAGCTTGCAAAGCTATTGCTCTGAATTCCTCAGGAAGTTTGAGAGATGCGGAAAATATTCTTCAGCAAATTTCTACATTAAAAAATAAGTTAGTAGAAGATGAAGATATATTTGAATTTTTAGGCCTCTCAAGAATAAATACTGGCATAGAAATCTTAAATAAAATTTTAAATAAAGAATCTAATGAAGTTTTAAAAATAGTTCATCAAGAATCAGTATCAGGGACAGACCCATTGCATTTAAAAAACCAAGTTTTAAAATGCCTCAGGGGAGCTATCTATATAAAAAACGGACTNAATAACCTTTTAGAAGAATCTGAAAGTACAATAANCGCTTTGAGCGAAATTTCAAAAAAATTTAGTATTGAAAGATTAAATAAAATTTCAAAAGTTTTAGTAAATTCTAAAATTGAAAATAATGAATTTCCTCCTATCAGCTTAGAGGTTGCATTTGTTGAATGTTGTGAATTAGTTGAGGCTAATAAAGCTNAAAATATTGAGACTGAAGTTATTAAAAATAATGAACATATTTTAAAAGATCAAAATTTGCCAAAGCCACCTGAAAAGAAAAAAATTTTATCTTCAGTTCCGCAAACTAATACTAATGGTATACAAAAACCTGTTACTCAAAATGATAAAAATAAAGTTTCTGTAAATAATTTAGTAAATACCGAATGGAAATCTGTTTGCAAATCGTTGAATAGAGTAAAAGGTAAAGATTATTTTATTGGTGCTCTTTTGCANTCAGTAAAACCTAATATAGAAAATGGAAAAATAAATTTAATTTTTAAAAGCAATACATTAAAACAGAATTTTTTAAATGAAATTTCTAATCTCGAAACTAAACAAAAGGTATTGGATTCAATTAAAAATATTTATAATGAAAGCCTTGAGTTAATTGTTGATGAGTCAGTAGACAGTTCCATAAAAGAACAAAACCCATTGGTTAAAACACCAATAGTTCAACATGCAATTTCAATGGGNGCTAAAATAAAAAAAACTGATTAAGGAGCAAAAATGTTTAATAACGCAATGATGAAGCAGGCAAAAAAAATGCAAGAAAAAATGAAAGTGGCCCAAGAAGAAATTGCTAAAATGGAAACTGAGGGTTCATCAGGTGGTATAAAAGTAAAATTAATTGGCGGCAAAACCGTTGAGGAAGTCGAAGTTTCAGATAAGTTATTTGAACAAGGTGATAAATCACTTCTTGAAAAATTTATTAAGGATGCGGTTAATGATGCTACAAATAAGGCAGATAAAATTACGCAGAAAAAAATGAANAAAGTCACTGGCGGAATAAAGATNCCTGGCCTATTTTAATTATGACTTTAGGAAGATCATCTTTACCGATAGAAATTCAAAAATTAATTATTGCCTTCTCTTCTCTTCCTGGAATTGGACCAAAGACAGCACAGAGATTAACGTTTTACGTTTTATCTCAAAACACTGATGAAACTTTAAAATTATCCGATGCACTAAGGGATGTNAAAAATAATTTAAGTTATTGNCANAATTGTTTTTTTATAACNAATGAAGAANGTNNAANCAGNTGCTCATTTTGNATANATAAAGATACCTCNCTAATTTGTGTTGTTGAAANNATAGTTGATGCAATAACTATAGAAATGTCTGGGATCCATTCTGGAAGTTTTCATATTCTCCATGGATCTATATCGCCAATGAATGGCATAGGGCCAGAAAATTTAAAAATTGATGAACTTATAAAAAGAATAAATAATAAGTTGCCAAAAGAAATAATATTAGCCACAAATCCAACATTAGAAGGGGAAGCAACTTCTATGTATTTATCTAATTTTATTAANGATAATTATAAAGACATAAAAGTTACAAAGCTTGCTAAAGGGTTAGCTTCNGGCACAGATCTTGAATATTCTGACTTCAACACATTATCAAATGCATTTGAAAATAGAACAAATATAAATTAATGAAAGNNAAAGGGAATTATACAAAAGGCTTAATTTCTAGGTGCACNAATTATAAAGACTCAGACATAATTTTTACTCTAATGTCTGANGATNATGGNCTTCAAAATTTCATAGCAAGAGGAGCAAAAAAACCANCCTCAAAACTTTCTGGGCATATTGAGCCAATAAATTTTGTTGAAGTTTATTACACCTCAAGAAATTCACTTCCTTCTGTTTCTCAAATCCAACCAATTAATTCCTTTATGAAAATAAAATCAAATTATGATTTATTACTTAGGGCGCAATATCTTGTTGAATTAAGTGAAAAATTTTTTTCTGAAGAAGCAAAAAATAACCCTCAACTTGAAATTCTTATTGAAACAATTAATCAATTATCAAAAACTGACCACCCTGATTTAGTTATCTTGGTTTACGAATTTGAACTTCTAAAGAGCCATGGGTTTGGTCTAAGAATATTTGAATGTTTGAATTGTTCAAAAAGCCTAACAAAGTCTAGTAATTATTTTTCTTATACAAATGGAGGTTTTTATTGTGAAAGCTGTCTTGGTGAAGTTCATGCTAATGAAGAGCTTGTTAAATTTTCTGTTGAAGACCAGGTTATTTTTAGATCGATTGAAAGAAAAACCTACAATGAATTATTAAATCTCGATATTAAAGATTTATCAATTAAAAAACTTAGCGGGATGCTAAGAAAATCAATTTCAAATGTTTTGGGTGTACAATTAAAAACTAGTAGGTTTTTATAAATGTCTTCGAATGAAAAAATTTCAGTTAAAGGTGCCAGAGAAAATAATTTAAAGGACGTTAGTGTAGATGTGCCTAAAAACAAGCTTGTTGTTATTACGGGNGTATCTGGTTCAGGAAAAAGCTCTTTAGCTTTCAACACAATATTTGCAGAGGGNCAAAGAAGGTATATGGAATCTCTTTCGGCATATGCGAGACAATTTCTTGGAAGGATGGAGAAGCCAGATGTTGACTCAATTGAAGGCTTAAGTCCTGCAATATCAATTGATCAAAAAAATGTTTCAAAAAATCCGCGATCAACTATTGGTACAGTAACAGAAATTTATGATTATTTAAGATTATTATTTTCAAGGATTGGAAAACCTCATTGCCCAAAATGTGGGGAGCCTGTTTCAAGGCAGTCAATAGATGGAATAGTTTCGAGGATTATGAAAATTGAATCTGGAAAAAGAATTATGCTCTTGTCTCCAATAATAAAACACATGAAAGGCGAGCATAAAAATGTAATTTCACAAATAAAGTTAGATGGATTTGTNAGATTAAGAGTAGACGGAGAAATCTATGAAATAGACGAAGANTTTTCTTTAGANAAAAATAAGTGGCATAACATTGAAATAGTTGTTGATAGGCTCATTGTAAAAAAAGATATGGACAAAACGAGACTATATGATTCAGTAGAAACATGCTTAAAAAGAGGTGATGGAAAAATTATCATTACTTCATCAAAAGAAGATGATATTGTAATTTCTGAAAATTTATCTTGCGGAAACTGTGATGAGAGCATTGAAGAACTAGAGCCTAGAAATTTTTCTTTTAACACCCCATTTGGTGCTTGCAAAAGTTGCTCNGGCTTAGGTTATAAGCTAGAAGTTGACCCTAATTTAGTTATTCCAGACCAAGAAAAAAGCTTGATTGATGGGGCAATTGTTCCTTGGACTTTAAAAAGTGGCGATTTGGCATGGGAGTATAATTTTATTCATTCAGTTGCAGATCACTACAATTTTTCTATAAAAGAAAAAATTAAAAATATTGATAAAGAACATTTAAAAATTCTTCTTTATGGAGCCGGGCAAGAAATNATACCTATAAAGTATTTTTCGAAAAGAGGNAAAGAAAGGGTCTGGATGACAAGGTACGAGGGAATAGTACATATCATAGAAAAAAGGTATCACACTTCTGAATCAAATTCAGTAAGAGAAAGCATCCAAAGCTTCATGAACCAAAAAACCTGCTCATCTTGTAAGGGTCAAAGGCTCAAAAAAGATGCTTTGTCAGTAAAAATTTTGGATTCTAATATTCACCAAGTATCGCAGCTGTCTGTTGAAGAGTGTGAACAATGGATAAATAAATGCCAATCAGAAAAAAAGGGAGTTGGCCTAAGCGATTCTGAATTGTTGATTGGCTCACAAATATTTAAAGAAATATCTTCTAGNTTAAAATTTCTCAACAAGGTTGGACTTGGTTATATATCTTTAGANAGACCAACNTCGACACTCAGTGGAGGGGAGGGTCAAAGAATAAGGCTTGCATCCCAGATTGGATCTGGTTTAACAGGGGTTTTGTATGTTTGTGATGAACCTTCTATTGGCCTTCATCCAATAGATAATGACAGGTTAATAAAAACCTTGGAAGGGCTTAGAAATCTTGGAAATACTGTATTGGTAGTCGAACATGATGAATCGATCATGAGGGCCTCTGATCACATAATTGATTTAGGCCCATTAGCGGGGACTAATGGAGGGTTAATTACAGGAGAAGGAAATATAAACCAGATAATAAAATCAAAAAATTCTATTACTGGAATGTATTTATCAGGCAAAAGAAAAATTGATACGCCTGCTAAGAGACGCGCAAAAGTTCCGGGCAAAGAGATAAACGTAATTGGCGCTAAGGAAAATAATTTAAAATCTATAAATGTTTCNTTTCCATTGCAAATGCTTGTATGTGTGACTGGTGCATCTGGGTCAGGAAAAAGTACCNTAGTAAACGAAATATTGTATAAGGGGCTGTCAAAAGAAATTTATAAATCTAAAGATTTACCCGGAGAGCATAATGAGATAACAGGGACTGAAAATTTAGACAAGGTTGTTAATATAGATCAAAGTCCTATAGGAAGAACTCCTAGGTCTAACCCAGCAACATATACCGCACTTTTTGGCCCTATTAGAGAATTATTTTCTTCAGTGCCAGAGGCTCGATCTAGAGGTTATAAACCTGGAAGGTTCTCTTTTAATGTTAAGGGGGGGCGATGTGAAAATTGTGAAGGCGCAGGATACAAAGAAATACAAATGCAATTCCTGCCTGATGTTTCAGTCCCATGTGAAGAATGTAAAGGAAATAGATATAACAAAGAGGCCTTAGAAATAAAATTTAAAGGCCTTTCTATAGCAGATGTTTTAAATTTAACAGTATCTGATGCTTTAGAAGTTTTTTCTCCTTATCAATCTATTTTTAATAAGNTGAGCACACTAAATGATGTTGGGCTTGGCTATATTAAACTAGGCCAGCCTGCCACTACATTAAGTGGNGGTGAGGCACAAAGAGTCAAGCTGTCTACTTACTTGTCAAAAAGAGCTACTGGCAAAACTTTATTTATTCTTGACGAGCCAACTACTGGACTATCTTTTGAAGACTGCAATTCTTTAATTAAAATTCTACACAGGCTTGTTGATAATAAAAATAGCGTAATTTTAATTGAACATCATCTTGATATCATTAAAAATGCTGACTGGATAGTCGATTTAGGGCCTGGTGCTGGAGCAGAGGGAGGCAAGTTAATTGCTCAAGGAACACCAGAAAACATTGCCTACAAAGATGATTCTTTTACAGGCCTTTATCTTAAGAAAGACTCAGGAATTGTTCCTAAAAGGGGCTCAGCTATATCAACAAATTTAAAAAGAAGCGCTTCTATAAAAAAACCAAAAGAAACCGCTTTTTCTTTTCCCGACCGAACATCCGAAAAGGACTATACAATTAAAAAGAGGTCTTCTCGTTTCCGAAGATCTCGTTCTTATTCTTAAATTATTTTTTGGCTTTCAATTTTGCTCTCATCATATTCCATGCCCATTCCAATTTCTTCAGGCAAGTATATGTATCCATTGTCAGGAACAATAGGGTTTTTAAGGAAAAACTGATGGATCGTATTCCACTTTTCTAAATATTCTTGATAAGGAGTGTGAATTGGAGATTGTGTTACAGAAAAATTGATACCTGCTTTTGATGAATGGCCATGAGGTATTGTTATAAGATCATGCACAGATGCATAGTTTGCTATTTTTAATGTCTCTGAAAACCCTCCTGCCCAATATATGTCAGGCTGTAATATATCCAAAGCTTCTTGGTCAACAAACCTTTTAAATCCCCATCTCGTATATTCATGTTCCGCGCCTGACAAAGGTATACTTGTTCTTTCTCTTAGTTGCCGGTAAGTGTCTATTCTGTCTGGCATTGCAACTTCTTCAAGCCACCTAGGACTATATTCTTCAATGTGCGATGTAACCTTCATGGCATAATTAAGGTCCCAACTTTGCCAGCAATCCAGCATAATATCATAATCNTCACCTAAGGTTTCTCTTAATGTTTTGACCATAGAAACATTCTTCTTAAACCCATCTGTCCCGCTCATAGGGCCGTGCCTAAAAAACCATTTTTGGGCCTTAAAGCCCTTTTCTTTAAATTCTATTGCTCTTTCTTTTACTAGGCCCATATCTTCAACCGCAAATCCTAGCATACTTGAATATGCAGGTATCTTGTCTCGTGTTGGTCCACCAATTATTTTATATACGGGCTCGTTATAATATTTTCCTTTCAAATCCCAAAGAGCACAATCTACTGCGCTTAATGCGATCATAGGGGTTCCTTGTCTTCCATGAACCTGAAATCTATGCATTTGGTCCCATAGCCTTTCGATTGCTAGTGGGTCTTTATCAATTAAAAGATGAGAGAGCTGCTCTTTTATAATATGTGCCTGGCTGTGGTCAATTGGGCCCCCAATTCCTTTTAAGCCATCATCTGCAATTATTTCAACAAATACTGCTGATATTGGGTAATCGTTTTCTTTTTCAACAGTTCCCCATTTTGCCTCATTAAAAGTATCTGATCTATATTCTGGGTATATATCTATTGGCCTTACAAGCCTTTCTTCCCAAAAAGGTTTTTCTGTTTTTAAAGTTCCATTCAGTTCTCTTAGCTCTACTTTAACTATTTTCATAATTACCCTCTTTTAATATTCATTAATTAATATAAATTTATTATAATTATTCAAAATTAGTCAAAGGTAAATCAATGGTTGGACAATTAAGAACATATACAATTAATAAAGGAATGATGGATAGTTGGTTAAAACTTTTTCATGAAGTNATAGCNCCTAAAACACTTGAATTTGGAATGGGAATTCAGTCAGCATGGACNGATGAAGAAAGTGAAAGGTTTATTTGGATCAGGACATATGAAGACATGGAAGATTTGAAGAAAAAAGAGGANGAGTTTTATGGAAGCGATTGGTGGAAAGAAAACATGTCGACAATTAGGGGCCATTTAGCACGAAGGCAAATAGAAGTAATAAAACCTTCAGCTTAATTTTTTATAAATTCTCTCATTTTTGATCTCATTATAAATTTTATATCCACGGATAAAGTCTTTTGCTTTCATTCTTTTTTTTCCTTCAAGCTGTAATTCATTAATTGTTATCCTTCCNCCTAAAGTAGANACATATAATTCATCTTTGTGGCCAAGGCATANTTCTCCAGGCTCATTGTGANATTCGNTTTTTTCGAAATTTGATGCTTTATGAATTTTGATTTTTTTTTCATCGATAAAAGAATATGTTCCTGGTTTTTCGGATAATGCTTTTATAATTTGAATAATTTTTTTTCCATCTTNCTTCCAGTTAATATGTCCATCTATTTTTTCCATTTTTTTTGTNTGTGTTGCTTCCTCTTCATTTTGAGGCCTAGCCTTGCTTATTAAGTCAGTATTAGTTAACACCTTATTTATGCTTTCAGCACCTATTAAAAATAATCTTTCAATGATTTCTGAA
>PBWZ01000030.1 GCA_002727435.1 Chloroflexota bacterium
CAAGAGAAAAAGGAATTTTTTTTGATCTTGGTCATGGAGCTGGAAGTTTTTCATTTGCTATGGCAAAGCCAGCAATAGACCAAGGATTTGAGCCTGACACTATTAGCACTGATCATCATAGAGAATCTTTACTTACAAATCATTCAAATATGCCAAATTGCATGTCAAAGATGATGGCGTTAGGAATTCCTTTGAATGATGTTATAAATAAGTCAACTTATATTCCATCCAAAATTTTAAATCGACCTGAACTTGGGCATATTGGTGAAGGGTCAGAAGCTGATATAGCTGTACTAAAAATTAATAATGGAAAATTTGGCTTAATTGATAATGGCCTTACAGGAAATAGAAAATTAATTGCTGATAAAGTAATTGAAAACCAAATTACAATAAAAGCAGGAAAAATTGTTTGGGACAAAGAAGGCTATTCTTTCGAAAATTATACTAATACCCCTAGCCCAAGCTACAAAGATATTGAGTGATTAATCCGTTAAGCTGTCTACTTTCCAGTTTTTAAGATTATATGTATTAACTTTTCCTTCTGGATCAGAAATAGTTATAAGTGGATCAAATTTCCTAAAAACATAACCTTTTGGAGTCACTAAAATTATCTTAGATGTTTTTATCACTGTCCCATCCCATGTTAATCTTCCTAGAGCAGGTACCCATTTTTCTTCAGCATGCTTATAATCATTTAGGTAAGGTTGAGCTATAAGAGATCCGTACCCATCATTACCGGAATCATTCCAGCATTTAGTCAAAATTGGATAACAAAAATCAACTGAAACAATTAATTCAGAAGGGTCATAACCAGAAGTAAAGTATAATTCAATTTCATAAGATGTATTACCTGTAACTGTTAGATCATTATTTTTTTTACCTAAAGCAACTAAGCAATACTCATCAATTTCTTTGCATTCAAAAAATTGATCAATTTCACTTTTAGATTTTTTTATAATTGGGGTTGGGGTTGGGGTTGGGGTTGGCAAAGTATCAACTTCTACATAAACCTCAACTATCTTTTCAACTGGCACTTCAACTATCTTCTCTACCTGAACCTCAACTATCTTTTCAACTGGCACTTCAACTATTTTCTCTACCTGAACCTCAACTATCTTTTCAACAGGAACTTCAACTATTTTCTCAACTTCCACTACCTTTTCAACAGGAACTTCAACTATTTTCTCAACTTCTAGCACTCTTTCGGCAAGTGGATTGCTATTTCCATATTCTTTTACAGCTTTTTCAGCAGCTTCATTTATTATTGGCTCAAAATAAGATTGACACGAGATTAGTACTAAAGGCAATAATAGGAATATTTTTAAATTTAATTTCATTTGTTTATTATATTTGAGATTTGTTCTAAATTCTAATTACAGTGGTTCCCGGGCTTGGATTCGAACCAAGGTTAGAGGATTCAAAGTCCTCTGTCCTACCACTAGACGACCCGGGATTAATTAAAATTGAAAAAAATCTAAGGATTCTTATTCTACAACAAAAATTACCCCTCTGCCCTTTGCAACCATTGCTGCTCCAGAAAGATCAGGTCCGTATGTAAATCTACCAGTCTTAGTAAAAGTGTACTCAAATGTTGGGTTTTCTTTGGCTCCTAATTTTCTNCTTAGTCCACCTGAACTAAAGTTTTCTTCTTGGTNACTATCAGAAAGAATTCCGTACGGGGTCCTTTGCGTATTCTCCCATATCACGCTAGTTCCAACTTTTATAACAACAATATCAGGATCGTAGTAACCCTCATTCAAAATTTGAACCGTTACAGTTTCAGATGAAGGTTCTATNTCAGANGGTATTTCAGTAGGGAGGTTGTCAACTAACTCTACTCGATCAAGGTCATCAAGATTAATTTCTTCGCCTCTCTCAGCGGCTGCAGTTGCTTCAGCTTGAGCAGTTGCTGCTGCTCTTTCAGCAGGCCTNAAGTCTACTTCACCNCCAGCAGCTCTTGTTGCTTCCATTGAAGCAGCTCTTTCAGCTACAGCAGTTGCAGTACCTGACTCATTATCAAGNTTTTGCTGGGTTGTTGTTGTACCAATAATTTCATANGTATCCAGTCTTTCGCCACAAGCAACAATAATTAATAAAAATACACTNAATAAAGTTAAATGAAGTTTCAATTTCATTAATCCACCTGTCTTAATCTTGGATCCAGNCTATCTCTTAACCAATCNCCAAGGAAATTTAGACTNATNACTACAAGGAAGATTGCTCCTGATGGNACCATTGATTGCCACCATGCTGTGCTAAGATAATCNCTTCCTTCATTTACCATTACTCCCCATGCAGGTGTAGGAGGCTGAATNCCAGCACCTACGAAGCTTAATGTTGATTCAGCTAATATTAGACCNCTAGTATTTAATGTAGCTATAACTACTGCTGAATTTAAAATGCCAGGAAATAAATGTTTAATCATTATTCTCACATCTGATGCACCGCAGATTTTTGCAGAAGCTATATAATCCATCTCTTTGAGGACAAGAATTTGGGCTCTAATGATCCTTACGAAGTTAACCCATGCAACAAGGAATAATACTAATATCATTATATTAAGNCCTCTTCCAAATATTAATGTTAATACAAGAGCAACCATTAAAAACGGCAATGCATTCCATACATCAACTATTCTCATTAACACTTCATCAACAATTCCTCCGTAATACCCAGAAATCATTGCAAAAGTTAACCCAAAAGCCATTCCAGTGGTTATTGAAATTGCAACAACCATTAACGAAATTCTTGAGCCATGAAGAAGTCTTGTAAAAATATCTCTTCCTGCATGATCAGTACCTAAGAGGTGAAATCCATTCACAACATCATCTTTTGATACTTGAATAGTAGTGTGTTCTGAAGTTGAAAAAAGTGAAAGATGTCTATCAGCAATATTACCTATATCTCTTTCATATGGTGTAACGTATGGTCCAATTGCAGCTGCAATAAGAAGCAAAATTAGAATAAAAATCGGAATAACTGGATATCGTCTTAAAAATTGCCATCCAAGTTTAATATAATTCATTATTTTTCCCCTCCGGTCAACCTTACTCTTGGATCAATGATTGTATATAAAAGATCGGCTAATAATGCAAAAATAACAAATATTATTACGAAGAAAAATACTGTTCCTTGAAGAAGAGGAAAGTCGTTATCATTAACAGCTGTAAACAATGCATCATAACCTATTCCAGGCCATCCAAATATTATTTCAATTACCAAAGCACCATTCAACCAGCCAGAAAACAATAGAAGAGCAGAAGTTAAAGGTGTTATTAGTGCATTTTTTAAAGCATGTTTATAAATTACTTTATTCCATCCAACACCTTTAGCTCTAGCAAGTTTTACAAATTCTGAATCAAGAACTTCTAACATTGCCGATCTTGTAAGCCTCATTAAGCCGGCTGCAGCTGGCCATCCAAGTGCAATACAAGGCAAAATGTAGGTTTTAATATTAAATTGAGGTGGTCTTCCAGCAGCTGGTAATTCAAATGGTGTATCTTGAAGCCATACAGCAAAAATTACAATCAATAATAATCCAATTACAAATGGTGGAGCACCTTGACCTATTATTGCTACTCCCCTTGCAATATAATCCCAAAATGTACCTCTCTTTACAGCAGCAAGAACTCCAGTTGGAATCCCTAATAAAATTGCAAATGCCCAACCTCCTATTGCCAATTCGATTGTTGCTCGCATTCTATTTTGAATAATATCTCTTACTGGAACTTGTTGTGCTAAAGAAACACCAAAATCACCTAAAAAGGCACCTGATATCCAATTCCAATATTGAACAGGTAAAGGATCATTGAAACCCATTTTTTCACCAAGCATTTCCCATTGCTCCTCAGTTAATCCATATCCTGAGTCTGGAACATAAAGTTCTCTAGGGTCATTATGAAGTTGAACAAGTAAAAAAATTACAAGAGTAGCACCAATTATTGAAACAAATGATGAAACCAACCTTTGAGTTAAAAATCTTGCCATTTTATTTTCCCTCCAATTTCACTTTCATATCTTTGTCAGCAATACTCCATGGAGTTTTCACAACCCAGTGATCTTTTTTTCCAACTTGAACAAGAGGTGGTCTTGTTGACGCATATTCATGTTTTTGATCAACTTTCATAGGGGTTCTTGTTTGAAATACATCTCCATCTGGAGGATTTATAGGAGAAACGACTTCACCAGGAAGGACAATTTCGTCTCTATCAATATCAGGATGACTTGGTAAAGCTGCTGACATTAACGCATTCGTATANATATGCTGAGGATTTGTAAATACAGCTTCTGTGTCTCCCATTTCTTGAATAACTCCTAANTACATAACAGCTGTCTTATGGCACATATACCTTACTGTCGCTAAATTATGAGCAATTAATACATATGCCAAATCGTGTTCATTTTGTAAATCTACTAATAAATTCATTATTTGAGCCCTAATTGATACGTCAAGAGCTGAAACTGGCTCATCAAGAATTATTAACTTTGGATTTAGAGCTAATGCTCTTGCAATACCTATCCTTTGTCTTTGGCCACCAGAAAATTCATGAGGATAAAAATTTGATTGGTATTCATTTAGCCCCACTTCTTCTAATAAATCCCCTACTCTTTTAGCAATTTGTTCTTTCGTCATTGTTGTAGCAATCTGCAATGGCTCTCCAACTATATCTTTGACCCTCATCCTAGGATTTAATGAAGCCCAAGGGTCTTGAAATACAGCTTGCACTGACTTTCTATACTCTGCCATTCCAGCTGCTGACAATTTAGATACATCTTCTCCTTGAAAAAATATTTGACCTTCAGTTGGTTTCTCGAGCTGTAAAATAAGTTTTCCTGTTGTTGTTTTTCCACAACCTGACTCACCAACCAAACCAAAAGTTTTACCTTTTGCAACATCAAAACTTACATTGTCTACTGCTTTTAATAAATCTGTTTTTCCTAAAATATCTTTTCCAAAAATTGATAATGCCTTATTTACTTCATAATGTTTTCTTAAATTTCTTACCTGAACAATTGAATCCTTTGTTGGAGTTGTGCAACCAAGCTCTTCAGGTACAATATTTTTTTTATTTTTTACTTCTTTTGTAGCCATGATTAATAATCCACCAAATGTGCATATTTTTTAAAATCTTTTACTGAACTTCGAGACAACTGCACAAAGTGACCTTTTGCAACCTCGACTAATTCAGGCCTAATGCTTGCATCTTTTTCTGTAAACTTTAGTGTTGATCTAGGTGCAAATGAATCACCTTCTGGCAAATCCCAAAGTGCTGGAGGTTGACCTTTTATTTGAGTCAATCTTCCTGTTTTCTGTTCTAATTTTGGAACAGATTCTATTAAAGCTTTAGTATATTCATGCAAAGGGTTATTAAATATTGTTCTTACATCAGCACTTTCTACAATTCTTCCTGCATACATAACTGCAACTCTGTCACACATTTTTGCAACGATTCCGAAATCATGAGTTATAAAAATTATGCCAACCCCAGTTTCTTCTTGAATTTGTTTGAGTAATCTTAAATATGCTCCTTGGATAGTTACGTCCAAAGATGTTGTTGGTTCATCAGCAATTATTACAGAAGGGTTTGAAGAGATTCCAATTGCGCCGACTACTCTTTGTCTCATTCCACCAGAAAGCTGATGAGGGTAGTCTTTTGCTCTTTGATCAGCTGCAGGAATTCTAACTGATTTTAATGCATCTACAACCTTTTCAAATAAATTCTTTCCTTTATCTCCCTGATGAATACTAATTCCTTCACCAACCTGATTTTCAATTGAGAAACAAGGGTTTAAAGCCGTCATAGGATCTTGCAAAATAAGAGAAATCTCTCCACCTCTTACTTCTGTCATTTCTTTTTCGCTTAATTCTAGTAAATTTCTACCATTTAATAAGACTTCACCATCAACAATTTCACCAGGTGGTTGAGGAACTAGCCTCATTAAAGATAATGATGTTACTGACTTGCCTGATCCTGATTCACCAACTATTCCTAAAGTTTCGCCTTTTTTTAAATCAAAACTGACTCCATCAACTGCCTTAACTGTACCGTATTTGGTAGAAAATTGAGTTTTAAGATCTTTAACAGATAGAACTATTTCATCCCTAACAGTTTTTCTTCCAAAATCGGCCACCTGAGATTTCTGTTTAGATTTCTTTGTTGACTTAGATTTAACAGATTTTGATTTTGATTTTGTAGTCAAATTTATTCCCCTATCTATTAATACTAATTGGTAAGATCAATATTGAATGATTATAATAAATTAACACAAAAGTAACAAATGAAATTTTATGCCTTGGTTTAAAGGAAATCTACATACTCATACAAATAAAAGTGACGGTGATAGTTCTCCAGAAACAGTAGTTGATTGGTATAGTAACAATAAATACGATTTCTTAGTTTTATCTGACCATAATCATCTTACAATATTAGACAGCGATCAAACAAAGTTATTACTCATTCCAGGTGAAGAAATTACTTTAAATTTACCTTATACAATTCACGTTAATGCAATTGGAATTAAAAAAGTTATTGAGCCAACAATAAGGCCAACTAAAGTAAAAACTCTTCAGGCAAATATTGATAATATTATTAATTCAGGAGGTTTGGCTGAAATAAACCATCCAAACTTTAGATGGGCACTTAATGAAAAAGATTTAGTTCAAATAAGAGGAGCTCATTTTATAGAAGTTTTCAATGGAAATTATAATACTCATAATTACGGTGGTGGAGGAAAAAAAAGTGTAGAAGAAATGTGGGATGAAATGTTAAGTAAAAAGATTAAAATTTGGGGGGTTGCTGTTGATGATTCACACCACTTTAAAGAAGAATTTGCTCCTCATAGACATAATCCCGGAAGAGGATGGGTTGAAGTATTTTCAAAAGATCTTTCTGAGAAAAATATTCTAGATTCTATGAGAAATGGTAATTTCTATTTTTCAAATGGGGTTAAATTTAAAAATATTATGTTCAATAAAGAAAAAATTGAAATCTCAATTTCAGGTGATTATTTTAATAAAGGGCTATCTAATTCTCTTGTAACAGATTCAAAATATACTACACAATTAATATCAAATGATGGAG
>PBWZ01000031.1 GCA_002727435.1 Chloroflexota bacterium
ACATTTCTACTGATTATGAAATAAATTATGCATTATCTAACAGTTTCGGTTTTGGCGGACACAATTCTTGCATCATATTATCGAAATTTTCATAAATAAGTAGACTAATTTTTGGTCAGATTATATTCTGAAATTATGACTGAAAAATCCTTCGTTCATTTACATAATCATTCAGAGTTCAGCTTCATTGATGGAAGCTCCCTTCTTGATTCAATGGCATCTATTTGTAATAACTTAGGGATGCCAGCAATTGCATTGACAGATCACGGCAACATGTATGGTGCTATAGATTTTTACAATGCCTGTAAAACTAAAAATATAAAACCAATAATTGGTTGTGAATTTTATATTGCTCCTAAAAGCAGATTTGACAAAGACCCAAGTTATTCTTATGACCACTTAACAGTTATTGCAAAAAACAACCTTGGTTACTCAAATTTAATAAAGTTGGTCTCAAAAGGTAATTTAGAAGGATTTTATTACAGGCCAAGAATTGATAAAGAAATTCTTAAAGAACATTCTGAAGGACTCATTGTTTTATCTGGATGTCCATCTGCAGAGCTTTTTAAAAAAATTGTTTCGGGTGATGAAAAATCTATTATGGATACTATTGATTGGTACAAAGAAGTATTTGGGGATGATTATTACCTCGAAATAATGAGGCATGAGCATGTAGATAATCAAGAGAAAGTTAATCAATGGATTATAAATAACTACAAGCAATTGAATGTAAAAATTGTTGCCACAAATGACAATCATTATGAAACTAAGAATGACTACGAAAAAGAAATATTATTAAAAAATGTTAGATCAGGAAGTTCGAATCCAAGATCAGACATTTTAGAAGATAATAGTTATTACATTGCAAGCCCAGAAGAAATGAGAGAGAAATTTAAAGATATCCCTGAAGCTTGTGATAATACACTAGAAATTGCGGACAAATGTAACATTGAAATAGACTTCTCTGGAACTATGATTCCTGAGTTTAAAACTCCAGAGAATAAAGATTCCTTTTCATATTTAAAGGAGTTATGTGAAGAAGGCTTAATTAGGAAATTCCCTGAACCTAGTGAAGAAATCACTGACAGACTAAATTATGAACTATCTGTTATTAAGGAAACTGATTTTGCAGATTATTTTCTAGTTGTGTGGGATATATTCAAATTTGTTAACAATAAAAAAATATTAACCACTTTGAGAGGAAGCGCTACAGCAAGTCTAGTATTGTACTGTCTCGATATTACAAAGATTGATCCTGTAAAAAACACTTTAGTTTTCGAAAGGTTTCTAAATATTGAAAGAAAAGAAATGCCTGATATTGATATTGATTTCCAAGATGACAGGAGAAAAGAAGTATTAGAATATTGTACCGAAAAGTATGGTTATGATCACATTGCTCAAATAATTGCATTCAGCAAAATAAAAGCCAAAGGATCATTGAGAGATGCTGGCAGAGTAATGAATCTCCCTCTAGCATTTGTTGATAAAGTTGCCAAATTAGTTCCTAATAGAGATCCTTTGAATCCTACTTCAGACATGACCCTTGAGAAAGCATTGAATTTAAGTCCTGAACTAAGAAGAGAATATGATTCAAATGAAGATGTAAGAAATCTTTTTGAAGGAGCTATGAAGATTGAAGGTTCTGTCAGGAATATTCAAACTCATGCAGCTGGAGTAATAATTTCAAAAGACCCATTAGATAATTCAGTGCCTATACAGCGACCACCAGTAAGTGATGACGATGCACCTCCTTTAACTCAATATGAAATGTTTGCTCTAGCTGATCTTGGATTATTAAAAATGGATTTCTTAGGGTTATCAAACCTTACAATTATTGACCAAACTATCAAAATGATTCATAAAAAAACTGGAGAAGCTATCGACTTGGATACAATTCCAAAAGATGATTCTAAAACCTTTGAATTATTAAGTCAGGGAAAAACTTCTGGTGTGTTTCAACTTGAAAGTTCTGGAATGAAAAGATACATAAAAGAACTAAAACCAACATCTGTCAATGATGTTTCTGCAATGATTGCATTATACAGGCCAGGACCAATGGAGCACATTTCAACATTTATTGACTCAAAACACGGAAAGATACCAATTAAATACCCGCACTCATCTTTAGAAGATATTTTGAAGGAAACTTATGGAATAATTGTTTACCAAGATCAGGTTTTACTTATAGCTCAGTCTATCGCAGGTTACTCTTTAGGCGATGCAGACAGGTTTAGAAAAGCAATGGGTAAAAAAATTCCAGAAGTTATGCTTGAAGAAAAAGATAAATTTTTACAAGGAACTATTGATAATGGGTTTGATAAAGAATTAGGAGAAAAAGTTTTTGAACTGATTGAGCCTTTTGCTGGATATGCATTTAATAAAGCTCATAGTGTTAGTTATGCGATGATTGGTTATTGGACAGCATATTTCAAAGCAAATTATCCTGAAATATTTATGTCGATACTTATGAAAAATTCAGCAGATGATAAAGAGAAAATTTCTAGNCTAATTNCAGAATGTAGCTCGATGGACATANNTATTACAAGGCCGAACATAAATAAAAGTGAAGTTGATTTTGATCCTTATCTTGACGAATCTGGTAAAAAATATATCAGTTATGGATTGGGTACTATTAAGAATATAAGTTCAAATTCAATGAAAATTTTAGTTGATGAAAGAATTAAAAATGGCGAATATAAAAGTTTAGAGGANTTTATTTCAAGGATTTCAAAGAACCCAATTACAAAAGGTTCATTAGAGCCATTAATAAAAGTTGGAGCATTTGATGATATNGAATCTAGAGAAAAACTATTGCCATCACTTGATAAAATCGTTCAAGAAATCTCAAAAAGGAATCAATTAGAATCAAGTGGGCAATCAAATATGTTCGATCTACTGGGGGATGAAGTAAAAGTGCCTATAAATCTAGATTTAATTGAATCTGAAGTANANTACAAAGAAAGGATGTTTTGGGAAAGAGACTTAATGGGTACTGCCTTAAGTGATAATCCAATAAATAAAAAAATTGAATCTTACTCAAATACCCATGCTGTTTTTTTGGGCCAAATAAACTCTAAAAAATCATACGAATCTACTAAAGCCATAGGTCAGGTTCTTTCAATAACAAAAAGAACAACAAGAAAAAAAGAGCAATTTATTATTTGTGAGTTTGGTTTATTGGACAACTCAATTGAGTTGGTTATATGGCCTGACAAATTAGAGACTTCACAACATTTATGGGAAACAGGATCATATTTGGAGTTAGATGTAAAAACAAATCTCAGAAACGGATCAATAAATATGATTTTTGAAAACGGAAAAAAGCTTGAATTTGAAAATCATGACTTAGAAGAATTTGTTTCTAATGAACAACCTTTACCGAGCATCAATCCCGCGGATGAAAAAGATGATATAGCGGATATTCCTGTATTTGAAGAAGCTAACAATAACAATAGCTTTAAAAACGATGAACCAATTGAAATTTCAGAAGATCAAAAAATATATGATAAACAATTTAAAATTGAATTTATTGGTTCCGAAAATAAAATTGAAGATAAATACAAATTTGAAGATGTAATCAAGCTCTTGTTAGAAAACAAGAATGATAAGGAAAGCAGTAATGTATCNATTGAAATATTTTATGATGAAAATAGCATAGAATTAGAACTTCCTTTATCAATAAATTATTCAGAGGATTTAAAGTCAAGGTTAGATTTAATTATTGGTAACCATAACATAATTATTACTTAAAATAATTTCTATAATATAATCTAAAAAATGAAATCAACCTATCCGAAAATAGTAATGTATTCAAGGAATTTATGTTCTGATTGCATAAGAAGTAAAAATTTTCTTGAAAAAAACCAAATACCTTTTGAAGAAATCAATATTATTGAAAATCCACAATTTAAGGATACTGTTGAAAGTTTAAATAATGGAAGGCAAACCGTTCCAACGATAATTATAGAAAATCATTCTGAAAAAATTATCCTTTCTGAACCTACAGACGCAGAACTTTCAATTTCAATAAAAAAACTTAGTTACTAATATGAAAATATTAATATTTATTCCACACATGGGCCTAGGAGGGGTTGAAAGGAGCTTTATTAATCTTTCTAAAGAATTTAAAAACAGAGGTCATAATGTTAAATTTGTATCCTTAAATGATATTAAAAGCACCTACAATGAAGATTTAAAATTTATAAAATTAAACTCTAAAAGAACAGTGTTTTCAATAAACAAACTATCAAAAACCTTTAATGATGAGAGCCCTGATTTAATAATATCTGCTCAATATTACGCTAATATAATTGCAGTAATTTCAAGTAAATTTTCTAAAAATAAGGCTAAAATAATTATTTCTGAAAGGAACCATTTAAGTTCTGAATTAAAAAAACTTAATTTATTTAAAAGATTAATTATTAGTTCTCTTATTAAATTTTTATATAAAAAAGCTGATTTAATTTATGGTAATTCTGATGAAGTTTGTAATGATTTGAAAAAAAATTTTAACTTAAAAAATAAGATAAAAAAAATACTTAATGCATCTTTTATTGAAAATATAAATAAATTATCAAAAGAAAAAGTTCATGATGAATGGATCACTAAAGCAAATGTTCCCTTGTTAGCTTATGTTGGCAGACTGGAGCCTCAAAAAGATATTGATACATTACTAAAAAGTTTTGAAATCCTTAACAATCATCATGATTCAAAATTACTCATAATTGGAGATGGTAGCGAGAAAGGAAAGTTATTAAATTGCTCTACTGAAATTAAATCAAAGATAAAACATATAAATTTTGATGAAAATCCATACAAGTATTTAACTCATTGCGATATATTGTTGTTGACTTCAATTTATGAAGGTATGCCTAATATTTTGATAGAAGCACAGGCCTTGAAAATACCTATTGTAGCTACAGACTGCCCAGGAGGAACTTCTGAAGTTTTACTTAATGGAGAGACAGGGTTACTTGCAAAAACTGGAAACCCAGGAGATATTTCAAATAAAATTTTGAAACTTATTGATAATGAAAAAATAAAAAATAAATTTGCTTTAAATTATCAGAAATCCATAGATAGGTTTGACCCCAAAAAAGTAGCAAAGATTTTATTGGAAGAAGTTGGCAGTATTTAAAAATTATTCTATTTCAATTTTTATTGGAGAATGATCAGATTTTCTTTGACCGAGGTCATCTGGGGGCTTAATCAGAACTTTTTCATTACTAATAAGTGGCAGTAATGATTTTGAAGCAATAAAGTAATCTATCCTCCATCCAGTATTGTTTGCATAGGCATTCCCCATATAACTCCACCATGTGTAATGAGTGTTATCTTTATCTTTTTCACGGAAAACATCACAAAGTCCAGATTCCATAAATCTATTAAAGCTTTCCCTTTCCTCATCAGTAAATCCAGCATTGCCTTTATTTGATTTAGGGTTAGCTAAATCAATTTCATTATGAGCAACGTTAAAATCTCCACACGCGATAACTGGTTTATTTTTTGAAAGAATATTCAAGTAATTTAAAAAATCTACGTCCCANTCTTCTGTCCTGTATGAAAGCCGACTAAGAGGATTTTTTCTATCTGAGCCAGAATTTGGAACATAAACGTTTACTAAATATGCATTTTCAAGTTCAGCAGTAATCACCCTGCCCTCTTTATCATGTTTATCTACACCAATTCCGTAATTAATATTTTCGATATTTTCTTTTGATAATATTAATGTTCCTGAATACCCTTTTCTTTCTGCACTATTCCAATATTGTTTATACTCGGGAAGATTTAAATCAACCTGATCTTCATTTGCCTTTGTTTCTTGAATACAAACTATGTCAGGGTCATTAGAATATATAAAATCTATAAATCCTTTATTTAAACAAGCTCTTATTCCGTTTACATTCCAAGATATAATTTTCATTGTGATTAAATCGATATACTATAATTATTACATGATTGAAGATAATAACAATAATTTAATTTGGCTAGACTTGGAAATGACTGGGCTTGGTGAAGAGCATGTTATTTTAGAAGTGGCGATTATTATTACTGATGANAAATTAAATATTNTGGACAAATTTCCTGATTCGAAACTTGGNCTNGCAATCAAAAGGTCAGAAGAAGAGTTATCTAAAATTGANCCATGGTCATTAAATCANCACACAAAATCCGGGCTTTTAGAAAGATCAAAGGAATCAGAATGCACNATCGATAGGGCCCAAGACTTGGTTCTTGAATTTATATCGGAAAGAATTAAACCNAATAAAGGGATATTGTGNGGGAATTCAATATGGGTTGATAGAAAATTTTTAAAAAAAGAAATGCCTTTAGTAGAAAAATATCTTTTTTACAGAATGATTGATGTTTCATCTATTAANGAACTAGTACTAAGATGGTATCCAGATGTTAAATTTCCTGAAAAAAGTAAAACACACCTTGCTATGGAAGATATAACAGAAAGCATAGATGAATTAATATGGCTCAGAGAGCATTTTTTTTCAAATCCTGATTATATCGGCAACATTTGACCTGTATTTGAACTTGAAACGTTTGCATAATAAATATGACTTAATTTTTTAGTAGGCTTAGCTTCTTTATTATGCAGATCTGTCGAACTAGCAAGATTGGCTTTTTCTAATCTAACCGAACTGTTTTCTTTCTCAAATACATTGGAAATATTTTCTGCAATCATATTTAAAAGTGTTAAAGAACCTCCTCTTGGTAAATAAGCTCCTGTCTCCCACTCACTCACAGTTTGTTGCCTGATACCAAGTTTTTTAGAAAAATCGCTTTGCGACATTTTTAATGTTTTTCTTAAACTTTTAATAGAATTTGCATCCCAAAAATTTTTTTGATTTTTTATACTATCTTTAAGCATGGANTNAAATTACATTAGNCAGGATTCTATTTTCAATAAATTTGATAGCTATTTTTAGAAAAAATCTTTATTTTTTGTTAAATCAGGTATTTTATCTATTGATCCAGCNGCAGAAACAATCATAGTTTCGTTGTTAAAAATGTAATCAAATGCATCAATGATCTCGTCAAAATCTACTTTATCTAATGATTTTAAATTATCNTCAATAGAAATGATTTTTTTATTCAACAGCTCTTGNGTTCCATAATTCATTGCAACTGCCCTNGAATCTTCATACCTCATCATCAATCTGCCTTTAATTAATTCTTTTGAAGAGGNTATTTCGTCCGAATTTAAATTTTTTCTNAAATTNTTAAGCTCCTCAATTATTACTTCAAANGTCTGTTCTGTATTTTCNGGTGCAACTCCAGCATCAATATAAAAAACTCCACAATCAGAATAAAAATGTGAATTTGAACTTACTGAGTAAGCTAAACCTCTTTTTTCCCTTACTTGTTCAAATAATCGACTTGTCATTCCGCCACCTAAAATAACTGACAATATAGAAGATGAATATCTAGAAAGATCTTTCATAGAATAATTTTTAAATGCTAATGTTAAATGAGTTTGATTAGTCTCCATTTTATCTAAAACAGTTAATGCTCCATTAGAATTATATGTTGATTTTTTAAAACCTAATGGGTCCCCTTCTCTAAAACCTTCGAAAGATTTTTTTGCAATATCAACTACTATTTTTTCATCAATATTTCCTGTAACTACTAAAACAGTATTTGAAGAGGTATATTGCTTGTTCAAATAATCCATCAAATCTTCTCTTGAGGTTGCTTCAACTGTTTGGATAGAACCTGCAATATCTACACCCATAGGCTGATCAGGCCATAAATTTTCATCTGCCTTATTTGAAGCTCTGCTACTTGTTGAATCTAAATATGCCTTGATTTCTTCATAAACAACATTTTTTTCCATAGATAAATCTTCATTTCTAATTAAAGGTTGTTTTGCCATATCAATTAGTACTTCAATTCCTTCTTTATAAGATGTTGAAGGAACCTTGCACCAATAACCTGTTGACTCTTTATCTGTATAAGCGTTCAATATCCCCCCTTTTGACTCAACTACTTCAGCAATTTCTTTAGGGGTTTTTCTTTTCTTTGTCCCTTTGAAAAGTAAGTGTTCAAATAAATGAGATGAACCTGCAATATTTGGTGTTTCATACCTTGATCCAGCTCCAAAAAGCAATAAAACAGTTGATGCATTAGTATTATTCATA
>PBWZ01000032.1 GCA_002727435.1 Chloroflexota bacterium
TTAGAAAATTTTATAAGGATAATAAATTTTATAACCACTCCAGCTACATGTGGCTTTGGTGTAATCTTTGTTGTAATTTTAGGGTCTACTTTATTAAATGACTTTTCTGGTTTAATCATCGGATTTGCAACTTGCATATTTATACTTCTTGTAAACTTATTTTTACCAATTTATTTAAATTCAAAATCAAAAATCAAACAGTCAAAAGAAAATGTAAAGGGTCAAACATCTTATGAAATGATCTTCTCAAAAATAGTTACATCTATTGCCAAAAAATACTATATTGTTATTCCTCTATCTATTGCCATAACAATATCAGCAGGGATAGGTGCGATTAACTTAAAATCAGAATTTGATGTAAAGGATTTCTTTGACAATGATTCTAACTTTGTTATTGCACTAGATAGGTTTGAAGAATATACACCTGGACTTAGAGGCGAACCGGCTCAATTAATTTTTGAAGGAAACATAACAAGCCCTGATTTCATTAGTAAATTTGAAGAGTTCTTGATTGATATGTCAGAAGTAGATTTTGTCGGAGTTAACCAAGATGGAAGCCTGAATCAAAGCGGAACATTGAATTTATCCAAAATATCAAAACTTATACTCAGCAATGAAAAAGTTATAGAAGACATTAATGACGAATACGATTTATTGATAACAGATAATGACAACAACTTTATTCCAGATAATCAAACCCAGATCGAGACAATGATAAAATATGGGATTGATAATGGGATTAGTTCAGACGGCGAATATTCTTTCGATCCATTATGGTTTCAGAGATATTTTTGGTACAACCAAGAATTGGATAATGACTACACATCTATCTTAATGGTTTTTTTAAGTGGAACAAGAACAGAAGATGATGTATCTAAAGTAAGAAATGAAATAACTAAATTAGTCAATGAGTATAATTTTGAAAAAGATGATGTTAACGTTGGGATTACAGGGTCTCCATTTAGTAGAAGTGATCAATTAAATGCAACTACTGACTCAATGAGACGATCAATCCCATACGCGTTTATAGCATCATTTTCTATAATATTATTTACTTTGAGGTCTTTTAAATACGCGATACTTACTGTAATACCAATAGCGTTAGTTGTAGTTTGGCTATATGGAATTATGTATTTATTTGATTTCAGTTTAAATTATGTTACAGCCACTATTGGTGCTATCTCTTTAGGTGTTGGTGTAGATTTTGCAATACATATGACAATGAGATTTAGAGAAGAGTTATTAAGGCAGCCAAACAAATATGAGGCTCTAAGTTATTCAATAAGTGGTACAGGAGTTGCGTTGCTTGGATCAGCAATATCTAGTGTAATTGGATTTGCGATAATGGGGTTTGCACCAATGCCATTATTTTCAACGTTTGGTATTNTAACNGCAATAATGATCTGTCTTGCATTGCTATCATCNTTATTAACTTTGCCTTCGCTTTTATATTTGTTTTCAAAAAAATGATTTTTGATTACAAAAACCTNTTTCCAAGCTAAACTTCTAAAATGGAAATGATAAANGTATNGNATCTGAAGAAAAATTATGACNACTTTGAGGCAGTTAGAGGTATAGATTTTAGCGTAACTGAAGGTGAAGTATTTGGGTTGCTTGGGCCTAATGGTGCAGGTAAAACAACAACTGTAGAAATACTTGAAGGTCTTATAGAACCTTCNTCAGGAACCGCAACAATATCGGGATTGGATGTTGTAAAANATTCTAAAAATGTAAAAAAAATGATAGGTGTTCAACTACAATCAGTTAATTTTTTTGAAAAATTGAGCCTATTCGAAATTATTGATTTATTTGCAACACTATATTCAAGTACNGTAAATCCAGATTTAATTTTAGAAAGAGTAGATTTAAAAAAGAAAAGGGAATCATATTTCAAGACATTATCAGGTGGTCAAAAACAAAGGCTTTCAATTGCTGTGGCACTTGTAAATGATCCAAAGGTATTATTTTTTGACGAACCAACGACTGGTCTTGATCCTCAAGCTAGAAGAAATTTATGGGATTTAATTAAATCTTTTCAGAAAGAAGGAAAGACTATAATGCTTACAACTCACTATATGGAAGAAGCGGAAGAATTATGTGATAGAGTTGCAATAATTGATGAGGGCAAGATAATAAAGATTGATTCACCATCAAACCTTATTGACGAACTAACTTTGTCAGGATTTAAATCTCAAAAAAAGATTAAAGATGCAACTTTAGAGGATGTATTTATTAGTTTGACAGGAAAAAGTTTAAGGGAGGATTGATGAGAATTTACCTAAGCTTCACGATAGCAGCCAGCAAAATGTTTTTTAGAAGAAAAAGCTCAATTTTCTGGTCTCTATTTTTTCCTGTAGTAACAATGCTGGTTTTAGGTAATGCTGGTTTTATTGGTTACAGTGCACCTAACGTAGGTTTATTTTCTACAACAGCCAATGAAATAATTGATGAATTAAAATCTTCAAAAAGCATTACGATCAGGGAATATGAATCAAAAGATAATGCTTTAGAAGCCCTAGAAAAAGGCACTCTTTCTGCTTTGATAACTTTAAATCCTGATTCGAAATTTATTGTTACAACCAGAGATGGTGATTTGGCAGAAAAGGAAGTAGTTGAGAACTTTGTTTTCAGGATAATAAACCAAGATATTGATCCAATTAATAATGTGAGTTCTGATATTGCTAAAATGAATTATCAAGGATATAAAGGCTTCATTGTCCCAGGAATAGCTGCAATGGCAATAATGCAAAATGGGATTTTTTCAGTAGTATTCACCCTTTTAAGTTATAAAAATCAAGGTGTACTAAAAAGATTAAAAGCAGCGCCAATCTCTCCATCCCATTTCATAGTTGGTCATCTTATATCAAGAGTATCAATAATTATTTTACAAACTTTTATCCTTTTAATAATGGGAGTATTCGTTTTAGGTGTATCTGTAGGTCAGGGTAGTTTCCTTGCTTGGCTAAATATACTTTTCTTGTCATTCTTAGGTGGAATTTTATTTTTGGCTATTGGTTTAGCCATATCTAGCCTTGCACCAAATGAAGATAGTGCCCCTGCTTTGGCAAATCTAGTCACATTCCCAATGCTATTTTTATCAGGAGTATTTTTTCCGATAGATTTCTTACCAAAAATAATTAGTTACATAAGCAATATATTGCCCTTAACTCATCTTGCTGAAGGAATAAGGTTATCTGCACTTTATGGTAATTCAACATTCTCCACTATTCCTCAACTAGGAATAACACTTGCGTGGCTCGCATTATCTTTCTTTATATGTGCAATATCTTTCAAATGGGAATAACATTGAAATAAATAATTTTTCATATGGATTTTAAATTCTCAATAAGCGAAGTGGCATCAAGAACTGGGATTTCTAGTTCAGCTATTAACTATTACGTAAGAAGCAAGATAATAACTCCTCCAAAAAAAACTTCTAAAACTAGAGCATTATTTTCTGAAAAAACTATTGATGAATTAATTGAAATTAAAAATTTAAAAGCTCAAGGAATCCCAATTAAACTAATCAAAAATAATTTTGATAAAAAGCAAAATCCATCTAATTTTGAATCTTTTGCAGGTACTATAAATGAATTATCAAATAAATATTCTGTTAAAGAAAATTGGATTAAAGAGTTAATTAAGAAAAAAATATTAACTCCTAAAAAAAAGAATAAAAATGTATTTATATTTGATGTGCTGGATATTCAACTATTATCAAACTTAAACAAATTGACAAATTTAGGTATGCCTGAAGAATACTTAATAAGGCATTCTGAGTATAATGAGCTTTCAAAGGCTGAAGCAATATTTCTTCTTGAGCACATAAATTTTTCTAATTTAGAAAAAGATAATATTAAATCAATCAGGAATAACTTTGAGAAAGTTAGAGACATTATTAGAATCAAAGAACTAAATAAACTTTTAGATTAATTATTTTTTTTAGCCTTTTTCTTTATTGTTAACAATTTCGATTCTTTTGCTTTCTTTTCCTCAACAAGTCTTATGGCTTGCTTAAGACCTTCTTCAACTGCACCTCTCTTTACTGCTTCTTTAACATCTTTCATTGATTTTTTATTTTCATCAATATAAGAAAAACAAATTGCCCTGTTTGCATATGCATCAGAATTTGAATCATCTATTTTTAAGGATTTAGTAAAAGCATTTATAGCATCTGTCATCTTTCCGATAGTCATATAAGAAACCCCAAGATTATAAAAAATTTCTTGGTTATCTTGCTTCAATTTAGCTGACCACTCAAAGTAATCAATAGCAGTTTCTACCATTCCTGCTTTCGCACTCTCAAGGCCTGTATTAAAATAACTTTTCCAAAGTTCCTGACTCATAGCAAATTAAGTATTAAAATAAGAATATGAATAATTATATAGAAAAACTTGAATTTAAAAATATATTAAATTCAATTAGCACTTATTGTACATTTTTCTTATCAAAAAAAATGTCTCTTAACATTAATCCTTCAAAAAATTTTGATGAAATAAATTCTATGCAAACAGAAACAAATGATGCTAAAAGGATTATTGAGCAAGGTGATAATTTTTCATTTAGTGCGATTGATGAATCAGATATATTTACTAAAGAAATTATAGAAAATGAAATTATAAATATTAACGATATATATCAATTAAATATCTTTCTTAAAGAGTGCAATAAGATAAAAAGTATATTTAAAAACTCAAAAAAAAGTAATTCATTGCTTAAGTATGTTAATGGAATTAATGAATTAAACAATCTTATTGAAATTATTGATTTATCTATTGATGAGAATATAGAGATCAAACCTTCAGCATCTCAAAAACTTAAAAAATTAAGAAAAAAATCCCTTAGCTCTTATGAGTCTTTGAATAAAGAACTAAATAAAATACTCAACAACAAAAATTATTCTAACTATTTTCAGTCAGATTCAATTAGATACATATCTGGTAGATCAGCATTAGAACTTAAATCTGAATACAAAAATAAATTTAAAGGAATTTTGCATGGATCATCTTCATCAAATAACACTTCATATATTGAGCCATTAACAACCATAGATCTCTGCAATCAGTTGAATGATTATCAAAATCAAATAAAAGAAGAGGAATTAAAAATATTGAAAGAAATCAGCAACAATATATTTAATTCTCAAACTAATATCAAAGAAAATATTGATTTATCTACTAATATTGATTTGATTTTTGCAAAAGCAAAATATTCTAAATCAATTAATGGAACGATTAATCTTAAAGAAAAAGATTCCCATCACCTCAAATTAATACAGTGCAGGCACCCATTGTTGGGTGACAGTGCTGTTCCCATAGATATTGAAATTGATGATAATGAAACCTCTGTTGTTATTAGTGGACCTAATGCAGGTGGAAAAACAGTTGCACTAAAAACTATAGGAGTTTTGTCATTAATGTCACAATCAGGAATACTTTTACCTTGTTCACCAGACTCAAAAATACCAATATTTAAAGATTACTTTGTTCATATTGGAGACGAACAAAACATTGATAAATCTGAGTCGTCTTTTTCATCTCACATTTCAAATATAATTTTTACACTTCGCAACTGCAAAAAGGGGTCAATGGTTTTAATAGATGAAATTGTTTCTTCCACAGACCCTGACGAAGGATTAGCACTGGCATGTGCAATCATTGATTATTTAAGTAATAAAAATTGCAAAACAGTAATTACCACTCACATTAAAGGTTTAGTTGAGTATGGTAGCAGAAAAAAATGGTGCAAAAATTATAGTGTTAATTTTGATCTAGAAAAAAACATTCCCACCTACAAGCTTATTGAAGGCATAGAAAGTAATAGCTTTGCAATTGAAACTTCTAAAAATTTAGGTTTACCTGAAGAAATTATCGTTAATGCTAAAAAAAATCTCAGTGATGATTATTTACAATATAAATCACTTATTAATGAACTAAATACTCAAAGAGAGGGTTTAAAAAAAATAAAAATAGATTTAGAAAAAAAAGAATCTCAATTTTTAAAAAAAGAAAAAGTTCTTAAAGAAAAAATTCAAAAATTAGATTTAGAAAAACAAAAAATTTTAGATGAACACCTATTAGAAAAAAAGAAAGAACTTGATAATTTTAAAAAAGAAATTAAATCAATTAGACAAGAAATAAATACATCGGAAGAAATAAAAGAGGTAAAGAAAAAAATAAAAAAAATTGAAAAAACTAATTTTACATTGAATGGCTCAGATACATTAAAATATGAATATAGAGTTGGGGATTTTATGCAACTTGAAAATATTTCAAGTACAGCAAAATTAATTCAAATTAAATCTAAAAATATTGGAATATTTCAAATTGGCAACAGCATTATGGAGCTACCGTTAAGCAAAGTTTTGTCTGTAGTCAAAAATTATAAAAATAAAACGACAACTTCTTATAACACCAAAATTGATGCTTCTGATTATGAACTTGATCTAAGAGGTTTTGCTGTAATTGATGTTAAAGAAATTTTAGAAAAATTTCTTGATAATTCACTTCTAAGTAATGAAAAAAGTTGTCAAATATATCATGGAATTGGATCAAGAAGCATTGAAAATGAGGTACACAGAATCCTTAAAGAAACAAAATTTGTATCAAAGTTTTCAGCTCATAATGATAGAAAAGGTGTAACAGTAGTTAATTTTAAATAATTAAGATTTCTTTTAATTTTTCAGAAATTATTTTCTCTTCACCATCTCGTACATTAACCATAGATATATTCATATCTGCGCCATATCCTCCATCCCCCAAATATATACTTGGGTTACCACTTTCTAGATTCCTTTTTAATCTATCTGGAGAAATGCCTTTCCAATCTTTAGAAAAATAAAAAATTACTTGAGGTCCTTCTCTTACTGTACTTTCGTCTTCAACAACAATTTTTATACCTTCAATTTGACCTAATTGTTTTGCAATGTAATTTGCTTTTCTTTTCCATTCAGCCCAAACAGCATCTTGATCTGTATCCAAAAAAATTTTTAATGCAGTTACAAGTCCGACAATACATTCCTTAGATACTTTCATGGGNCGACCAATCTTTGCTTTTACATCATCAAAACAGATTAAATTTTTTCTTGCTAAATTAATGTATTCTTCTTTTCCAATCATAAAGCCAGTATTTTGTGGGCCCCTAACTCCTTTTCCGCCACTAAATGAAACTAATGAAGCCCCTGCTTTGGTAAATTTATATAAATTTTCTAAAGGTGGTAATTTTGCAGATGCGTCAACAATTATTGGAATATTTTTTGAATTTGCAATATCTGACAATTTACTAAAATCAACTTTTTTTTCAAGGAAAGTTGCTTCAACATAAGCAATTGCAACTGTTTTATTATTTATTTTTTTTGATAGATCTTTTAAGTCTTCAAATTCAATTAATTTTGCTCCAGTNGCCTCAAAAGAAGTGTCATAATGATTCCTGTGATATTTACTTATTAAAATTTGAAATTCATCTTTTTGATTAGGTATTTTATCAATTGCAGATATGTCTTTTTTACAAATTACCGAAGCTGACATTAATACAATTGCAGAGGCACAGCCTGAAGTTATCAAAGCACTTTCAGCCTGGCACATTTTAGCTACTTGATCAGAACATTTATTGTGCAATTCTTCATAATTTATAAATGCATCAGAAGCCTGATTCATTGCTTCCAATACTTCGGGTTTCATTAGGCTTCCACCTAAATTTGTAANCCAACTTTTGCCATTAATAACAGTTTTTATATTTAAGTTTTTATATATNTCAGGTGTATGCATTTAGTCCTCTAAATAAATGTATTCAGATTTNAATTGTCCACAACCAGCGTTTATGTCTATTCCTTTTTCCATTCGTATTGTTGATGGTACACCAAAATTGCTAATTATTTTTCTAAACTTATCAATATTTTCAGATCCTGACCTTTCAAAATTTGATTTAATTGTTGGATTTACTGGAATAAGNTTTAAATGGCAGAGGAGCGGTCTTAATAGTTTTCCTAATTTATTTGCATGCTCTTCTGAATCATTCTGTCCACTTAATAATACATATTCAAAAAAAATTTTTCTGTTAGTTTTNCTAATATAATCCTTGCAAGTTTCTATCAAGTCCTCTAATGGATACTTTTTGTTAATTGGNACTGTTTCTGATCTAGTTTTATTGTCTGGAGCATGAATTGATACTGCTAAATTTACCTGTATTTTTTCTTCAGCTAATTCTTGAATTTTTGGCAATAGGCCTACAGTAGAAACTGTAATATTTCTTGCTCCTATATTTAAACCTTTTTGGTCATTTAAAATTTTTATTGATTCAATAACTCTTGAATAATTTGCTAGCGGCTCACCCATTCCCATAAAAACAATATTTAAATTATTCTGATCTTTAATAATTTTTGGATCTTCTTTAAGTAATTCTTTTTTTACNTCAACAACCTGAGANACNATTTCTCCAACAGTTAGTTGCCTAGAAAAACCTTGTTGTCCGGTTGCACAGAATTTACAATCTAGGGCGCATCCAACTTGAGATGAAATACAAACTGTTCTTCTTTTTCTTCTATGCCCATCTTCATCGTATCTCATCAGTACTGTTTCAATTAACTTATTGTCATGAAGTCTCCAAAGATATTTATCTGTACTTTTATCTTTNGATTTTTTTTTCACAACTAACTTTAAAGGACTAAATTCAAGTTCATTATTTAAAGACTTTTTTAATTTGTCAGGTATTGTTGAAATATCATTAAAATTGTCATAAAGGTCAACATACATCGACCTCCAAATTTGATCAGCCCTATAAGGTTTTTCTCCTTTATCTAAAATAAACTTTTTAAGGTTTTCTTTATTTTTTTCAAAAATAGAATTCATATATTTAAATTTGTCTGTTAATATTCAACTATGATCAAAGCGATAGTAAATATTTTAGATTAGCATGGTAGAAAAAACTATAGATACAAACCATAATTCAAATAAAATAAGCTCCTCTGAAAATAATATAATTAATTTTGAATCCCCTGTTTTAGAAGCAAAAAACTTAAATGTTCACTACGGAAAAGTTCTAGCAGTAAAAAATGTTAGTATTCAGGTTCCTAAAAATAATGTAGTTTCTTTGATAGGACCATCTGGTTGCGGAAAAAGTACTCTTATACGCTGTTTTAATAGAATGAATGACACTATTAGAATAGCTAAGATTGATGGCACTATTACCTATAATTCACAAGATATATATGAACTGGATCCTGCAGAAGTCAGGTACAGAATTGGAATGGTCTTTCAAAAGCCTAATCCATTTCCAAAATCAATATATGAAAATGTTGCATTTGGGCCAAAAGTTAATGGAGTTAAAGAAAATCTAGATGAAATAGTTGAGTCATCTCTCAAAAAGGCTGATCTATGGAAAGAAGTTAAAGATAGGCTTAAAGAAAATGCCTATGGTCTATCAGGTGGTCAGCAACAAAGGCTCTGTATCGCAAGATCATTAGCAGTAAACCCTGAAGTAATTTTGATGGATGAGCCTTGTTCAGCCCTGGACCCAATATCAACAGATAGGATTGAAGAATTAATAAAAGATTTATCTAAGTCCATGACGATCTTAATTGTTACTCACAATATGCAACAAGCAATCAGAGTTTCTAATTATGCTGCATGTATGATGGCTGGAGAAGAAAGAATTGGCGAGTTAATAGAATACGGAGAAGTTGATCAAATTTTTGGAAATCCTATTGATAAGAGAACTGAAAACTACGTTACAGGTAGAATTGGTTAAAAAGGTACATAAAATATGGATGATTACAGAGGTAGAAAATCACTAGATCTTGAATTACTGGATGTAGAAACCAAAATTAATGTTTTATATAGATTAGTAAATACAGCTTTCATTGAAAGTATGGATGCTTTTTACGAAAAAGATTTATCTTTATCAAAAAAAATTATTGAGGAAGATAAAAAAATAAATGAATTATCAAGTGACATCGAAAATTTAGCGATAAATGTTATTAGAAACCAAACTCCAGTTGCTACTGATATCAGGAAATTAACTTCTCATATATTTGTTGCTCAAGAACTAGAAAGAATTGGTGATTATTTAAGAGGTATTTCAAGAATAAATACCAAGATTGGGAAAGAACCTTTTATTACCAAATTCGAAAAAATCCCTAAGATGGAAAAGGTAGCAAAAGAAATGCTTAAAATGAGCATGAAGTCATATTTGAATGAGAAAGAAGCTGATGGAGCAGTAGAGACCTCAANAGAAATATTTTCTAGAGATGATGAAATTGATAATCTCAATACCCAAGTTCAACAAGATCTAATCAAAAGGATGTCAAAAAATTCAAAAATTGTTAAACAGGGCACTTACATAATATGGGTTGCTCATAACTTAGAAAGGATTTCTGACAGGTCTACAAATATTGCGGAAAGAACTCTGTATGTTTTAACTGGAGATTCATCATCATTGATTGATCATGACCTTGATGAATAAATTTCAAATTTTTTATAAATATTATTCTTAATATTTAAATTCACATTTTTATTTGGCTTTATTTTTTTTAATGACCTATGCACAGTCCTTATGCTTACATTATATTTTTTGGCTATCTGTTGATTTGACAGTCCATTTGACCTGTCTTCAATAATGTTCTCATCTCTATTATTTTTTTCTAAATTACGTACAAATGAAGGGTCGTCGTAAATACATATTTGAATCGGACAATTCAAACATGATGAACTGAATCTGCACCCAGAATCTTTAAAATTTACTTCGTCATTATTTAGATTTAATTTACTTAACATAATATTAATAGAACTTTTGTTCTAATAATATAGAACATATGTTCTTAATGTCAACTACCTTTTTTTNAAAGAAAAATTATAATTGTGGTATGAATGCTGAAATTGTAGCTATAGGTTCTGAATTGTTATTAGGTCAAATTGTTGATTCAAATTCTGCATGGATCTCAAAAAGGCTTGCTGAGAACGGAATTAATTTATTTTATAAAACAATAGTTGGAGACAATCCTGAAAGAATGGATTATATATTGTCAAAGTCATTGTCTAGNGCAGATATTGTAATCACGTGTGGAGGAATAGGGCCAACAAAAGACGATATTACTAGAGACATTGTTGCAAAAGTTGTTGGAAAAAAATTGGTTCCCGACCAAGAATCACTTGATCACATAAATAATAGATTCCGAAAAAGAGGGATGATACCAACTAAAAATAATGATAGACAAGCACATTTCCCAGAAGGCTCAATTATAGTTAAAAATCCTAATGGAACTGCCCCATCATTTATTGTTGAAAAAGATAACAAATGTATAATTTCACTGCCTGGAGTTCCTTTTGAAATGAAATGGTTAATTGATAATGAAATTATTCCTTATTTGATAAAAAAATATAATCTTGAGGAAATTATTCACTACAAAGTCCTTAAAACAATTGATCTTGGAGAAAGCAATGTTGATGATCTTATTGGAAAAATAATGGAAACATCAAAAAACCCAACTGTCGGAGTACTTGCTCACCCGGGTCAAGTTGATGTCAGAATTGCTGCGAAGGCAAAAAATAAACAAGAAGCAACAAAGTTAATATCGCCTGTTAAAAAAGAAATTGAAAACCTGTTAGGTGAAAATATTTTTGGAGAAGACGAGGACACCTTAGAAAAAGTAGTTGCAGAATTATTAATTCAAAATAACCAAACGATTTCAGTATTTGAAAATATTTCAAGTGGGGTGATTTCTAACTCAATTAAAGATTTTGCAAAAAATAATTTTAATATTGGATTAACTTCCGGAGANAAAAATATTCATAAATTTTTAAAAAAATATNATTTNAATATTGTTGATAAATCACCAGAAGAAGTNTGTCTTGAACTTGCAAAATTTATAAAAACACTTTCGTCTTCTGACATTGGTTTTGCGTACTATGGAATAACAAATGGAGATGAAAATGTTCAAAACTTAGGACAAGGAGAAAGTTATTTCGCAATTTTTGATGGTACAAGCAATAAANCAAAGCATGTTCGTTCTGCAGGGATTGGTATTCCAGACAAAAGAAGGGCTATAATGAGTTCATTAAGCTTAATTAGAAATTTTTTAAAATGATGAAATCACTTTCAGCAATTCAATTAGGAAATAAACCAGAACTTATTGTAGATGAAATAGATATTGCTGATCCAGTAGGAAACCAAGTAATGATAAAACTTATTTCCAGNGGAATATGCCATTCTCAGCTACATCAAATGCANGACAAAAACCTACCTAAACCTTTTTTGCTAGGGCATGAAGCAACAGGTGTGGTANTGAAAACNGGGCCCGACTGTAATTACGTTCAAGAAGGTGATCATGTTATTGCTACTTGGGTTAGAAGAAATCCAATTAAAGGAAGATACCTTCCAGACTTAAAGGGCGTGAGTTATCAGGAAAAAAAATTAAACTGCAGGATTACATTTACTTGGTCAGAAATAATAATGAGCGAAGATGAATATGTTGTTAAAATACCAAAAAAATATGCCTCCCCAGAATCTTGTATTGTTGGATGTTCAATTCTAACTGGTGCTGGTGCCGTAAAAAATACTGCAAGAGTGAAACCTGGAGAAACTGTAGCTATTTTTGGTGTTGGCGGGATCGGTCTAGCTGCCGTGAAAATGGCTTCTTTATTAAAGGCTTCAAAAATAATTGCTATAGATATAGATAATGAAAAATTAGAATTTTCAAAACAATTTGGTGCAACTCATACTATCAATTCATTAGAAAATAACCCCATAAATGAAATCTTTGATCTCACTAATGGCGGAGTGGATTATGCATTTGACGCTATTGGAAAAAAAATTACAATGAATCAAATTTTTGAAGCTGTAAAACAAGGAGGATCTGGNGCAGATAATACTGGTGGCACATCAATATTAATTGGTATACCTGAATCCCCTGAAATAACTTTAGATGCAAACCAAATTTTATTAACACAAAAAACATTTAAAGGTAGCTTGGGAGCGACTTACCCGGAAAAAGATTTTATTTACTTTTTAGAGATGTATAAAAAAGGTGAATTTCCAATAAATAAAATGATTAGTAAGTCATTTAATTTGTCAGAAATTAATGAAGCATGCCACAAATTAGAAAGTGGTGAAATAACAGGAAGATCGATTATCAAATTCTAATGAATTTAGATTTTGATTACCAAAAGACTATAAATAATCTTGAAAAAAGATTTAATTTTGAAAAAAAGGAAGATAGTGAATTTGATTTTTTCAAAATAGATAGAAGCTTGAAATTAATGGATCTTCTTGGGTCTCCAAATAAATCAAATGCACTAACTATTCATATTGCTGGAACAAATGGAAAAGGTAGTGTTTCTTCATTATTATCATCAATATTGTCACTAAAATATAAAGTTGGATTATATTCTTCACCTCATTTATACCAATATACCGAAAGAATAAAAATTAATAACAAAGATATTTCTAAAAAAGATTTTTCAAAAATATATAATTTTATTGAAAAAAGGATACTTGAATATGAAAAAATTTCTGGAAAAGCCTTTTCATTTTTTGAAGTTTTGACTGCAATGAGCTTTATTTATTTTAAAAAAAATAAAGTCGACATAAATGTAATTGAAACTGGCATCGGGGGAACATACGATACTACTAATGTTGTAAAATCTGACATTCAAGTTATTACGCCAATTGGTTATGACCATCAAAATGTATTAGGTGACACTATAAAATCAATCTCAGAAAATAAAGCTGGAATTATTAAAGAAAATTCAACTGTTATAACTTCAAAGCAGATAAAAGAAGCTTTAGAAATAATTAANAANAAATCATCNGANAAAAAATCAAAATTAATTGTGCTAAATTATTCTTTAAAATCAAAACCTTCAATAAAAGACTTAAAGTTAAATACTTTAATTGAGGTAGGCGGGAATGAGTATAATGTTTCTTCAAATTCAATTGGAAGGCATTACATTGATAATGTGGCTTTAACAATTAATACATTGAATCATATTGATAAGTTTGAAATAACAAAGTTTCAAATTGAAAAAGGTATAAGAAATAATGTATGGCCATGTAGAGGAAATATGAAAAAATTTAAAGGCAGAATTTTTTTTATTGACGGTGCACATAACGAAAGTGGATTTAATAAGCTTGAATTATCAATTGAAGAATTTCTAAATAAAAATTTTACTTTGATATTTGGTTCAAATAAAAACCACGATATTAAACCAGTTATCAATTTAATCAAAAAATTTAAATGCAGAACAATATTATCTCAATCGAGTCATCCTAAGTCAGAAAATATAGAAAACATAGAAAAAAAACTTAAATATAATAGAATTGATTATATTAAATCAAAAAATTCTAAAGAGGCTTTAAATATTTCCTTAAAAGAATCAAAGATTAATGAAACTATTATTACTGCAGGCTCAATATTTATTGCTGCAGAGATAAGTGAGCTAATTAATAATGACTGATTATAAAAAAAGAGTAGTAATTACGGGGATGGGAGTTATTTCTTGTGTTGGCAACACAGTTAATGAATTTTGGGATTCTCTATTAAATGGAAAATCTGGAATTGATTATTTAAAGCAACTAAATACTGACAACTATTCTTGTAAAATTGGCGGTGAAATAAAAAATTTTGACCCTCTAAATTACATGGACAAAAAGGAATCAAAAAGGCTTGCTAAAAACTCTCAGTTTGCTGTTGCTGCATCAATGGAGGCTATATCCGGTGCAGAATTAGATTTATCGAACACAGACAGATTAAGTATGGGCGCCTTAATTGGAAGTGGTTCAGGGGGCACAATCCCTGAAACAGAAAAAGAAACTCTTCAAATGTACGATAAAAATAGAAATACTATTAGCCCAATATATGTTCCAAAAATGCTACCAAACATGGCTGCTTCAAGTGTAAGCAGGATATTTAATTTAGAAGGATATTCAAATGCTGTTTCAACAGCTTGTGCTGCTGGTACTCAAGCAATTGGAGAAGCTTATGAGGTTATTCTTAGAGGTGACGCCGATATCATGATTGCTGGTGGATCTGAAGCACCTTTTTGTGAAACAACTTTAGGTGGGTTCTGTAATATGCACGCTCTCACATCAAGTAATGAGGACCCAAAAACCGCAAGTAAACCATTTGATAAAAATAGAGATGGCTTTGTTCCTTCTGAAGGAAGTGCTGTACTTGTACTAGAAAAATTAGAAAATGCTATTAATAGAGGAAAAGAACCAATTGCTGAAATTGTTGGATATTCATGTACCTCAGATGCATATCACTTAGTTCAGCCTCAACCTGAAGGTAAAGGTGCGACAAATGCAATGAACAAAGCTCTTTCAAAAGCAAATATAAATTTTAAAGAAATAAATTATATTAATGCCCACGGAACATCAACTCCAGCCAATGATAAGGCTGAAACACTAGCTATTAAAAATGTATTTAATGATCACGCATATAATTTAAAAATTAATTCTACCAAATCTATTATTGGGCATTCTTCTGGTGCTGCAGGAGCTATGGAAGCAATTGCTTGTGCAAAATCTATTTCGGAACAAAGAATTCACGGAACGATTAATTATAATACTCCTGACCCAGAATGTGATTTGGATTACAATCCAAACAAATCTACTGATTATGAAATAAATTATGCATTATCTAACAGTTTCGGTTTTGGCGGACACAATTCTTGCATCATATTATCGAAATTTTCATAAATAAGTAGACTAATTTTTGGTCAGATTATATTCTGAAATTATGACTGAAAAATCCTTCGTTCATTTACATAATCATTCAGAGTTCAGCTTCATTGATGGAAGCTCCCTTCTTGATTCAATGGCATCTATTTGTAATAACTTAGGGATGCCAGCAATTGCATTGACGGATCACGGCAACATGTATGGTGCTATAGATTTTTACAATGCCTGTAAAACTAAAAATATAAAACCAATAATTGGTTGTGAATTTTATATTGCTCCTAAAAGCAGATTTGACAAAGACCCAAGTTATTCTTATGACCACTTAACAGTTATTGCAAAAAACAACCTTGGTTACTCAAATTTAATAAAGTTGGTCTCAAAAGGTAATTTAGAAGGATTTTATTACAGGCCAAGAATTGATAAAGAAATTCTTAAAGAACATTCTGAAGGCCTCATTGTTTTATCTGGATGTCCATCTGCAGAGCTTTTTAAAAAAATTGTTTCAGGTGATGAAAAATCTATTATGGATACTATTGATTGGTACAAAGAAGTATTTGGGGATGATTATTACCTCGAAATAATGAGGCATGAGCATGTAGATAATCAAGAGAAAGTTAATCAATGGATTATAAATAACTACAAGCAATTGAATGTAAAAATTGTTGCCACAAATGACAATCATTATGAAACTAAGAATGACTACGAAAAAGAAATATTATTAAAAAATGTTAGATCAGGAAGTTCGAATCCAAGATCAGACATTTTAGAAGATAATAGTTATTACATTGCAAGCCCAGAAGAAATGAGAGAGAAATTTAAAGATATCCCTGAAGCTTGTGATAATACACTAGAAATTGCGGACAAATGTAACATTGAAATAGACTTCTCTGGAACTATGATTCCTGAGTTTAAAACTCCAGAGAATAAAGATTCCTTTTCATATTTAAAGGAGTTATGTGAAGAAGGCTTAATTAGGAAATTCCCTGAACCTAGTGAAGAAATCACTGACAGACTAAATTATGAACTATCTGTTATTAAGGAAACTGATTTTGCAGATTATTTTCTAGTTGTGTGGGATATATTCAAATTTGTTAACAATAAAAAAATATTAACCACTTTGAGAGGAAGCGCTACAGCAAGTCTAGTATTGTACTGTCTCGATATTACAAAGATTGATCCTGTAAAAAACACTTTAGTTTTCGAAAGGTTTCTAAATATTGAAAGAAAAGAAATGCCTGATATTGATATTGATTTCCAAGATGACAGGAGAAAAGAAGTATTAGAATATTGTACCGAAAAGTATGGTTATGATCACATTGCTCAAATAATTGCATTCAGCAAAATAAAAGCCAAAGGATCATTGAGAGATGCTGGCAGAGTAATGAATCTCCCTCTAGCATTTGTTGATAAAGTTGCCAAATTAGTTCCTAATAGAGATCCTTTGAATCCTACTTCAGACATGACCCTTGAGAAAGCATTAAATTTAAGTCCTGAACTAAGAAGAGAATATGATTCAAATGAAGATGTAAGAAATCTTTTTGAAGGAGCTATGAAGATTGAAGGTTCTGTCAGGAATATTCAAACCCATGCAGCTGGAGTAATAATTTCAAAAGACCCATTAGATAATTCAGTGCCTATACAGCGACCGCCAGTAAGTGATGACGATGCACCTCCTTTAACTCAATATGAAATGTTTGCTCTAGCTGATCTTGGATTATTAAAAATGGATTTCTTGGGATTATCAAACCTTACAATTATTGATCAAACTATCAAAATGATTCTGAAAAAAACTGGAGAAGCTATAGACTTGGATACAATTCCAAAAGATGATTCTAAAACTTTTGAATTATTAAGTCAGGGAAAAACTTCTGGTGTGTTTCAACTTGAAAGCTCAGGAATGAAAAGATACATAAAAGAGCTAAAACCAACATCTGTCAATGATGTTTCTGCAATGATTGCATTATACAGGCCAGGACCAATGGAACACATTTCAACATTTATTGACTCAAAACACGGAAAGATACCAATTAAATACCCGCACCCATCTTTAGAAGATATTTTGAAAGAAACTTATGGAATAATTGTTTACCAAGATCAGGTTTTACTTATAGCTCAGTCTATCGCAGGTTACTCTTTAGGCGATGCAGACAGGTTTAGAAAAGCAATGGGTAAAAAAATTCCAGAAGTTATGCTTGAAGAAAAAGATAAATTTTTANAAGGAACTATTGATAATGGGTTTGATAAAGAATTAGGAGAAAAAGTTTTTGAACTGATTGAGCCTTTTGCTGGATATGCATTTAACAAAGCTCATAGTGTTAGTTATGCGATGATTGGTTATTGGACAGCATATTTCAAAGCAAATTATCCTGAAATATTTATGTCGATACTTATGAAAAATTCNGCAGATGATAAAGAGAAAATTTCTAGCCTAATTGCAGAATGTAGCTCGATGGACATATTTATTACAAGGCCGAACATAAATAAAAGTGAAGTTGATTTTGATCCTTATCTTGACGAATCTGGTAAAAAATATATCAGTTATGGATTGGGTACTATTAAGAATATAAGTTCAAATTCAATGAAAATTTTAGTTGATGAAAGAATTAAAAATGGCGAATATAAAAGTTTAGAGGATTTTATTTCAAGGATTTCAAAGAACCCAATTACAAAAGGTTCATTAGAGCCATTAATAAAAGTTGGAGCATTTGATGATATCGAATCTAGAGAAAAATTATTGCCATCACTTGATAAAATCGTTCAAGAAATCTCAAAAAGGAATCAATTAGAATCAAGTGGGCAATCAAATATGTTCGATCTACTGGGGGATGAAGTAAAAGTGCCTATAAATCTAGATTTAATTGAATCTGAAGTAAACTACAAAGAAAGGATGTTTTGGGAAAGAGACTTAATGGGTACTGCCTTAAGTGATAATCCAATAAATAAAAAAATTGAATCTTACTCAAATACCCATGCTGTTTTTTTGGGCCAAATAAACTCTAAAAAATCATACGAATCTACTAAAGCCATAGGTCAGGTTCTTTCAATAACAAAAAGAACACATAGGAAAAAACAACAATTTATTATTTGTGAATTTGGTTTATTAGATAGCTCAATTGAATTAGTTATTTG
>PBWZ01000033.1 GCA_002727435.1 Chloroflexota bacterium
TAGTAATTTTTCCACTTGAAACATTAAATGTTCCATTTTCTTTAGAATTTAAAATTTTAAATATAAAGTCTACAACGTCATCTACATAAATATAGTCTCTGTATTCATCACCATTTCCAAAAATTGAAACATTTTCATTTTTAAGCATTTTTTCTGCAAAAATTGAAACTACTCCAGCTTCACCATAAGGATTTTGCCAAGGTCCATATATATTACTTGGCCTTATTATTGTTGTTTTACAATTAAATTTTTTAATTGCAGAGAAATAGTTTAAATAATTTTCAAAGTTTAATTTTGAAATTCCATATGGACTTAAAGGTTTTGTATTATCACTTTCTTTAAAATTTTTTCCTAATTCTTCTCCATATATGGCACCACCAGTAGAGAAAGATATAAAATGCTCAACATTTGATTTAGTTGAGTTTAAAAAAAGATTTAGTGACCCGTTAAGATTTACTTCGTTATCCAAAATAGGATCTTTTGAAGATACAGATACACTTGATTGTGCTGCTAAATGCAAAATTATCTTTGGGCCTATATCTTTAATTAATTCTCCGACATGTTTAGACCTAATATCCATGTTTTCATAGTTAACAACATCAAAATTGATTTTTGGTTTTTCAATATCTAATGAAAAAATTTCATAAAAATCCTTAGACAATTTATCAATTATATTAGTTCCAACAAAACCCGATCCACCTGTAATAAGTATTTTTTCTTTTTTCATTATGTTATAAATTGTGGCTTGTAATGGAGATTGATATGAAAATGATTTAAAGTATCAACTATCAAATATTACTTATTAATATTATATGAAAAAATTTAAAAAGATAAAAAACGGAAATGTAACATCACCAGATGGCTTTATTGCTGACGGAATTTTTGCAGGATTAAAATCTGCAGGTGAAGATAAATTGGACTTGGGAATACTTATTTCAGAATACCCTTGCGAATGGGCAGCAACATATACAGACAATAAAATTAAAAGCTCTTCCATAGATTACTGTAAAGAAGTAAAAGGCAAAATTAAAGGAATAATAGTAAATAGCGGATCTGCAAATTGTTGTGTTGGGGAACAAGGGTTGATTGACGCAAGAAATATAACAAATAAATGTGAAGAGATTTTTCAGTCAAAATCACCTTTTCTGATGAGTAGCACCGGAGTTATAGGTGTTGAAATACCAGTTGGTTTAATAATAAGCTCGATTGAAAAGTTTAGCCCAGATATAAGTGGTGGTGAAAGATTCTCGAGAGCTATAATTACCACTGACTCAAAAACAAAAAATGTTTCAGTAGAAGTAAATTCTAAAAATGGATCATATAAAATTGGTGGTGTAGCAAAAGGGAGTGGAATGATTCATCCAAAAATGGGCACTATGTTGAGTTACATAACTACTGACGCTGACATATCATCAAGAAATTTAACAAAAATTTTAAGAAAATCTGTAAAAAATTCTTTCAACCAAATTGATATAGACGGAGACACTAGTACAAATGATACTGTTGTTGTTATGTCGAACGGTGCATCGGGCAATAAAATTGATACCAAAGAAGATATTGATAAATTCCAAGATGCTCTAGATTATGTTACTCAGTATTTAGCGAGATTAATTGCAGAAGATGGCGAAGGCATAAGTCATTTGATTACAGTTGAAGTTAAAGGGGCAAAAAATGAAAATGATGCTCTTGAAGTATCAAATGCTGTAGTATCATCTTCCTTGGTCAAAACAGCAATTTTTGGTAAAGATCCTAATTGGGGCAGGATAATGATGGCAATTGGAAATGCTAATGCTGAAATATTAAGAGATAAAATAAAAATTTATGTCAACGGTATTCAAATAGCAGAAGAGGGAAAATCAATTTCATTCCATTATCAATCTGTTTTGTCAGCTTTAAATAAATTCCAAATTGATATTGTAATTGATTTGGGAATTGGTGATGGCAGGGGTATGGCATGGGGATCTGACCTTACAGAAGAATACGTAATCTTTAATTCAGCTTATACGACTTAAAATGAATTCAGAAAGTTTAAGTGTAATAAAAATTGGTGGAAGTACGATTAATGATTGGGATAAAAATTTAGCTCAATTGAACCATATTTTAGATATGGGCCAATCAATAATTATTGTTCATGGTGGAGGTAAAACAGTTAGTGAATGGGGTTCAAAATTAGGTATTAGGCCAGAATTTGTTAAAGGACTAAGAAAAACAGATAGCAATACTTTAGAAGTTGCAATTTCAATATTATCAGGTTTGGTAAATAGTAAATTAGTTTCTTACTTAAATAANAGAAAAATAAATGCAGTTGGCGTTTCTGGCCTATCAGGCAACATGATTATGGCAAATGTAACAAATAAAGAACTTGGTCTTGTAGGCGAAATAAGAAGTATAAATACTGATTTAATTGAAAATTTGTTAAATAATAACTTTGTTCCAGTTATCTCGCCATTAGGAATTAATCAGNATCAAAAAAATATTGATGAGTCCATACTAAACATAAATGCAGACTTTGTTGCATCAGAAATTGCAAAAACTTTGAGGGCAAATAAGTTAATATATCAAACTGATGTTGATGGTATTAAGGATGAAAAAGGAAGAGTAATACCAAAGATGACTCTTGATCAAGCAAAAAATCTTATTTACTCAGGAATTGTTGTAGGTGGCATGGTCCCAAAACTTCAATCTTGTATCGATTCAATGCAGGGGGTTGACCATGGTCATATAATAAACGGTAGCGGAAACACCTTGATAGATATATTCAAGGGTAAGCGTGTAGGAACAGAAATTATAAATTAAGGAAAAAAAATGACAACAACAGATTGGAAAAAACTCGAATCCACNTACTATATGCAGGTTGTAAACAGGCTACCTTTAGTTTTAGTTAAGGGTCAAGGAACAATTGTATGGGATGAGTCTGGAAAAAAATATTTAGATTTTACATCTGGGTGGGCTGTAATGAATTTAGGACACACTCATCCTGCAGTTTCAAATGCAATTAAGTACCAGGTCGACAATATAATGCAAATGACAAATCTTTTCTATACAATTCCGCAGCTAAAATTAGCAAAGCTATTAATTGATAATTCTTGTTTTGATAGAGTGTTTTTTTCAAACAGTGGAGCTGAAGCCAATGAAGGGGCTTGCAAATTAGCAAGAAAGTGGGGCAAGCATAAATTAGATGGAGCCTATGAGATTATTACTATGGAAAACTCATTTCATGGAAGAACTTTGGCAATGATGGCAGCAACAGGACAAAAGGAATATCAAGAGAAATGGCAACCGCTGCCTGAAGGCTTTGTAAACGTTGAATATAACAATATTGAAGCACTAAAAAAAGCAACAAAGAAAAATACATGCGCTGTATTACTTGAAGTAGTTCAAGGTGAGGGAGGAGTGAATATCCCTGATCATAGTTATTTACTTGAAGTTCAAGAATGGTGNCACCAAAACAATATCCTTTTTATGGTAGACGAAGTTCAAACAGGAATGGGTAGATTAGGTACATTGTTTGGTTATCAAAAATTTGGTCTTGATCCTGATGTGATGGTTTTAGGTAAAGCATTAGGTGCAGGAACACCATTAGGTGCATTTTTATGTAAAGAAAGATTTTCAGTTTTAGAAGCTGGAGATCATGGCAGTACATTTGGTGGAAATGCTTTAACGACTGCAGCTGGATGGTCAGCATTAAAATACATCATTGATAATGATATTGCATCTGATTGTGCAGATGCTGGTAAATATTTGAAATCAATGCTTGATGGCCTTGCATCTAGACACCCAAATATTGTTGAAATTAGAGGATATGGTTTACTCATAGGTGTTGAAATTTCAAAAAATAAGGCGCCAGATGTAATGAAATTATGTCTAGAAAAAGGTTTACTAGTAAATGCAGTAAGGCCAAACACTTTGAGGTTATTCCCTCCTTTGAATGTAACTGAAGGGGATATAAATAAAGCTATTGAAATCCTTGAAGAGGCTTTTGACGAACTAAAAATATAAGGGAGTCTTTATGGCAAAAGATATTGCTGTATTAGCGTACAGTGGAGGNTTAGATTCAACTATNTCNATTGATTGGATCAAAGAAAANTATGGATATGAAGTAATTACCCTNACTGTGGATTTAGGTGGNGGTCAATTTTCAGATGACCTTGAATCAAGAGCTAAAAAAGCTGGTGCTTTAGATTGCGTTATTTTAGATGTTAAAAATGAATTTGTTGAAGATTTTATATTACCTAGCCTAAAAGCTGGTGTGATTTATGAAGATAACTATTTATTAGCAACATCTATTGGAAGACCTTTAATGGCAAAAAAGTTAGTTGAAGTGGCNTACAAATACAATGCGAGAGCAGTTGCTCATGGCTGTACAGGAAAAGGAAATGATCAGGTTAGGTTTGATACAGCAATTAAAACACTTTCAGCTAACGAACCATTAGAAATTATTGCTCCAGCAAGAGAAGCATCTTTAACNAGAGACCAAGAAAAAGAATATGCTGAAAAACTCGGAATAAAATTGCCAGGTGTTGAAGAAAGAGTATATTCAATTGACAGGAACTTATGGGGATTAGCCATCGAAGGCGAAGATTTAGAAGATCCNTGGGTAGAGCCGCCAGAAGATGCATATTTAATAACAAAGAGCTTAGAGGATACTCCAAATGATCCTGCATATATAGAAATTGGNTTTAAAGAAGGTATGCCCATTAAATTAAACGGAGAAANAANGGACTTTCTGGAAATAATCGAAAAATTAAATCTAATTGCTGGAGATCATGGAGTAGGAAGGGTAGTTCATGTTGAAAATAGATTAGTTGGTATTAAATCTAGAGAAGTTTATGAAGCTCCCGGAGCTACTGTTATCCACAATGCTTTCCAATCACTTGAAAAATTGGTTCTAAATAGAGATCAGTCAAGGATGAAAGATATGATTTCAAGTAATTATTCAGATCTTGTATATGACGGTAGGTGGTTTTCTGGTTTAAGGGAAAATTTAGATGCATATTGTAAAAGTTCGTGTAGATATATGACAGGTGAGGTAAGAATAAAATTATATAAATCAAAATGTGATGTTGTTGGCGCTAAGTCCCCTTATTCACTTTACTCATATGACTTAGCTACCTACTCTAATGACGATAAGTTCAAGCATGATTCAGCAGAAGGATTTATTGACATATATAGCCTTCCATCTAGAATTCAAAGGAAACAGCAAATTCATGATGAGCTAACAGATTAATATGAAAAAAAATAATACAGATAAAGTTTTTTCGAAAAAATTAATAAGCAATTTTAGTTCTTCTTTGAGTCAAGATAAAAGGTTATACAAAGAAGATATTGAATTGTCTATCGCATATAGTAAAGCTTTGGCAAAAATAAATATTCTCAATTCAAAAGAACAAANAAACATAGAAAAGGCACTAAAAAATATTTTTAAGGAAATNAAGAATAAAAAGTTTGAATGGAGNCCTGAGCTTGAAGATATTCATATGAATATTGAAAGCAGATTGCATGATTTAGTNGGCCCATATGCTGGAAAAATACATACAGGTAAATCTAGGAATGATCAAATTGCAACAATAGAAAGAATGTATGTGAAAAATTCTATACTTGATCTATTTAGCAAAATTGAAAAACTACAGAAAGAGATAGTAATAAAAGCAGAAAGCCATTTAGACTTTGTAATGCCATCATATACTCACCTGCAAAGAGCTCAGCCAATATTACTTTCTCACCAACTAATGGCATATTATGAAATGTTGCAGAGAGATAAAGCAAGATTGATGAATTGTTATGAAATTTCAGATGAATTAATTTTGGGCTCTGGCGCAGTAGCTGGTTCATTTTACAAACTTGATAGAAACTTTCTTGCAAAAGAATTAAATTTTAAGAAGATTAATTCTAATAGTATAGATGGAGTAAGTGATAGAGATTTCATTATTGAATTTTTGTCTTCTATTTCAATTTCAATGATGCATTTATCTAGAATATCTGAGGAATTCATTATTTGGTCTTCAGAAGAATTTGAATTTATAGAACTTTCTGATGATGTAGTTACAACTTCTAGTATGATGCCTCAAAAAAGAAATCCTGACTTTTTAGAGCTGATTAGAGGAAAGTTNGGNGGAATTTTAGGTAATTTTATTTCTTTACTCGTTACTATGAAGTCCCTNCCTTTNTCTTANAATAGGGACATGCAAGAAGATAAAAAACCACTTTTAGATTCTGTAGATGAATTTTCTAATTCATTGCTAAANATGACTCACATTATTAAAAANGTTAGGTTTAACAAANANAAACTTAAAAATGCTACTGANGGAAATATTTTAGCTACCGATATAGCNGATTTNTTATCTTTAGAAGGNATNCCATTTAGAGAAGCTCATATAAAGGTTTCAAATTTAACTATGAAATTAAAAAAACAAGGCAAAGTCTTATCTGACCTTAATNCAAANGAACTTAANGAANTACTTGATGTCGATTTTAATTTTAAAATTGATTTATCAAAAAGTATTAATTCCAGAAAACTAAAAGGCGGGACTTCAGAAGCTCAAGTTAAAAAAGAAATTATAACTGCAAAGAAGGCTCTTAAGCTTTAAGTATGGTTCAGTCAAATAAATATATTCTATCCGCATCGATATTAGCTGCAGACTTTTTGAATATCTCAAAAAATGTCAAAAATTTGAAAGAATATGGTTGCAGCGAAATTCATTTTGACGTTATGGATGGTAGATTTGTTGAAGAAATTTCTATGGGGCCAATAATATTAAAATCAATAAAAAAAGATATTGATTTGCCTATAGATGTACATCTTATGGTAGATAATCCAGAAAAAAACATTGANCAATTTTCTAAATTAAATGTTCAAACAATTACCTTCCATTATGAAGCCACTTCTTATCATGAATCAATAATTGAATTAATTAAATCTAAAAATATAAAAGTTGGAATTGCNATAAATCCATCAACAGCTGTAGAAAAAATATTTAAATTTATTGATCAAATTGATCGAGTATTAATAATGTGTGTAAACCCAGGCTATTCAGGGCAAAAATTTAATAAAAAAGTTTTAGATAAAATTAAAAAAATTAAAAAATATTGTAATCAAAAAAATTTAAATAATTTTTTTGAAATTGGTGTTGATGGAGGTATTAATAATTCAAATATCAAGGTTTGCCTTGAAGCGGGTGCAAATGTATTTATATCTGGNTCATCAATTTTTTGGAATGGTGATGTTAAATCTAATATAATGTCTCTNTATAGTAGTATGGAAAGCAATAATGAGTAGTACATCTTTGGCAAAAAGAGGCCTAAANTCTTCTGAATATGTTGAGCTAATAAAAATTTTTACTTTGGCNCTTGAAAAACATAAAGATTANATGAATTCATTAAACGTATTTCCTGTNCCTGATGCTGATACTGGCACAAATATGTATGTATCNATAAAAGGCATTCAAGATAGCCTTAAAAATAAGTCTAATCTAAATAATTTTGATGAGTTGTCAAAAAGTGTTGCAGATTTTGCTTTACTTTCTGCTCAAGGNAATAGTGGCCTTTTAGTAGCACAACTTTTTAGAGGTATTAATAGCGCAATGAAAGGTTCAAATGAATTAGGGTTAAAAGAATTGAGTGAATCTTTTGATAAAACATATGAATATGCTTACACATCTGTACATGAACCTCAAGAAGGTACGATGATTACCATTATGAGAGAATGCGCTTCAAAAGCTAAGTCACTAGAAAATAAAAACATGAGTTTCGTTGAAGTTTTTGAAGAAATTTCAAAAAGTGCGAAAAATGCAGCCGATGAAACNATTAATCAAATGGAATTATTAAAGCAAGCAAATGTAATTGATTCTGGTGCTTATGGATTTTCTGTGATGCTGGAAGCAGCTTTTAATTGTTTAGGAATTGATAATAAAGGAAATGTAAATTTAAAATTAGATGGATCCTATTCTTTTATACCGAATATACCTCAAGAAAGAAGCTTCAATAAGGAGTTTTTTCAAGACTCTTCTCATGATGACTGGGGGTACTGCGTTGTGTTTGCTATTTCTGGTCAAGGTATTGATATAGAAAAAATTAAAGATCAATTATCTGATAAAGGAAGATCTTTAGTTGTTTCAGGTTCTGATTCGGTATGTAAAGTTCATATTCATTCTGAAAGCCCAGATGAAATTTTAGAATTTTCAAAAAAGTTTGGTGAAATATCAAATGAAAATATTTCAAACATGGATGAACAGTTTGATGAAATGAAAAGTAATGTTTCTCAAAAATTCAAAAATAACGTTTCAATTCTTGCAATAACCTCGGGAGAAGGGATAACAAATTTCTTGAAAAAAAATACTTTTGGATCAATAAATTTTCTTTCAAATAAAGATTTTGAAGAGATTGATAAGTCAAAATTTTATAATTTGATAAAAAAAATTGAATCAGAAAATGTTCTTATTATTGGAAATTCGATTAAAGTGAATGAAAAACTAAGTAAATTTGTTGACCCTTTAAGTAGTAATTTTAAAATTATACAATCTAACAATGATTCAGAACTTATTTCATCTATTTTTGCATTTAGTCCCGAGACTGATTTAAATGAAAATATGATTAACATCTCATCTGCTTTGCATGAAAATATTTCCATACATTTATCTGATTCAGATTTAGAAAATTTAGATTTAAATAATAACTTAAAAGATTTAGATCATAGATTTATAACTATATTATCTCATGAGAATAAGCCTGAAGAATCATCTAAAATTCAAAAATATTTAGAAGATAATTTTGATTTAGATGGCGTAGAGATGATAACTCATTCTTCTTCTGAGTATGATTTTATTGTTTCTGTTGAGTAGTGGTCTATTTACAGGGTAGTTTCAATCTTGTAAATTATAGTAAATAATTAATTCCGTAGGGGGAAAGATGTCAATAGCCATAGTTTCAGATAGTGCATGTGATTTACCAAAAGATATTTTAAAAAAATTTAACATTACCGAAGTTCCTGTTAACGTAACTTTCGGAGATAAAGTCTACAAAGAAAATGTTGACATTACTGGAGATGAATTTTATAAGAAACTTACTTCAAGCAATGATTTTCCAACTACTTCACAACCATCACCAGGTGACTTTGAAAAGATCTATAACAATCTACTTAAAAAGTATGACGAAATTTTATCTATCCATATATCCTCAAAAGTAAGCGGTACTTATAATTCAGCGGTTCAAGCGGCAGATAAAGTTGGAAAAGGAAAAATCACTGTTGTTGATAGTTTAAGTGTTTCTATGGGAACAGGATTGGTAATAATTAAAGTGGCTGAAATGCTTAAAGAGAAAAAATCTTCAAAAATAAAAGACCTTGAAAAATATGCAAAAGATCTTGTTAGTAAATCAAGAATCATTGTTGCTTGTGAAACAGTAGAATATCTAAAAAGAGGTGGCAGGGTTAGTTCAGCTGCAGCATTTTTTGGAGCNNTATTAAATGTTAAGCCTGTAATTGGCAATCGAGATGGTGAAGTTATTGCAATTTCAAGACCAAGATCAATGGTAAAAGCTCTTTCATTTCTAAGAAGAGAAGCAGAAAGCTACAAGAATCACCAAGGAATGGCTGTAATGCAAACTACAGAATCATTTGATTCAAGAGCATTGTACAATTCATTGTCAGGAAATNAAGAATCAAAAAAAGAAAGNAAGGATGACAATGCATCAACAAAAAATATGTACGTTGGTGANGTTATAAAAGCACAATTTGGCCCTGCAATTGGTGCTCATGCTGGCCCAGGAGCTGTGGGGGTAGCATTCATTGGTGATGCTCCTGAATAGATTTAAACTTTGAATAGAAGCCTAGCCAAAGATTTAAATATAAGAAAAACAACAGAGTCAAAATTAAACGACCTTGGAATAAATAGCCCAATCCAACTAGTTAATTATCATCCTTATAAATATGCTGACTACACTGACTTAAAAAAAATATATCAATGTAAAAAAGATGACAATGTAACAATTCTNGGTAAGGTCATCAATATAAAAAAAGTAAATTTTTCAAAAAAGATGAGTTCTTGTACTGCTACAATAACTGATGACACTGGCTTTCTTGATATTATTTGGTATGGCCAGCCTTACCTTGCTTCAAAATATAAAAAAGGAAAAACAATTTTAGTAAGTGGTAAAATTACAAAATTCAAAAATAAAATTCAACTTACTAATCCAGAAACTGAATTAATAGAGAATCAAAATCCAGAAAACTTACTTGATGAAAAGATATTACCTTTTTATTCCCTCAAAGAAGTTATTCCTCAAGCTACATTTAGAAATATTGTAAAAAAATGTTTAGATAAATATAAAGATAAATTTAATGACTATATTCCTTTTGAAATATTAGAAGATACTAATTTAATAAATATCAATGATTCATATAGAAATATTCATTTTCCTAAAACTATTGAAATGCTAGATAAATCTATTAAAAGATTTACTTTTGAAAAAATGCTTTTCAATCAGATATACATGCTAACAAGAAGGCTTGAAAGAGAAAAAAAACTTTCTGGAATAAGAGTCGATATTCGAAAAGAAATAATCAATGATTTTAGAAATTATTTTGAATTTGATTTAACTAACGATCAGTTAAATTGCTTAGATGAAGTTCTAAATGATTTATCAAAAAATGTTCCAATGCGAAGGATGCTTCAAGGTGAAGTTGGTAGCGGGAAAACTCTGGTAGCTTTAATTAGCCTTTTTGCAGTAATTAATTCAGGGCTACAGGGTGCTATGATGGCTCCAACGGAAATATTAGCAGAGCAACATTATTTAAACATTATTAAAAATTTTATTGGTGAGCCTTTTTTGGATTACGATAAATCAATAAGCAAGATAGTCCTTCCTGGATTGTTAAATAAGCAAATTGTTGTGGCCCTATTAACTGGTAGTCAAACTGCAAACTATAAAAAATTAGTTTATAAATTAATTGAAAATAGAGAAATTGATTTAATTATTGGCACACACACATTATTCCAAGAAAATTTTAAACCATATAATTTGAGTTATGTCGTAATAGATGAACAGCATAGATTTGGTGTAAATCAACGTGATGAGTTATTAAAAAAAACAAAAATTCCTCATATTTTATCTATGTCAGCTACCCCTATTCCTAGAAGTTTAGCTTTAACAATTTATGGAGATCTTGATATTAGTTCAATTAAACAAGTTCCTTCAGTAAGGAAGCCTATAGATACAAGATGGTGCAGAAACGAAGACGAGAAGTCAAATGCATATGAAAAGGTATTAAGTGAAATAAGTAAGGGTAATCAAGCTTTTATAGTATGCCCATTAATACACAAGTCTGAAAAAATTAATGCAGTTTCAATTGAAGAAATAAAAGATGAAATTAAAGATTCGAAACTTTCAAAAATTAAATATGACTTTTTGCATGGAGAAATGGATATTAATGAAAAAAGTCAGGTTATGGAAAATTTCAAAAATAAAAANTTTGATCTATTAATTGCNACNCCAGTNATTGANGTTGGCGTAGATATACCAAATGCTACCTGTATTATTATTGAATCATCTGACAGATTTGGAATGGCTCAATTGCACCAAATAAGAGGTAGAGTTGGAAGAAGTAATAAAAAAAGCTTCTGTTATTTATTNACAAGAAATTTATCAGAAGAGTCTGTTGAAAGATTAGATTTATTTAAAAAAACAAAGGATGGATTTGATTTAGCTGAAGCTGATTTAAAACTTAGGGGCCCAGGTGATTATATTGGAAGCAGGCAAAGTGGCATAAGTGATATTTCATATAAAATGATTAGCGATGAGTCGACTTTAAAAATTTCAAGAAAATGGGCAAAAAACATTGTATTTAGCAAAATTAAATTAGGAAGTGAATATAATCTTTTAAGAGAAGAATTTAAAAAAAGATTTAAGGAAATTTCATCTGGAATATCTTAAATTTTAATATCTAATATTTTAACTGCATTTCTGTTTAAGATATTTTTAAGATCTTCTTCTGGNATTTTTGGCAAATTAAATTGTTTNCCATATATGTTTAAGTTATTAATTCCTTCTTCAGTTTGTAAAGGGGTAGTAACTGGCCAATCGGACCCAAAAAAAACTTTATCTAAAACTCCCCATTCACTAAATAAATTCATTCCTTCCCAAAAAGACCAAGGTCTATAGAATTGAGCTGACAGATCTGCGTATACATTCTTATGTTTTCTTACAACAGACATGCAATATTCTTGCCAAGGATGACCAAGATGCGCAAGTATAATTTTTAAGTTTGGAAATACTGTNGCTATTTTGTCTANNAATCTTGGGTGAGAGTATTCTAGNGGAGCATTAGTTACTGGTGAAGTGCCTTGATGAAAAATNATAGGCACATTATCATTTTCAAGTCTAGAATATAACTTCATAGCCTCGATTGAATGAGGATGAAAATCTTGATAATTTGGGCCTAATTTTATACCTTTCATGCCNAATTCATTTAAACATCTTTTATATTCNTAATCTAAATTTTTATCCATTGGATGCAAAGACATGAAGGGAATTATTTTTTTTGGAGAGAATTTAGAAACTATAGAAGCTATATCATTATGATTTAAGTTTTTATCCCAACCTGGTGTTTCTAAAATTTGTGATTCAGCATCCCAAGGTTTTCTAGCTATACCAAATATAAAACTATACTCTACATTTTCCATAGAGCTTAAATAATCATCTACCGAATTAGTTAATTTAGTGGATGATTCAGATCCAGATTTCATTGATTGGTCATATTTTATCTCAGAGTCAGGAACTTTGTTTTGATGTGAAGGTATATGTGTATGAACGTCTGTAATCATTTTANTGGTACCCCGTACGAGATTCGAACTCGTGATCTCCACCTTGAAAGGGTGGCGTGTTAGGCCGCTACACTAACGGGGCCTTACTAATAGGTTATTAAGGATACAATGACATATTATTTAATCCAAGCGTTTCTTCAAAATCAAACAATAAATTCATATTCTGTACTGCCTGTCCAGANGCACCCTTAGTTAAGTTGTCTATAACAGATATNATTCTATATGAATTCAAATCATTATTCTTCTTTAATTCNTGAAAGTATAAATTACAATTATTTGTACCTCTTACATCTTTAACTTTAGGTGATTCACTAAGTACATTTACAAAGGGATGTTCAGAAAAATAATTAATATATTCATCAATATCTATTTTTTCCTTTGATTGAAAATAAATTGTTGAAAATATTCCCCTNACCATAGGAGCAAGATGGGTTGTTAAATGTAGTTTAAAATTNAAATTATTTTCAATTTCAGGTTCATGTCTATGACCATTTAGTGAATATGCAGAAAAATTATCAGATATTTCAGAAAAATTATGTTCAATTTTTTTACTTCTTCCTGCTCCTGAAATCCCAGTTTTTGCATCTATTATTATATTTANAATATCTTTGCCAATAAGTGGTATNAGAGGAATAGTCCCACATGTNGGAAAGCATCCAGGATTAGAAATAAATTTACTANAAGAAATCTTTTTTTTATTTAATTCTGGCAAACCGTAAACAAATTTGTTTATTAAAGATGGATAAGGGTGCTTTGATTCATATGTAGATTCGTAAATTTCAACTGGAAGCCTAAAATCTGCACTNAGATCAACAGTATTAACTTCGTTGTTAACAAATTTCCCGATTACTTCAGCACTTGCCTTATGGGGTAAACATGAAAATATTAAATCTACGCTATCTTTTAATTCATCTTGTATAACTAGGTCNCCATTGTAAAAATTGAAAACGTTACTCAATTTTTCACCTGCCATACTTCTTCCAGTGACCTGAGTAATTTCAACTTCTGGGTGCATTTTAAGTATCCTTAAAAGCTCTAAACCAGAATAACTAGTAATGTTTATAATACCTATTTTTTTCATAATGTTGATACTTATTTAAATTGAAATCCTAACATTTTTTTATTTCTTTGTCTTTGAGTTTAGTTTAAATATTTTTTTTATATTTAAGCTTTATTAGTAATAATTGGTTTCTTTCTTTCAGGAAAACAAAATTTACAGATTTCACATANAGTGCCATCGCAACCTCTTGCAGTACAATTTGNTCTTCCGTAAAAAATAAATTGNAGGTGTAATTTATTCCAGCTTTTGATTGGAAAAAGTTTTTTTAAATCATTTTCAGTTTGTTTTACATTTTTTCCTCTCGTTAATCCCCACCTTTGTGCAAGACGATGTATGTGGGTATCAACAGGGAATGCAGGGTGTCCGAATCCTTGNGACATTACAACACTTGCTGTTTTATGACCAACTCCTGGNAAGCTTTCAAGATCTTTGAAGCTTTCAGGAACTCTTGAATTATATTTTTCTATAATGATTTTTGATAGATGAAATATATTTGANGACTTTTGAGGAGCTAATCCACAGGACCTAATAATATTCTCAATTTTTGAAATAGACATTTTCATAATCTTTTCAGGAGTATTGCCAATCTTAAACAATTTTGGAGTAATTTTATTTACTCTCTCATCAGTGCATTGAGCACTCAATAAAACTGCTATTAATAACTCAAATTGACTATTATGTTTAAGCGGTACAGGTNNCTCTGGGTATAATTCATTAAGCTTGTTTAATATATAATNTGCTCTTTCTTTCTTTAACAANTTATTAGATTCTATTTCTTGAAATTGTAATTATTGTTTCTAAAGCTTTTCTGTAATTTGATTTAGGAATGTTTAATANTGAATTAAGTGCTTTTTCATAATGATCATTAACTATATCTTTAGATTTTTTAATTGAGTTTGATTTTATTATTTCATTTAATAAATTATCTTTCTCTTTATTTGATAAATTTTTAATAATATCCTTATTGTATTTTTGAGATTCTAAGTACAAGATTAAGGGTAAAGTTATAACTCCCTCTGATAAGTCGTTCAGTACTGGTTTACCCTCTTTATTCTTTGAAGAAGTTATATCAAGGATATCATCTTGTATTTGGTATGCCATTCCGAAATGATAACCAAATTCAGAAATATCTTTAATATTATTTTCATCTCCACCACCTATTACGCATCCACTAAATGAAGAAGTTTTGAATAGCGAAGCAGTTTTTAGATAAGTTTTTTCAAAATACTTTTCTTTAGTTAAGCTAAAGTTATTTGACTCAATATTTTCAAATAATTCTCCTTTGGAAAGCTCAACTATTGTTTCTGCAAACCTTTTTACTAATAAAATATTTCCAGTATCACAGACAAATATTGCAGAAGTAGCAAATACATAATCACCAAGTAAAACGGCAATGTTGCCTCCCCACAGGTTGCTTGCTGTAGCTTTCCCTCTTCTAACATCTGCTTTATCAACAGTATCATCATGAATTAAGGTAGCTATGTGAAGAAGCTCAACTGCTGTAGCCATTCTTAGTGAATTATTTCTGTCATAATTATTAAATAAATTTGAACAAAGTAAAGTTATTACTGGCCTAAGCTGTTTTCCTGGAGAAGAAAGAACGTAAGATAATCTCTTCGATATTTCTTCAGAATAGCCTGACTCTTTTTCTGACAACTCTTCGATATTCTTTTTTACAATAATTAAGTCGTCTTTTACGTATTCGATTATTTCGTTAAATGATGACATTACTATTTTTCTATTTCAATTTTTTTAAATAATGGACTTATGTTATTTATTTTAATTCCAGATTTAGCTTCTCTATATTTCCATTCAGGAATAACATTTCCAAAATTAAACATAGAGGATATTTTTAATGAAGTTTTTGGCAGAAAAGGTGAAATTAGTACGCCTAAGTTTGAAATTAAATTTGCCCCGACCCATAAAGTATTTGCTGCAATTTGTTTATCTGATTTAATTGTTGCCCAAGGTTCTTTCTGGTCAATATATCTATTTCCAAGCTTGGCCAAATTCATTATCTCTTTCAAACTATTTCTGAATTGCCTTTTTTCTAAGAAATTACCAGTGGATTCGTAAGAACGTTTAATTTCAGAAATCATCTCATTGTCTTTATCATCAATTTTTTCAAAATTGGGGACCACATTATCAAAATTATTTTTTATAAGAGATTGTATTCTATTTACCAGATTACCAAATGTGGCAACTAACTCATTGTTATTTGATTCAAAAAATGAATCCCATGTAAAATCCGAATCTGAACTTTCAGGCATAATAGATGTTAAGTAATACCTCAATGCTTCTGAGTCGTATTCTTTTAAAAAATCAGATACCCAAACAGCCCAATTTTTAGATTTTGAAAACTGTTTTCCTGAAAAATTTAAATATTCATTTGCCACTACATCATATGGCAGGTTGTATTCACCAGAACCCATTAAAATAGCAGGAAGAATTATTGTATGGAATGGAATATTGTCCTTACCTTGAAAGTAAAAATGTTTTGACTCAGGATTTTGCCACCATTCTTTCCAGATATCTTTATTATTTGAGATATTTTTATCACTTTCAGCCCATTCAATAGATGCTGATAAATACCCAATTACAGCCTCAAACCAAACATAGATTCTCTTTTTTTCATAATTTTTAATTGGGACTTCAACCCCCCAATCGATATCTCTTGTAATAGCCCTATCTATCAAACCCTTCGATAAAAATCCTAAACTTTGATTTTTCACTGCAGGCTTCCAATATGATTTAGATTTTATCCATTTATTAAGGTCTTCTTGAAATTCAGGCAGTTTTAGATATATATGATTAGTTTCTTTGAAAGTAACTTTGCTATTATCGATAGTTGAAATTAAATTTTTTAAATCAATAGGCTCAAAATCTTTACCGCAATTATCACACTGATCACCCTTAGTCCGTGATGGACAATGTGGACAGTCTCCTTCAATATATCTATCTGACAAAAACATTTCAGATTCTTCAGAATATGGTTGTTTTGAAACTTTTTCTTGCAAGTATCCTTTTTCATTTAATAAATTAAATAATTTTTGAACAACTTCCTTATGGTTTTCTGTTCCAGTTTTTGTGTAAAGATCAAAAGAGAAATCTAAATCTTTAAAAGTTTCACTCCAAATATTATGGTATTTCTCAGAAATTTCTTTAGGTGTTGTATTTTCTTCCTTGGCCCTAATTGTTACTGGTGTTCCATGTTGATCGCTACCAGAAACCATTAATACATTATTCCCTGCCATTCGGTGGTATCTGGCAAATATGTCAGCTGGCAAATTATTCCCAGCAATATGCCCTAGATGAGGTTCTCCATTAACATANGGCCAAGCAACGCATACTAATATATTTTCAGGTTTATTTTTCAAGCTCTTTATTTATTAAAATTTTTTAAATATATATTGTATATTTTTTTTTGGTTAATACCTAAATAATTTGATGAAATTTTAATAGCATCCTTTCCTGAAAAATTTAAATTTAATAACTCATTCAATTTCGATGCAATATCTTTTTCAGTATAGTCTTCGGCATTGTTATTCAGTTTATTATTTTCAATTATTAGTATGTATTCACCCCTGGTTAAGTCTATTTCAGGTAAAGAATCTTCAGGTTTTAGATATATAATTTTCTCATTTAATTTAGTTAATTCTTTAAAAATAATTAGATTTGAATTTTGAAAAATTTTCCTGGACTCATCTATTAGGCGAATAATTCTTTTTGGTGATTCAAAAAGAATAATATTTTTATTTATTTGAGAAAGATTTGTTAAATTCTTAATTAAACTTTTAATATTTTTTGGTAAAAATCCAACAAATATAAATTCGCCATCAAGCCCAGATGCAGAAAATGCTGTGGTTATTGATGATGGCCCAGGCAAAGGAATAACTTGAATTCCTTTTGAATTTAATTTTTTGATTAATTTTGAGCCTGGATCAGAGATTGCAGGAGTACCTGCGTCAGAAACCAATGAAATAACGTTTGATTCTAATAGATCTAAAATTTTATCAATCATTGATAATTCATTATCTTTATAAAAACTTATCAATTTTTTTTTAATCGAAAAATGGTTGAGAAGCTTTGTAGTTCTTCGAGTATCTTCGCACAAAATTAAATCACTATTTTTTAAAATGTTTAATGCTCTAATTGTTATATCATCCAAATTACCTATAGGAGTAGGGACTATATAAAGAGGATTCATTATTTTTTTGAAGCTTTATGCTGTTCATCTGCATGATAAGAACTTCTAACTAGTGGTCCGGCTGCAACATGCTTAAACCCTAACTCCATACCTATATGTTCAAATTTTGTAAATTCCTTTGGGTGATAAAACTTGTCAATTTCATGATGTTTTTTTGAAGGTCTAAGGTATTGACCTATGGTAAGTAGGTCGCAATTAACTTTCCTTAGGTCATTCATAGTTTCAATTATTTCATCTTCTGTCTCTCCCAACCCAACCATCATTCCAGATTTTGTTGGTATATTTGGGTTAAGTTCTTTAACTCTTCTCAGAAGTTCTAATGATTGATCGTAATCACCCTTAGGCCTTACAACACTAAAAACTCTTCTGCAAGTTTCAATATTATGATTTAGCACATCTGGCAAAGCTTTAATTACTGTTTCAAGAGAACTTCTATTTCCATTAAAGTCGGGTATCAATACTTCAACTTTACAGTCTGGATTAAATTTTTTGATTTGTTTGATTGTCATTGCAAATGCCCCTGCACCTCCATCTACTAAATCATCTCTATCAACAGAAGTTACAACGGAATAGGATAGCCCCATTTGTTTAACAGTATTGGCTACTCTGGATGGTTCAAAAATATCTATTTGAGATGGCCTACCTGTTTTAACATTGCAATATCTACAAGCTCGAGTACAAATATCACCAAGAATCATGAATGTAGCTGTACCTCTATCCCAGCATTCTCCAATATTAGGGCACGCAGCTTCCTCACAGACCGTATTAAGTTTGGCTGAAGATAATTTTCCCTTTAATGAATTAAAATTGTTTGATGTTGGTGCCTGAACTTTAAACCATTCAGGNAGCCTTCTCTTTGATTGAACCATAATAAATAANTAATTTATTAATATTCTAACATTAATACATTAATATTTATAAAGGTATTTACACAAAATTATGATGACTAACTTAAAAAATAATTTAATTATTAAAAATTTATATTTAAAGCATTTCTTGCAAGATGGTTCTTGTGAAGCAGAATATCTTGGAAATAAATTACGAGTTTTTGGTGGAATTGAAGAAGAGATTGTTGATGTTGAAGTTATTGGCAAAGATATTGACTTAATTTGTAATGTTGTAAATATAGTTAAACATTCAAGTTATAGAATTAAAAATAAGTGTATATATTTTTTAGAATGTTCTGGCTGCCAATTGCAACATATTAGTTATGAAAAACAATTAGAAATAAAAAAACAGTTTGTTGTAAAAGAGCTTGAAGAAATAGATGGAAATGTATTAAAAAAAATTCATAATGTTGTTCCTAGTGATAAGCAATTTAATTATAGAAATCACGCTAGATTTTCAGTATCTAAAAGTAAAAAGTATCTTGGTAACTCAGGATTTATAAATCGATGGACTAAAAAACTTGTAAATATAGAAAAATGTGAAATTATGAACCAAAAAATAAATGACAAGAAAAGNCAATTAAAAGGTCATTTAGAAGGAATGTCTCAATACTCTGTCAGAGTATCTGTAAAAGGTGATTCATTTTTAATTCAACCAAAATTTAATGATTTAAATATAATTACTGGACAAAAAAATTATTATGAAAAATTTAAGAATAAAAAAATACAAATTTCTTCACCATCTTTTTTTCANGTTAATATTGAACAGGCCGAAAAGATGGGTGAAATTATAACTGAAATTTGTTCTTTACATGGAAATGAAATTATTCTTGATGCATTTTCAGGAGTNGGTACATTTTCATTACTTCTTTCTGAGAAAGTAAAAAAAATATATGCAATAGAATCNTCTTATTCATCTGTAGAAGATGCAAAAATTAATTTAGATAATTCAAAAAATGTAGAATTAATTCAAAATGAGGTTGAAAACCTTAAAGAATATAAATTTAAAGAAAATATTGACATAGTTATTNTAGATCCTTCAAGAAAAGGTGTTCATTTTAATGCTTTAAATTGGGTTTTAAATTTATCTCCAAGCCAAATTATTTACGTTTCTTGTAATGTAAGTAGCTTAAAGAAAGATATTAGAATTTTGGGAACAAGTTATGAAATAGATAAAATAATACCACTAGATATGTTTCCGCAAACAAAGCATGTAGAATGTATTGTTAATTTAATAAAGGTAAAAAATTGAATATTTTAGGAATAGGAACATTTGAATTATTAGTAATTTTTTTAGTTGCATTTATAATTTTAGGTCCAAAAAAAATTAATAAGTTTTCAAAAGATTTTGCAAAATTAATTAAGCAATTTAATTCTCAGAAAGATGAGCTTAAAGAACTTATTGATGACAATGATGAAGATAAGAAATAAGTTAATGACAGGNTCTAACATTCAAGTAAAAAATATTAATAGTCATTTTAGCGAANTAAGAAAACGTATTATCTTTTCTTTAATTTNCTATTTAATTGCAACTATATTTGGATTTGTTTTTCATAGAAATATTTTAAGCTTAATGGTTCAGCCTGTGACAGAAATTAATCAACTTTCACAGGGGCTTCCAGTTTTTACGAATATCACTGAATTCTGGAGCGTTGTTATGAAGGTTTCATTGCTTTCTGGATTATTATTATCTTTCCCTTTAATTAGTTACCAGGTTTTAGCATTTATTTTGCCAGGATTAAAAAGGAATGAAAAAAAATTTATCATTATTCTTTTACCTGGATCTATTATCTCTTTTTATGCTGGTGCTGCATTTGGTTTCTTTGTTTTATTACCACCTGCTATAAAATTTCTTGTTTATTTTGGCGGAGACATTTCAGAGCCATTAATAAGAATTGGCTCATTAGTTCAATTGACAATAAACTTGATGATGTGGATGGGTGTATGTTTTCAATTGCCAATAATTATGTATATTTTGGCACTTATAAAAATTGTTGATTCAAAAAAATTATCAAAATTTAGAAAATACTTTATTATTTTTTCATTTATATTGGGTGCTATAATTACTCCAACNTTCGACCCAATTAATCAAATTATAGTGGCTTTGCCAATAATGCTATTGTATGAAGTAGGTATATTGTTATCAAGGACAAGAAAATAGTCTATTTCTTCTTCTTAGTAGTTTTTTCTACTTTTTCATCTTTTCCAGCTAAAGAGTTTTTAAATAACCTTATTCCTCTACCTAACCCTTCACCTACTTCAGGAAGTTTGCCAACACCAAATACAACCATGATGATTACAAATATTAAAAAAATCTCTAATGGTCCTATACCTCTTAAAAAATTCATATTATTTTTCCTAATTAATAATTTCTAATTAATCCTACAACTTTTCCATCAATCTTTACATTATTTTTATCAGTAAAAATTGAAGAATATAGCTTATTTGAAGGCCTNAGTTCAATTTTATTATTATTTATAAACATTCTTTTTAATGTTGCATAATCATNATTAACTCTTGCAGCAACAATATCACCACTTTTTATATCATTTGTTGAAATATTATTGCAATCTAAAATTATTATATCTCCATCCATTATTAAATCACCCTTCATTGAATCACCAGAAATTTTTAATGCAACTATATTGGTGTTATTTTTCAACATACTTTTCGATAAACTTATTGATTCGAAATTACTTTTTTGTTTAAAAAATATTTCATCTGATGAAAATAANTCAAGTGGTGATCCTGCAGAAATATTGCTTACAATTGGAACATTAACAATATCACTGTTTTTTTCAACCTCCTTNGTGCTAGTTATACTTCTAGCCATCCCCCTTTTTCTGTCTAAATACCCATTTTCTTCAAGTATATTTAAATTGTATGATACGACAGATTTTGAACTCAATTTACAACCAATTCTTACATCTTCTATAGTTGGAGATATGCCATTTTCATTAACATAATTTTCAATGTAATTAATGATTAAAACTTGTTTTTCAGATAGTTTTTGATTCAATCTCATTATTGAAGATTAAAAGACATGAATTTTAGTGTCAATTACTAAATGTCACCTATTTTGAATTTAATTTTTTCGATAGTTTTGACTTTTTTCTTGCAACATTATTTTTGTGCATGACACCTTTTTGNGATGCCTTATCAAGTGCTGAAATAGCTTCCTTAAAACTCTTTTGAATTTTGTCTTGATCTTTATTCTCTTCAATTAATTCCAATGAGTTTTTTAATAGGGTTTTTGCTCTTGATGCAATTGGCCTATTGTATTCAGCATTTTTAACAGATGTCCTATGACTTTTTTTGCTTGGCATTTTTACCTTTATATTGTATCTATACTGTTTACTCCATCTATAGTTTCAATGATAGAGTAAATTTTATTTTGTTGTTCTAAACCGTTAGAGTCTACTTCAATTAGTATACTTTTTCCAGTATTAATATCATTGGTTGATATAGAAATAATATTTAAGCCTTCCTTAGAGATAATTTCAGTAACATCTCTAATTAGCCCCACTCTGTCATCTGAGTTTATTTTTAAAGATATATTTTTTCTTTCACCATAATTAATTAATGTCGTTAACTTTTTAACAAGTTTCGGTGAATTTAATGAACCAGAGCCAATATGCAATAACAATTCATCTAAGTTTTTATATTTAAGTTTGGATGCAATTTCTTCTAGTGGCAAATCAATTTTAAGTTTATCTACCAAGCTTAAAACAACACCTTTTCCTCTCTCTATACTCAAATTTTTCTCTTCTTTCCTAAACCATTGTCTAATCTTAAATCTTGACTTACTAGTTGTGACGAAACCTAAATCTGTATTAAGCCATTCTAATTTAGGGCCTTGCGGTGAATTAGATTTAATTATCTCAACTAAATCGCCATTGGAAATTGTTGCATTTAATGGAACAGTTTGGCCATTAATTAATGCTGAATTTACTTCATTTCCTAATTCTGTGTGAACTTCATATGCAAAATCAATAGGAGTTGACCCTTCAGGTATTGATTTTATATCTCCTGCAGGAGTGTAGCAGTAGATCCTTTCTTTTGATAAATCAGTTTTAACTGAATCTATATAGTTCTCATCTTCTGGGAGCTCAATTTGCCAATCTATCAAATTCCTAAACCAATTAAGTTTATTCAAATACCCACCATCTTCATCAGCTCCATCTTTATATTGCCAATGTGCTGCAATGCCCATCTCTGCAGTATTATGCATCTCCTTAGTTCGTATTTGGATTTCCACTGGATAACTGTCAAGACACATTACTGTTGAATGTATTGATTGATACATACTCTCTTTAGGGTTGGCAATATAATCATCAAATTCTCCAGGAATTGGTTTCCAAAGCTCATGAAGTGCACCAAGAGCTAAATAACAGTCTTGCTTAGTATTAACAACTATTCTCAAAGCTATAAGATCATGAATTTCATCAAACCTTTTTCCTAAATTAGAGTATTTTTCAATTTTTTTAAAAATACTATAAAGATGTTTGACTCTCCCTTCAACAAGACACTGAATGGATGATTTTGCTAAAGCCTCCTCAAGCATCCTTGTTACTCTTGTTGCGTATTTCTCTCTCTCTTTTCTTTTGCTTGAAATTAAATTTGCAATTTCCTTGTATGATTTTGGAAAAAGATATTTAAAAGATTCATCTTCAAGCTTCCATTTAAAGTCCCATATTCCTAAACGGTGGGCGAGAGGTGCAAAAATTTCCATAGTTTCTTGAGAAATTCTTAATATAGATTCTTCGTCAAGAGCATGCAAAGTTTCCATGTTATGCAATCTATCTGCTAATTTAATTAGAATTACTCTTGCATCTTCAGAGGTTGATATCAATAACTTTCGAATAGTAGCTGCCCTAGATATTTCATTATTTGTGGAAAAATTTGTATTTTTTGAGCTAATTTTTAATGTAGGTAACTTTGTTACTCCATCAACTAATCCAGCAACATCCCTNCCAAAAAGTTTTTCAATTTCTTCAAAAGTTACCCCGCAGTCTTCAATTACATCATGCAATAATGCTGCTGATATCGTCTCCCAATCCATTTTCATATTTGATAAATAAATTGCTGTAAAAACTGGGTGAATTATATAAGGATCACCAGTTTTTCTTAGTTGGCCACTATGACATTTTTCAGCAAATTTGTAAGCNTCATTTANTTTCTTAACATCTTTATCGGATAAATATTCTTTAACTTTAGTAATAAGTTTTGTATTTGATTCATTTAATGTTGTCATAGTTAGATTTTCTGATTTTTAAAAAAAATTAACAAGTTAGTCTAAACTAGGTTTTCCTGGAAAACCTAAAGATGAAGAATATTTTCCAATTAAATTCATAAATGCATCAGGCATTTCATAGGCTTTATCTTCAGACATTTCAAATTCTCCATACTTTTTTCCATCTTCGCAAATTGAAAATAAATTATGAGTTTTTTCTTTAAAGACAAATGAAATTTTATATAAAAAATTACAATTTTCTTTTTCAATTATTTTTATTGGGTCATCAAGACTTTCAATAAGGGATTTTATTTCATCCCCTTTTAATTCAATTAATGGTAAAAATTGACCATCATTTAGCCTGAATACATTTATGGTTTCGGGGCTATATAAATTAAATTTTTTTAAAACATTTGTTGTTTCTATATTCTTTGTTGAGGTGCAATCTATATAATATGANCCATCTAAATTGGAGTGATATTCATAAATATTTCCATCAGCTTCAAATTGCATCTTCCACCCAGGAGTAAGCACTTGAGTATAAAATTTTCCAGGTTCTGGGCAACCAAGNGATGAATCATTAAATATAAAATCTTCATATGAAATCAACTTTATATTTGAGGATTTTATATTTAGTTTGTTTGATAGTTCTGCCATAAATAAACCTCCAAANCTAGGAACCTCAGGAGTTGGGGTTGGCTGAGGTGTAGGAGTATCAGCAGGAACGTAATCATCTTTTTCAGGAGGTGTNGGTGTTGGTGTTGCAAATTGGGGATTTACAGCATTATAGTCTNGTGGATCAGAGTTCAAGTTATTGCTTAATATAATTATTATTATTATCAAAATTGCAACTGAAATCCCAACAATTATGTAAAGAAAATTATTCTTATTTATATTTAATTTCAAATTACTCATGTTAAATCTTTTATTTAATAAATATTATTGTATATGAATGAATTAATATGTTTAGAAGAATTTTTAAAATCAAAATTTTTTGATTATTTCAATAAAATTATCCAAAAAAATTATTTTGCTTCTCTTGTAGGAACCTTAAAGCCAACGTAGTAGAAACCGATAATACCTAATGACAATATAAGTACCTTAAGCCACAAACCTGGCACAGATATTGGGGAAAAAGGAAATACAGCTAAAAAAATAAATATTGTCATCATAGATTGGGCAAAAATTTTCGCTCTCATTGGCATACCCTTACCTTCACGGTAATCTTTAATATATTTTCCAAAAGTCTTATTTCTTATTAACCAATTATATAATCTCTCAGAAGACCTTACGTAACATGCTGCAGCTAAAAGCATGAATACAGTTGTTGGAAGCCCAGGAACAAATATACCAACCGTGCCTATTGCAACAAAGCTGCTTCCAAGTGTTATCCATAGAAGCCTTATTAGAAGAAATTTACTTTTCTTCATTTGGTGGGGTGAATTATTTTTTAATGAACTCATCTTCCTTTTCAGTTAAATATTCTGCAAAATTTTGGACCCAATCATCATTATCATTGAGACTTGGAATGAGCTTAACATATTCGCCACCATTTTTTTCAAAGTCTTCATGATTTTCAACTGCAATTTCTTCAAGTGTTTCTAAACAATCTGCTGTAAAAGAAGGGCATGCTACAGAAACCTTTTTAATACCTTTTTCAGCTAAATCTTCTAGTACATCAACAATGTTTGGTTGTATCCATTTTTCTGGACCAAATGTGCTTTGATAGCAGACTTTAAATGGTTTGTCAGGATCAATAATTTCAGCTACTTTCATAATTGTTTTTACGCAATGAGATTTATAGCATAACTCATTATTTTCGGATGTTTTTTCACAACAATTATCAACTTTTTGACAATGCGACTGAGAGATGTCAGATTTCTTTAAATGTCTTACCGGGAGACCATGAAAACTGAAAAGAAGATATTCACTTTCTTTATATTCCTGAGATTCAACAATACTTTTCGCTAGAGACTTTAAATAAAAATCTTCATTATAATAATGCTCTATTTTAACTATTTCAGGGTGATAATCTAATTCATCTAATACTCTATACACTTCATCAAATGTCGAACCAGATGTTGCTTGAGCATATTGCGGAAACATTGATACAAGAAAAAGCTTTTGCGTTCTGTTAGCTTGAAGATTTTTTATCGCATTAATTATGGATGGATTGCCATATCTCATGCCGATCTCAATATTACCATTAGTATATTTTTTTAATTTATCAACAAATTTAATTGTGTTTACAAGCAGAGGTGATCCTTCATTTGTCCATATTCCGGCATACTTATCTTTGATTTTTGAAGGTCTGAAAGGTAATACAATAAGATTTAGTATGATCCAACGCAAAACAACAGAAGTATAATTTTTAATTTTATCAAAGCCTTTAGCCAAATGAACTGGTCTTGTTGAAGGATAGTCAAGCATGTCAGGGTCAGACAAGAATTCCTTTAAATAACTTCTTAAAGCAGGAATGGTAGGTGCATCTGGAGTACCTGTATTAAGAACTAAGTATCCAATTTTTTCTTCAGTAGTAATAGACATCCAATGATGGTACAACACAATTTGTTATTTTCATTAATTTTACTACAAATTACTAATAAAAGTTTAAAAAATTAACAACTATTTAACATTTCTTGACCAAAATACTAGAAAAAGATGTTGACCTATTAGATCAACAATAGTACGTTATTGTCTAGTTATTTAGTAAAGAATAAGGAGAATTACTTAAAATGAAAAAATTAATTCTAATTCCTATTTCTGTTTTTGCTGTTTTGATGCTATCTTGCGCAGGTGAAACTGAAGTTGTTGAAGTTACAAAGGAAGTTGTTGTAGAAAAACCTACAACAGTTGAAGTTGTAAAAGAAGTGCCAGTTATGACTGAAANAGTAGTTGAAGTAGAAAAAGAAGTTGTAAAAGAAGTTGAAGTAGAGAAAAAGTATCAACCTCTAGTGATATATTCAGGTAGAAAAGAATCATTGGTTGGCCCAATAATTCAGGCATTTACTGANGCTACTAGAATACCAGTTGAAGTTAAATACGGTAAAACTGGTGAAATGGCTGCTACATTAATGGAAGAAGGGGATAAAACTCCTGCAGATATTTTCTATGCTCAGGACCCTGGTGGGCTAGGCTCAGTTGAAGATATGTTTGCAGTACTTCCTTCCAGTATTACTAGCAAGGTACCTGACTGGGCAGATTCTCCAAATCAGAAATGGACAGGTATCACAGGAAGAGCTAGAGTGGTGGTGTATAACACGGAT
>PBWZ01000034.1 GCA_002727435.1 Chloroflexota bacterium
AGACATTGGTTGAAAGAGCATTAGGTGTCCTAAAATAGCACCAACCATTCCAAATGGAATAGCTGATAGAATAATCAATGGTTTAAAATAGGATTTAAGTGGAATTGCCAATAAAACAAAAATAGTAAAAATTGCTAAACCAAATTTTACAAATATATCTTGAAGCTGCTCCGCCTGCTCCGCTGCTTCTCCTGCAAGTGCAAANGATACATNCTGTTCTTTACTTAAAATATTTTTAAAGTCTCTAATTGGATTTCCTTCNGGNCCAAGCATGGAAGATAGAATCATTGAGGATGTATTTTTNCTAATATCTACATCCGAAGTTATTTCAACNACTCGTTTTCCATCAATTCTTTGAATAGCAGATTTACCTGGTATTTCTTTNACTTTTGCAACAGCNTACAATGGAATTTTAATACCAGTATTTGTCCTAATTCTTAAATTTTCAAGCGTCCTAGCATTATCTCTCTCGATTTTAGTAAGCTTTAACATAACTCTTATATCATCATCTTGACGTTGAATTCGTTGTACTTCTTCACCATAGAATGCTTGCCTAACTTGTTTTGCTATCATTGCAGTAGTAAGCCCGTAAGACTCTGCTGCAGGTAGAAGTTCAATTTGAAGTTCGCTTTTACCAATTTTATCTGAATCTGTTAAATCATATACACCAGCATAATTACTTAATAAAGCTTTAGTCTGATTAACAACCCTATTCAAGTCGTCAAAGTCGTTACCTGAAAATTCAAAATGAATTGGTTTTCCAGCGCTGAAAATATTTGCACTAAAGTTTAGCCTCTCAACACCAGGTATAATACCAATCCTATTTCTTAAAATATTAATAATATCGTATGCTCCGGTTAAACCCCATCTACTGTCAGCAGGTGTAAGAATTACCACTACTTCTCCAACATGAGGTGTTGAAGTAGCTTGAATTGTTGGTCCAGTGGGGCTATTCTGAGCTTCTTGGTTGCTAAAATATTGGTCACCAACAGCTGTCAAAACATGAGAAATAATTTTTTTATCATTTTCTGTGTTCAATTCTCTTTTGAGTTTAAGAGCTTCTTCTTCAATTATTCTTGTTACCTGTTCAGTAGTGGTTATAGGCGTTCCTTCAGGAAGATCAACTACGATTGCTATTTCTTCAGCTTCTAAAACAGGAAAAAATTGCCACTTTACCCAGCCTCCAGCAAGCAAGGAAAAAGATATTAAAAGTACTCCAACAAAAATTGAAATAGTTTGATAGCGGTTCTTGATAGATTTTTCAACCAACGGAAGCCACTTATTATCAATGAATGTATATAATTTTTCTGAAAAGTAATTTCTTGCAGCACTCAGGGCTTTACCAAATTTTACAAATCTATGTTGAAACCATTCTCCGGCATGATTTAAATGAGCAGGTAGAATTGTTGTTGATTCAATTAAAGAAAATACAAGAATTGGTATAGCAGTTAATGGAAAAGTTCTCCAAATAGGCCCGGTATCTCCAGCTAAATCAAGCATGGGAGCAAAAACAACTATCGTAGTTAGAATACCAAAAAATACCGGAAGCATTACTTCCATAGTACCTTTAACAGTCGAAGTAAAATTGTCTTCATTTAGCTTTATTCTTCTTCTGAAAACATTTTCTCCAACAATGATTGCATCATCAACTACAATTCCAAGAACTACAATAAACATAAATGTTGATAATACATTTATTGTAACTCCAAGCATTGGAAGTAAAATTAAAGCACCTCCAAATGAAATTGGGATTCCCATAGCAACCCAGAATGCAACAGATGGTCTCAAAAACATAGTTAAAAGAATCAGCACTAGAATCATTCCAATAGCAAAATTCTTGTATAATATATTTATTCTGTCTTCTAAAAATCTTGCTTGATCATACCAATAGTCAATTTGGATATTTTCAGGCATATCATTTTTCTTATTTTTTACAAAATTTCTTAATTGATTAGCTGCGGTAAGTACGTCTTGATCACCAACAAGATTTGCACTAATGAACATAGCATTAGCACCGTCCCATTTTATAAATTTATCTACCTCTTCGAATGTATCTTTAATTGTAGCAATGTCTTTCAACAGGAGCTTGCTACCGTTCTGATTAGCCCTGATTACTATATTCTCAAATTCAGATCCTTTATAAGATTGTCCAACTGTACGAATAAGTAAATCACCTTTAGTGCTTGAGATGACCCCTCCTGGAAGATCAATCGAACCCATGTTTATTGCAAAGGCAATTTCATCAAATGTTAAGTTATATTTTTCTAAACTATTTTCAGAAATTTCTATAGATATTTCTCTATTTCTATTACCATAAATTTCAGTAAATGATACTTCACTGAGATTTTTTATTTCTTCGTTGATACTTTTAGTAACACTCAAAAGAGTATTTTCATCTACATCCCCATGAATTACTACATCAAGAACTTTTTCAACAATCTCAAGTTTTTTGACAATTGGTTCTTCACTGTTTTCAGGGAAAGTGGTAATTCCATCAACAATAGTTTTGATTTCTTCAAACGTGTTGTCGAAATCAGCACTAGCGAATATTCTAATTCCTACATATCCACCACCTTCTAAAGAATTTGAATTGATTTTTTTTATTCCTGCAACACCTTCTAGTCGATCCTCAATCTTTGAGGAAATTGAAGCTTCAACCTCAGATGCAGAAGCTCCAGGGTATGGTACTATAATTGTTACAGCTTTTGGATCTGGTACTGGAAAGAATTCAGCTTTTATTGAAGGATATGATACAAAAAACCCACCTACTATTAAAAAAAACATAAAAAGATTTGCAGGAACACTATTATTAACAAACCAAGTAACTATACTACGCATTATTTATAAACTGGGTTAACTTTTATTCCGTTCGAAGCTGTCGAGAGTTTTGAAGTAACAATCCTTTCTCCAGCTTTTAATCCATCTTTAATAATCACAAATTCACTATATTTTTTTAAAACGGTTAATTTTCTTAACTCTAGCTGATTATCTTTATCGACAATATATACTTCATTGTCTTTTGAAATAGAATTAATTGGAATTTCAAAAATATTCTTTAATGTAATGCCATCAATTTTTGCTTCAACAAAAAGACCAATAGGAAGATTAGGTTTATCTGTTTCAATAAAGTCATTTTTAAAGACCGCTATCAGATTAATCATTCTTGTTATAGGATCTATAACCCCGTCAACTCTTTCAAGTTTGCCTTCCCAAGATTGAGTTTTTCCTTTGTAAAAACTTTCAATTACTACAGATGCTTGTTCACTTGGATTAAGTTTTCTTCCATCCATTGGAATACTTAAAAATTGTAAATCATTGTCTTTCACAGCTAATGTAATTTCAATTTCACTTGATGTATACATAGCTCCAACTGGTTGACCAGGAATAATAGTAGTCCCCAGGTCAATATTAACATTTTGAATTCTTCCAGCATATGGAGCAATAATCTCGGTTTTATTTAATTTTTTTGCTGCAGAACTTACTTGTGCTTTTGCAACCTCTAAGAAAGCTTCTGCTTGTTTCAATTGTGGTTTTTTGAGAGTCAAATCACTTGCAACTCCATCACCAATTTTATCCCAAGCTTCTTTTGCAACTTCAGCTTCGGCTAATTGTAGAGAATATTGAACTTCAGCATTCGCCAATTGTAATAAGGCATTTTTGTATTGAAGTTGTAAATCCGTGTCATCAATTTTTGCTAAAATTTCACCTTCAATAACTGATGCACCTTCTGCAAACTTTTTTGAACGATAAATAACTTCACCACCTACTTCTGCAGTTAACACTGTTTGAGTAAGGGGGGTTGTTGTACCATTTGAACTTATTTGAACTTGAAAATCTTTTGGTGTTAAAATTTCAATAATAACATCTGGTGGAGGTAATTCTTCAACTGGATCAGGCTGAACCTGTCCTAGAAACCAGAGCAAATACGATAAAGCAAATGCTCCCAATAAAATAAATAAAGGTTTTAATTTTTTAATCATTTGTTATGTTAAACCCTCCGCCAAGAGCTAAAATTAAATTTATTCTCTGTTCTATGCGAACTTTTTCTAATCGAGCTTTTAAATCAAGATTATCATAAAGTGCATTATTGGCATTAATAGCATCTTCAAATGATGAAGATCCTTTCATGAATCCATCAAAAGTTGTATTGTAAATATTTTCAGATAAAATAATATTTTCATTAATCATTTCTAAAGCTTGATTTGAAGTCAAGTCAGATTCAAATCCACTTTCTATTTCTTTATATGCAGTTAACAGAGCATTAACAAAATCAAGCATTGCAATTTCCCTATTAGATTTAGCCAATCTTTTATTTGCAATAAGTTTTCCTGCATTAAATACTGGCATAAAAACGTTTAATCCTTTATTCCATACTGAAAAATCTTCATTCGTTAAGTCTTCTAAATCATTTGACGAGCTTCCATAGCTTCCACTAAGACTGAATGTTGGGAATAAAGTAAGAAGCGCTTGTCTGTCTAATGCTTTATTAGCAAGTAGATTATATTGTTGAGCAATTAGATCTGGTCTTCTTTTTACAATATCTGCAGGAAGAGTATTTGGAATACTTGGTAATTTTTTAGGAAAATTATTATTAACTAAAAATTCTGTTGAAGGATAGTCTTTTACAAGTAGTCTAGCTTCTCTTTTAAGAGAATTGACCATTAAAAGTTTGTTATTATAATCAGATTTTGTAGCATTAAATATTATTTTTGATTGTTGATACGCTTGTATAGAAATACTCCCTTTGTTGTAGCGTAAAGAGTATAACTCAAAAATAGTTTCTGCATTCTTAAGTTTTTTTGATGCGTTGTTTAAAACTTGCTCTGCTTCTATTATTGCAAAGTAAAGTTTAGATGCTTCAGCAGTAAGTGAAAGCTTAAGGAAATCTTCAAAATACTTAGCAGATAAATATTGTTGTTTAGTTGCAATTCTTCCTTGACGAAGTTTGCCCCATAAATCAATTTCCCATTGAGTTCCAAGAGATAAGTTATAATTTTCTTGAGTGAATACAGTTACTTCATCTGATGATTGACCTAATAAGGCTGAAAATACTGTGGGGATACCAGCAGTATTCTGTTCTGATTCTACGACACCACTACTTATAGAAATTGAAGGTAATAAGCTACCTGTTGCTATAACCGAAGCTTGCTTGGCTTTTCTAGTATTAAGCATTGCTTTTTCGAGACTAATATTTTCATCCATGAATTCAACAACAAATGAATTAAGATTATCATCATTAAAAATATTCCACCATTTTTGATCAAAATCTAAATTCTGTGAAATATTAACCTCCCATTGCTCAGGAACATCAAAATCTACGACTTGATTGAGTTCAATTGGTTTTTGTGATGCACAACCAAAAATAAATAATGTAATTAAAAGAATGATTCTATTCATTTTATTTACTCATGAGGTTTTCTGAAATTTTGAATAAAGATAATAAACTTATTGACCACGCTATGCTAATAAAACCATAAGATAAATAAGTATCTTTAACTATTGCTGCACCAATGCCTTCTCCAGCAATATATGCTA
>PBWZ01000035.1 GCA_002727435.1 Chloroflexota bacterium
TTAGCTTCTGCTTCGGGTTCTTCTTTAGCTTCTGCTTCGGGTTCTTCTTTAGCTTCTGCTTCGGGTTTACCTTCTTCAGTGCCTTCTATATTTGATTCTTTTTCTTTATTATCTTCAATCATAACTTCACTTTAAAACAACCTGAATATTCTATATCCCAATACATACTTTTATCAATATTTTTTTTAAATTTAATGTTTTAAGTTAGATTTTTTTTAAAATCTATTATTTTTTTTCCATTCATCAATTTTTGAATGATCTCCACTAAGTAATATTTTAGGGACCTCAATACCCATAAATATCCTTGGCTTAGTATATACTGGCTCTTTATTGGAATAATCATTTTCAATTGAAAAGGTTTCATTCTTATTTGACTTAGAAGAACCTAAAATCCCAGGAATTTTCCTTATAATTGAATCTGAAATAATCATTGCTGGCACTTCTCCCCCGCTTACAATAAAGTTACCTACACTTATTTCCTCATCAACCACTAATTCATTTACTCTTTGATCAACGCCCTCATATCTTCCGCAAAGTATATAAATTGATTCTTTTTTAGAAAGCTCTAAAACTTTTTTTTCATCTAAATTATTACCTTTAGGTGAAGTCATAATTACATAAGGTGAGTAATTATCTGTCTTTTTTAGTTCATTAACAGAATTTATGAATGGCTCCGGCCTCATAACCATACCTGGCCCTCCTCCATATGGAGTATCATCCACACTACTGTTATTTCCGACACCATGTTTTCTAATATCAAATGTTGAAAAATCAATTTTTTTTGATTTTATTGCTTTGCCTACAACCCCATATTCAGAAAATTGATCAAAAAATTTTGGAAAAATTGTTAAAACTTTAATTTTCTTTAGCATAATTTTTTAGATTATTTTCTTGAATAATACCAATTACTTGAAAAAATAGCTTAATTAACAAAAAAGTGCCATCAAATTTGTAGAAATTATTGGGTTTATTTTGATACCAATTAAATATAACTATTTTTTAAGGGCAAGAATTGTTAGAGAAAATCATGAATTTAAAAAGATATCACTTTCCGGTTATGCTTACGGAGGTTGTAGAAAACCTTGGAGTAACCCCCGGAGGAAGATATATAGATTGCACTCTTGGGGAAGGTGGCCATTCAGAAGCAATTTTAGAATTTTCTCAGCCTGGTGGGCAACTTCTAGGGATCGATGCAGACCATGAAGCTATTTTAGTGTCAAAAAGAAGGTTAGAAGCATATAAAGATTGCTCTTATTTAGTTAATTCATATTTTTCGAATATATCTGAGATTGCACATGAATTAAAATTCGTTCCTGTCCATGGGGTTTTACTTGATTTAGGATTATCTTCATTACAACTTGATTTTGAAAATAGAGGTTTCAGTTTTTCAGAAGAAGAAATGTTGGATATGAGATTTGGATTAGAAAATGATTTAACTGCTATTGAAATAGTTAATAAATTTTCAGAAAAAAAATTATCAGATTTAATATTTGATTTGAGTCAAGATCCTAATTCAAGAATAATTGCCAAGGCAATTTGTGCTAACAGACCCTTAAATACTTCAAAAGAATTAGCAGATTTAATTAATTCTATAAAGCTAAAAGTTAGAAGAAAGCACCACCCAGCAACATTAACTTTTCAAGCTCTTAGGATGGCTGTTAATAATGAAGTTAATGAATTAAATAAAGTATTATCAGACGCATTTTCTCTTCTAGGAATTGGAGGAAAACTCGCTGTAATTTCTTATCATTCTACTGAAGATAAAATAGTCAAAAATTTTATCAATAATGGTTTATCAAATTGTGAGTGCCCACCATTAAATTTTGAATGCAATTGCAATGTAAGTCCGTATTTAAAATTAATAAACAGAAAGCCACTCGTGCCAACGATTGAAGAAATTAACCAAAATCCAAGAAGCAGAAGCGCAAAGCTAAGAGTAATAGAAAGGATAAGATGAAAGATAAATTATTATTTGTAAATATTTCTGGAACAAATTCAAAAGTGAAGTTAATTGAAAATGGCGAAATTTCTGAAAATTTTGATTTTAAGATACAGGGGTATCAAAAAGGTAAAATAATTGAACAGGATTCATTCATAGAATCTTTTAAAAACCCAAAACTATCCAGGGTTTTAAATTATCAAAATATTAATAAAATTATTTTTGGCATATCACCACATGAAATCTCTTCAAAAATAGAAAAGGTGCCAATCTATGATCTTGATTCGACAAAACCTGTTGAAGAAAAAGACCTTTTTATTAAATCCAATTTTGAAAGTGATAGTGATTCTTTGCTCCACAGCATGTCTTTAGGCTTCATACTTGACGGTAAAGATGTATTATCAAATCCTACTGGAATGCATGCAACAAAAGTTGAGGCAATTAAATTAAATGTTTCAGTTAGTAATGAATACGTAAATTCACTACAAGAACTTTGCAAATCATTGGATATTACTTGCCCAATAAATATAATCTCAAATTCGATTGCATTAACAACAGAATTAATAGATGAAGAAAATAAAGATTTTGGTTGCTTTCATATAAATATTGGTGATGATTTAACTGAATTATCAATGATACAAAAAAATAAAATTTTAGATTTAGCTGTAATACCTGTTGGTAAAGACAATTTTTATAAGGATATTGAAATATCTTTAGACATTACTCCCAAAGATGCAAAGTTGCTAGTTGAGAATTTTGGCACTGTTATGCCTGAATTAATACAAGAAAATGATCATTTATTAGTACATACAACAAAAGGTCAAGAAGAAAAAATATCAAATAAAAGAGTTGGGGCAATTATGCGTGAAAGGGCAAATGAATTATTACAAATTTCAAAAAAATACTTTGATGAAAAATCAAAAGGGAAAATTTCTACTAATAGAATTTTTATTTCTGGGCCAGGATCAAAATATGAAGGTTTTGATTCACTGTTGAAATATGTTTTTCAAAATTTTATCTACAGGAACCCAGATGAAAAAAATGCTTCTGAGAATTATTTATTTAATTACTACATCAAAGAATATAAAAATTTGAATAATTTTAAATTAAACAATGAAAGTAAAAATATATTTAATTCAACAATACTTAATAATAATAATTTAATAAAAACGAAATTAAAAAAACTTCTTAAAATCGGATAAATTGGAGGAAAAATGACATTACTAAATGAATTAAACAATAATTTAAATAAATCAAACGCAAGTATAAAAGTACTAGGAGTTGGTGGCGGAGGGTCAAATGCTGTTAAAAGGATGTATCGAAACAAAATTGATCAGGTTGAATACATGATATTTAATACAGATTCACAGGCACTCGATACAAGTGAAATGGCAACAGCAATAAAAATTGGTGAAAAAACTGCAAGAGGGCTAGGCGTTGGTGGTGACCCATCAAAAGGAAGGGAATGTGCTGAAGAAAGTAGAAGTCTTGTTAGAGAGTTAGTTGAGGATTCTGATTTAGTATTTGTTGCTGCTGGAATGGGTGGAGGTACAGGAACCGGTGCTGCTCCAGTAATCGCAGAAATAGCTAGAGAGTCTGGAGCTTTAACAATAGGAGTTGTTACAAAGCCTTTTGGATTTGAAGGCACTAAAAGACAAAAGCAGGCAATAGAAGGAATAAATACTNTAAGAAATTATTGCGATACTTTAGTTGTAATCCCTAATGACAGATTAATGTTGTTAGCNGATGATAATTTGACAATGAATGCAGGTTTTGAACTTGCTGATGATGTTTTGAGGCAGGGNGTCCAATCAATAGCTGAAGTAATTGTTGTTCCAGGAGAAATAAATTTAGATTTTGCTGATGTTAAATCTATCATGAAAAATGCAGGTGCGGCATGGATGGGAATTGGTGAAGCTAGAGGTGAAAATAGAGCAATAGAAGCTGCAAAAAATGCTATCCAAAGCCCTCTACTTGAAACATCAATTGAAGGTTCTCGAGCAATAATTTANAACATCGTTGGGCCANAGGAAGGTGAATTCGAACTCTTNGCAAAAGANGTTCGGGCTGCAGCTGATTTAATTGCTAGAGAAGCACATCCAGAAGCTAACATTATATTTGGACAATCTTCCGATCCAACATTAAAAGATGAAGTCNGGTTAACTGTAATTGCTACTGGTTTCCCAGAATCAGAATTTATGTATAAAACAGCAAATGANACTCAACAAGCTNATAAACCTATTATTCCAGAACAATTNGACTTGGATTTACCACCATTTTTAAGAAATTCTGCCCAATAGGGGCTTGAAAAGCACTATAATTAGTGTATATAATAACCTCACACGCTACATTTAGTGTATGAGGAATGAATGAACTGTCCAGCATGCAACAACAAAAGTACTAAGGTAATTGAATCTAGAGAATCTTCGAATTCGGTTAGAAGAAGAAGAGAATGTATTTCATGTAATGAAAGATTTACNACATACGAGAAGATACATATAACCTCAATAACTGTAGTCAAAAGAGACTGGACCAAGGAAGACTTTTCTATTGAAAAGCTNGAAAAAAGNATCAGAATTGCCTGCACAAAGAGGCCGATAAATGATTTTGATATATCAAAACTAATTCTTGATGTACAAAAAGAAGTTCATTCATTAAATCAGCAAAATGTAGAAAGTAAAAAAATCGGGGAAATAGTTATAAATAAATTAAAGAAACTTGATGACGTGTCTTACATAAGATTTGCTTCAGTTTATAAAGACTTTAANAATNTAAGCTATTTCGAAGATGAGCTTAACGATTTATCAAAAAAATAATTGNAGGAGNATAATAAATATGGAAAACAATGATTTAGAAAAAACCCAATCTTCATTAGATTTTCAGAATGAAGANTTAAGTATTTTTAATCAAGATGAAAAAGTAAGCAAAATTNTTAGTGATTTTAAGCCTGCTGAAATCAAAGAAAATGCAAAAGTTGTTNTAGAACATAGATATTTACTAAAAGANAGCAACGGTGAACTTGCAGAGGATCCAGACGGTTTATTTAGAAGAGTTGCAAACGCATTAGCTAAACCTGACAAAGCATATGGTGCAACAAAAGAAGAAGTTAGTGAAACTGCTGAGGAATTTTACCAAATGCTTTCAAGCCTTGAGTTTCTTGCAAATTCTCCAACGCTTATGAATGCAGGAACAAAAGCNGGAACTTTATCAGCTTGTTTCGTTCTTCCGCTAGAAGATAGCATGGAAGGAATAATGAAAACAGCTCACGACGCTGCAATGGTTCAGAAATACGGAGGAGGTACAGGTTTTGCTCTTTCTGAATTGAGGCCAAAAGGTGCAAGAATAAAAACTACTCATGGCAAAGCTTGCGGGCCCATTGCTGCACTGAAACTATTATCTTCAGTTTCTACTCTTGTTACACAAGGCGGCAAGAGAGATGGAGCAAACATGGCAGTTATGAATGTACATCACCCTGACATTGAAGAATTTATCGATTGTAAAACTGAAGAGGGAGCTATACATAACTTTAACATATCTGTGGGTGCCACTGATGCATTTATGAATGCAGTAAAAAATAATGAAGACTATGATGTAATTGACCCAATATCAAAAGAAGTTGTTGGCAAAAAGAATGCACGACAACTTTTTGACAAGATTGTTAAGGGTGCATGGAAAAACGGAGAGCCAGGAATAATTTTCCTTGATGAAGTCAACAGGAAAAGTCCTGTTAGTCATCTTGGTGAAATGACTGCAACAAATCCATGTGGAGAACAACCACTTCTACCAAATGAATCATGTAATTTGGGATCTATTAACTTGTCTAAGTTTTTAAATAAAAATAATACTGCTTTGAACTGGGATAAATTGAGAAACACAACCAGAACTGCAGTACATTTTTTGGATAATACAATTGATGCAAACAAATATGCTATCCCGGAAATAAAAAAAGCAAATAAATTAAGCAGAAAAATAGGATTAGGAGTTATGGGATTTGCTGACATGCTTATTAAAATGAAAGTTAGCTACGATTCAGAAAAAGCAGTTAATTTGGGGAGAGAAGTTATGAGTTTCATTCAGACTGAGGCAGACAAAATGTCTGAAGAAATTGCAATTAAGAAAGGTCCTTTTGAAGGATGGGAAGGTAGCAGGCTTCAGCTTGCAGGTGAAAAACAGAAAAGGAATGCTTGTACCTTAACGGTTGCACCAACAGGAACAATATCAATGATAGCAGGATGCTCCTCTGGTATAGAGCCTGTATTTTCTCTTGCTTACAGAAAACACAACATACTAGAAGGAAAAACGCTCTATTATGTTGACGAAAACTTTGAAGCTGTTGCGAAAGAAAGAGGGTTTTATAACGATGATTTATTAGAACATCTTTCAAATGGTGGATCACTACAAGACAGAGACGATGTNCCTTCTGATGTAAAGGAAGTTTTCCGAACTGCCCCAGATATNACACCGGAATATCATGTGAAAATGCAAGCAGCGTTTCAAGAAAGTGTTGANGCTGGNATATCNAAAACAATTAACTTTAGAAACGAAGCAACTGAAGAAGAAATCGATGAAACTTACATGTTGGCTTGGGAGCTTAAGTGTAAAGGAATAACCGTATATAGAGCTGGCAGCAGAGATAAAGAAGTTTTGACAACTGGAACAAATGAAGCTGAAACGGAAGATAGATTGTCTTCAGAAAATGCAACATTTGTTAGTGCTCAAGACAGGCCTTCTGAGTTGTTTGGGGTAACAAGAAGAGTTTATACTGGAAGAGGAAATCTTTACGTGACTGTCAATATGTCAGAAGATGGAAAACCCTTTGAGCTTTTTGCAGCTTTAGGTAAAGCTGGAGGTAATGATTCTGCAATGGCAGAGGCATTATCTAGAATGGTTTCTCTAACTCTGAGGTCAGGTGTAGACCCTAAAGATTCGATAGAGCAATTGAAAGGTATTACTGACGTTCCTGCATGGAATGAAGGAGAACTAATAAGATCTGTACCTGATGCAATTGCGAATGTTTTAGAGAAAATATACCAACCAAAAAATGAGCAACAAATATCTATAAGTAGCGATTCTGCAGAGGAAACAATTGATCAAGTCAAGTCAGTAAGCCAGGATGTATCTAGCATACTACAAGCAGAAACTTGTCCTGAATGTCCTGCAACATTAGCATTCGAGGAAGGTTGTCAGAAATGCTATTCTTGTGGATTTAGCAAGTGTTAAATTGAAGATACTTGTAATCGGTGGTGGCAGAATGGGAAATGCCTTTATAGAAGGCCTGTCTCATTCTGCTGAAAACCAAATACATGTTGTTGAGCCAAATTCAAGTGTAAAAGCAAAATTAAAAATTGATTTTGATGTAACAGTTTCTAATTACGATGATCCGGAAAAACAAATGGGTGAAATTATCCCATTATGTGAGTATGTCTTACTATGTGTTAAGCCACAAGTTTTTAATAAAATTAAAAAAACATTAAAAAATTTCTTATCAGATAATCAAATTGTGATTTCAATAATGGCTGGGATAAGCACAGATAATCTTTGCGAAGGGCTTGGCATCAAAAACGTAATTAGAGTAATGCCAAATACTCCAGGACAGATTGGAAAAGGTATTTCAGTTTGGTATAAGAAAAATAAAATTGACTTTAAATTTGAAGAAGGAATTAACAATATTCTAAGTGCACTTGGAGAATTTGAAGAAGTTTACGAAGAAGAAATTATAGATAAGGCTACAGCAATTAGTGGAAGTGGTCCTGGTTACATTTTTTATTTTATGGAATCAATGTTGAAATCATGTAAAGAAATTGGGATTGATGAAAATCTTTCAAAAAAATTAATAATAAAAACTTTTCTTGGAAGTGCTGAATTAGCTAAATTTTCAGAAAAAGATTTTGAAGAATTAAAGAAAGAAGTCACATCTCCAAATGGTACAACTGAAGCCGGATTAAAAACAATGACTGAAAACAATCTCGGGAATGCT
>PBWZ01000036.1 GCA_002727435.1 Chloroflexota bacterium
GGTGCTGACTGCTTGGGGACGGCTACTCGTCAAGGAGCAGCTTCAGTTACCCAACTTGAATTAATGAGCGCTCCGCCAGAGAAAAGAGGAAAATATAATCCTTGGCCAGAATGGCCATTAATAATGAGGACTTCATCAGCACATGAAGAAAATGGCGNNAGGGACTATTCAGTACTCACNAAAAAATTGAGNGGAAAAGATGGTAATGTCGAACTACTTCATGGAGTANATATAGANTTTGTAAAAAATGATGCTGGTGGAATGGACATTAAAGAANTTCCAAATAGTGAATTTACAANAAAAGCCGATTTAGTNCTTCTTGCAATGGGATTTTTNCACCCACANAAAAAGGGTTTAATTGAAATTTTAAATGTTGATCTNGATNGCAGAGGAAANGTNAAAACTGATNCGAATATGATGACNACCAAGAAAAACTACTTTTCTTGTGGNGATATGAATCATGGNCAATCACTTGTTGTNAGNGCAATTGCAAGNGGNAGGGAATGTGCAAGAAACATTGACCTAATTCTTGAAGGTAACTCAAGATTACCCAAGGTAAGAGGTTACGCAAGAATTTAATTTTATGATAAATAAAATTACAGATTGGATTAAATCATATTGTGTAGATAACAAGCTCAAAACTTTGGTCGTTGGTATATCTGGTGGCATTGATAGCTCTGTTGTTAGCACCTTATGTGCAATGACTAAACTTGAAGTTTTTGCCGTATCAATGCCAATTAATCAAATCAAATCTCAGCATGATTTGAGTATAGCTCATGGGCAGTGGTTAACTAAGAATTATGATAATGTAAATCACCTAACNATAGATCTGACAGATATTTATACTGAATTTACTAAATCNCTTAACTTATTNAATTCNGATCATGCATTTGCAAATTCAAAGTCAAGATTAAGAATGGTAACTTTGNATCAAATTTCAGGTTCAAAAAAAGGGCTTGTAGTAGGCACAGGTAATAAGGTGGAGGATTTTGGTNTTGGATTTTANACAAAGTATGGTGATGGAGGTGTAGATATTTCACCAATCGCAGATTTAATGAAATCTGAAGTATGGGAATTAGGAAAAAAATTAAATATATTACANTCAATTATTGATGCTCCACCAACAGACGGATTGTGGGAAGACGGAAGAACTGACAAAGACCAGTTGGGCGGACTAACATATGAAGAATTGGAAGAAGCNATGANAGATTCATCAAGCAAATTTTATAATCAATATAATAAGATTAGAACACCTAATTTACACAAAATGAAACCAATACCAATATTTAAAAAAAATGAAAACTAAAAATTTATTCATAGCTTTAATACTTTCTGTATCTTTATTCTCGTGTTCTGATAGTGAGCCTGAGAAAATAATTTCTAGCCCTGAAGTTAAAGAAAGTAATAGCGTTAATTACCTTNATGACCTATCANAAATTTATNACGATGCACTTCCTGCAATAGTTGCTATAAGAATTGATACTTTTATGGGCCCTTCAGGTTCGGGTTCTGGTTTTATATGGGATGATGAGGGTAGAATTGCAACTAACTCTCATGTTGTAAGAGAGGCAGCTGCTTTTTTAGATAGCGACATAATAGTTGCTTTTCATGATGGTTATGAGTTCAAAGCAAATTTAATTGCACATGATATNTATTCTGATCTAGCAATTCTAGATGTGGAATATCCGGATTTTTATGAATATAAGCCATTGCCCCTTGGTGACAGTTCAATTGTGAATGTTGGTAACCAAGCTATTGCAATTGGAAACCCTTTTGGAGAAAACTTTACTTTAACATCTGGAATAATTAGTGCAATTGGAAGGGCAAGGCCGGATCTAGAAACAAATTTTTTAATTGGTTCTGTAATACAACATGATGCTTCCATTAATCCCGGAAACTCAGGAGGGCCATTATTTAANTCAAATGGTGAAGTTATTGGAATAAATGCACAAATAGCTAGTAGATCTGGATCTAGCTCTGGCATAGGTTTCGCAATACCTATAAACACTGCAAAAAGAGTAATACCGTCTTTAATTTCAAAGAAATATTATGAGCATTCACTTCTTGGTATTGGNGCAACTGAAAAATTAACCTATGAAAGAAAAAAACAATTAGGNCTGAAAGATNAAATATTAGGTATTGAAGTTACATATGTTGACCCAGATGGTCCTTCTGGTGATTCTGGGTTAGTAGGGAGAAATGAAAATGATCCAGGAGATATTATAATTTCTATTAAAAAAGATAACACTGAATATAAGGTAACTTCATTTAGTGGTCTTGTTAACTTATTAAACGAAAATACAGTTCCAGGTGACACTATTGAATTGACTGTAATTAGGGATAATGAAAACTTAAACTTAAATGTCAAATTAGGTTTCAGGCCTTTAATAAATTAGTGACATTAGGTTATAAAAAAAAATATTGATCTGTAGTAGGCTATAAATATGCCAAAAAAAGAAGTTAAAACAAAAGATATTGAAAATACCCTTGCCGGAATAGAGAAAACATTCGGCAAAGGATCAATAATGTTAATGAAAGATGATATCCAAGACTATGAAGAAGGTGTCATTCCAACTGGATCNATTATATTAGACATGGCTTTAGGAATTGGTGGCCTACCTAAAGGAAGAATCATTGAAATTTTTGGTGCAGAATCAGCAGGTAAAACTACATTAGCCTTGTCGGCNGTTAACGAAGTTCAAAANCAAGGTGGAAATGCNGCNTATATTGATGTCGAGCATGCATTAGATCCNTCATATTCTGGAAAAATAGGNATAGATCTTGATAAGCTNCTAGTTTCTCANCCAGATTCAGCAGAACAAGCACTTGAAATAACAGAATATTTAGTTAAAAGCGGGAATATTGACCTNGTTGTTGTTGATAGTGTCGCTGCACTTGTNCCAACAGCTGAAATTGAAGGTCAAATGGGAGANCTTCAAATTGGATTNCAGGCTAGATTAATGTCACAAGCATTGAGAAAGTTAACTGGAACTATTAGAAAAACTAACTGCACTGCAATATTTATAAACCAATTAAGAGAAAAAGTTGGTGTAGTTTTTGGAAACCCTGAAACTACTCCCGGAGGGAGAGCATTAAAATTTTACAGTTCAGTAAGAATTGATCTTCGAAGAATCGAACCAATTAAAAATGGCACTGATATTGTTGGCAACAAGGTAAGAGCACGTATTGTAAAAAATAAAATGGCCCCTCCATTTAAAAAAGCAGAAATGGATATAATTTTTTCTGAAGGCATAAGTAAAGAAAGTTCACTCATTGATTTAGGTGTTGAGAAAGAAATAATTACCAAAAGCGGATCATTTTTTTCTTACGGCGACATTAGATTAGGTCAAGGAAGAGATAGTACAAGAAAATTTCTTAAAGAAGATAAAGCAATTTTTAATGAAATTGAAAAAAAGATTAGAGAAGCTGAATAACAAGGATTTACAATATTCTCCCATCATCATAAAATCACACTTCATAATTAAATTTTAAATTGTATAACTCACTAATTATAATATTCATACTTCTTTTATTGAGTGCTCTAATAAGTGCATCTGAAGCNAGTATAATTGCAGTAAATAANATAAGAATAAAACACCTTTCACAAGAAGGTAATAGAAGAGCAAAACTAATTTCAAAAATTCAAGATAATTTTGANGACTTTTTTGCTACTATTTTGTTTATTGGTAACTTGCTNAATATTACTGTAGCAACCATAGGAACAAGTCTTGCAATTAATATAATTGGAGAAAACTCAGCTACAGCAATATTAATTGCATCGTTAGTAACAACTATTGTGATAGTAGTAATTGGCGAATTGACCCCAAAAGCAGTATCCACAATTAATCCAGAAAAATGGGCTTTAGCTACTTCAGATATTGTNAGCATACTAATAAAGTTAACAAAACCTTTGGTTTTNATTTTTGCATTAATACCTAAAACTTTAAATAAAATTTTTAAATCAAACGGNAATGATTCTGTNCCATCAGTAACNAANGGTGAACTTAGAATGCTAATTGATGTTGGTGAGGAAGAGGGTACTGTAAATATTGATCAAGGAGAAATGCTAGAAAATGTATTTAGATTTGCTGAAACTGAAGCAAAAGAAATCATGACCCCTAGAAATAATATTGAATGGGTGCACTTTGAAACTTCATTTAGTGATTTTTTAAAAATTTATAAAAACCACCCTCACTCAAGATTTCCTGTTTTTGACGATGATTATGANGATGTTGTAGGAATATTATCTACNAAGGATGTCATGACATCCTTAGCAACAAATAANTTAAATGANAAATCNGTTGTAAGCTCAATTATGAGNACTCCTTTGTTTATACCTGANTCAAAAAGATTAGATGAACTTTTTACTGAAATGAGAAGAACTGGAAATAAAGTTTCTTTGATTGTTGATGAATTTGGTGGTGTTTCAGGNTTAATAACATTAACTTCTTTAATTGAAAAAATTGTGGGATCAACTGGAGAAGAAGGAATAAGNCCAAAAGAAAAATATATTACATTGGAACCAAATACATACGAAATTGATGGNGCAATGAATATAGATGAAGCAAATGATGAACTTGGACTTAATATTCCAGAAGGAGATTATGAAACTATTGCAGGATTTATATTAGAAAATTTTCAAAAAATACCAGATATAGGTGAAAAAACAAGCTATGGAAATTTGAGAATTACTATCAACGAAGTAGATGGATCACGAATATCAAAAGTTAGAATAAGAAAAAGACTTGAAGAGTAATTAATAAATTAATTATGAATATAATTGAAGAAACATTAATTAATAATCTTGAAAAATTTAATCTAGTTGGAAAAAAACTCATAATTGGATTCTCAGGGGGTAGTGATTCAACATCNTTGATAATTGCTTTAAATGAATTAAGGAAAAGAAATTCTAAATTAAATTTNGAAGCTTTTCANGTAAATTATGGTNTNAGNAAAGAGTCAGATGANGATCAAAAATTTGTAGAAAACATTTGCAATNANATGANCATAAATTTAANAAAGAAAAATTTAAAAGATCANAAATTAATGATTGATTCTGATTCAGAAGAAAATTTAAGAAATATTAGATANNACATGATTTCATCTCATATCATNGATACCAAATCCTATTGNTTAATTACAGCACATAACTTAAATGATCACGTAGAAACTTTTTTAATGAAATTAACAAGGGGCGCAGGATTAAAAGGAATGGAGGGACTAAAATATTTTTCTACAATAGATAAATTTAATGGTTTAAAAATTTTTAGACCATTTATTGAAATCAAAAAAAAGGATCTTCTTGATTACTGNATTTCAAAAAATATAAATCCTGTAAATGACATTTCAAATTATGATAATAAATACTCAAGAAACAGAATAAGGAATAATGTGATACCTGAACTTGAAAAATTAAATCCNGATTTTTTAAATACAATAAATAGGGTTACTTACGTAGCAAAAGAAATAAATTCTTATCAAAATAAATTAATTAAAGATAAATATCAAAAAATAAAATTAATCGAAAATCAGTNTGAAATATCCTTTGATAGATTAAAATTTAATNTACTTGAGGANNTAGAAAAGAAATTNATTATTAAAACAAAGTGTGAATCTNTTTCAAGTCAAATTTTTATGGAAAAAAAACATTTAGATATTGTCATANATAAATGCCTTTCTAAAAGCAATAAATTCACANTAGATATGCCGGGGCCAATAGTTTTAATGGCAAATAAAGATAAGGTAATAATTAAAAATTTAGTTACTGAATGACATTTTATTTAATCTTGCNCCTGGAAGAATTCCAGGAACTTGNCCNCNTTTNGANACTGGATTNCCATCAATTATTTTTAAATAAGANCCTATNTTAATTGGTTTTCTNCAAGCNATNNATCTATCNATACCNATTGCTTGAACAAGCCTTCTGTTTAAGTTGTTAGCAGGCATATTCTCAAGGTTTTGATTTTCAAAATTTGAATTTGATTCGCTNTGCCACTCTTTTTCAACTTCAATAATTTCTTTTATTANNGATGGATTCAAATCNCCNGAAATNGATAATTGAGTNTTTATAAATCCNAGCTGATCNAGTCTTTCTCTNACTTCCCTTAAAGTTTCACCTTTTATNCCCCCTCTTTCTTCTGGNGTTTCTAATTTAAGTCCACGAATTGAAGGAAAGTTTTCTACAACTTTTTTTGCTTCTTCCCCCTCATCTCCAAGAATTCCTATACTGACAACTTTTGGGAGCTCAGAATCTCCGCTATTTACTAATGCTTCTGCAGCTTCAACAACGTCTCCCATTATTACAACTAAGGATTCATTCATGCTTCCAACTGGAGTTAGGTCAGCAAGGCTTGCCCCAAGAATTGAAGAACAACCTTTTGCTCCACCTTGAATTGANGAATAATCCATNNTTCCAACAACATTAGGGTGAACATGAGGTGCACCAAAGTTAACAATAGGTATACCTTCAGCAGAGTCAACACANTCNTTAGCAGCTGTTGCCCATCCTGACGAAGAAGATATTATTCCATTTATAGCAGTTATGTAATTTGCAATTACTGCAAAAGTGCAACTTAAACGTAGAATAACCTCGCCTTTTGCAAAAATATCACCATCGTTTAAACATAAAACTTCATCTCTAAATGCCTTGGGAAGGAACCTAGAAATAATTTGAGAAATTTCTCCATACCCACTAAAAACTCCTTGCTCCTTTGAAATAAACTCTATTGTGACATTTGGGTTTAACCCCTGGTCTCTTAATATCTCTGATGTTCTNCTTAAACTAGCTTCTGCAGTTTCACCAACAAGAACTAATTTATTTAAATCAAATTTATCACTCATTTTCCTAATCTCAATCTTATCAAACCAATCAGATCATTAATTATTGTTGATATTATATTCACACTTGAATCATTATCATCTACCCATGTTACAGGTACTTCACATATAGATAAATTATTTTTTTCNGCTTTATATAATATTTCAGTATCAAAAAACCACTCTTTNTCTTTACAATCATCAATTATTTTTAATANNGCTTCNTTCTTNGCAAATTTAAATCCACATTGAGCATCATNAAAATTTACAGATAATATTGTTCTAAATATTTTGCTATAAGTCCTTGAGATTATTTCTCTTTTTAANCTTCTNCCAATGACTTTAGAACCTTTTATCAACCTTGAAGCTATTACAAAGTCATAATTTTCATTAACTATTTTATTAATAAATTGAGGTAAAATTTCAATATCTGTAGAAAGATCAGAATCCATGTAGCCATATATATCTGAANTNCTTGTTAACCATGCATTTTTTANTGCTTGACCTTTNCCNGGTTCATCAATTGAAATTACCCTACATCTTTTATATTTTTTTTGTAATGATTTTGAAATATTTAATGTATTATCTTTTGAGCCATTTTCAGCTATTGTTATCACCCAATCATGCATGATTTGTTTAGAAAGAAAATCGTATAACCTTACAAATCTCTTTTCTAAATTTTTAGATTCATTATATACAGGCAGTACTATATCAATTGAATATTTCATTAATGAGTGAATCTCCTTTGGTTTGTAAAAATCATNGATATACCTTTATTATTAGCCTCTTCAATAACTTTGTTATCGTTAATTGATCCTCCTGGTTGAATTATACATTTCACTCCAAGATCACTGGCTTTAGTTATTGAATCTGGGAATGGTAAAAAAGCATCTGATGCCATAACACAACCAATACTTTTATTACCTGCCACTTCACCGGCAATTTTGACACTCATNACTCTATTTGGTTGACCAGCACCCATGCCTAATAATGTATTATTTTTGACTAAAATAATTGCGTTAGATTTAATAAATAAACATAATTTCCATGCAAATTTTAAATCTTNTAGTTCTTGATTAGAAGGNTTAATTTCTGTTACTACTTTTAATTCATATTTTTCATNAAAATTTTGAGATTGAGCCAATAANCCACCTGATATAGATCTATANTGAAGTTGATTATGAGTAGAATNTGTTGCTTGTATAATTCTNAGATTTTTTTTCTTTTGCAATATCTCCAAAGTCTTTCTANTAAATTTTGGAGCAACAACTATCTCAAAAAAACTTTTTACTATTTCATTTGCAACATTTTCTTCTAGCAAGGAATTAAAACCTAATATTCCTCCATATGCTGATACAGGGTCTCCGTTAACTGCATTATTAAAAGCATCTAATTGATTAGAATTTATTGATAATCCACATACATTTGTATGCTTTACTACAGAAACACAATTTTTTTCAAAATTATTTGCTGCATTAAATGCAACATCTGCATCAAGATAATTGTTATAAGACATTTCCTTTCCAGAAATAAGAATTGAATTTGCTATTCCATTTTCTGATTTATTTTTTTGTATGTACCCTGCCTGATGAGGATTTTCGCCATATCTAAGTTCATTAAATTTGTCATTATTTGAAATAACAGCATTTTGATTATCTGATAAATAATTTGCAATTTTAATGTCATAATCTGAAAGCAAATTAAAAACTTTAGCTGCTAACTTTTTCTTTNTGTCATAATTTAATTTATTTTCTAAAATACAATTNAAAACAAANTCATAATCTGATGGATCTGAAATTACTACAACATCATTATAATTTTTTGCTGCAGCTCTTAATATTGAAGCGCCTCCAATATCAATATTTTCAATTGCATCTTCATTACTAAATTCATTTGAGTTAATCACTTTTTCAAATTTATAAAGATTGCAAATAACCATATCAATTTTATTTATATTGAATTTTTTTAAATCGATATTATGATTTTCAGAATTTTTTTTTGATAGGATTCCGCCAAAAATTTTTGGATGCAATGATTTAACTCTTCCATCAAGAATTTCAGGAAAATCAATATAATCTGATATTTCTGTAGAATGAATACCATTATTTTTTAAGTACTTATATGTACCTGAAGTGGCTATTATTTCAATTTCAGTGTAAAAGCCTGTTAAGTTTTTTAGAAAAGAAACAATACCTTTCGTCTCAGAAATACTTATTAATACTCTCATAATAGTTAA
>PBWZ01000037.1 GCA_002727435.1 Chloroflexota bacterium
CTGAATCAAATTCAGTAAGAGAAAGCATCCAAAGCTTCATGAACCAAAAAACCTGCTCATCTTGTAAGGGTCAAAGGCTCAAAAAAGATGCTTTGTCAGTAAAAATTTTAGATTCTAATATTCACCAAATATCGCAGCTGTCTGTTGAAGAGTGTGAACAATGGATAACTAAATGCCAATCAGAAAAAAAGGGAGTTGGCCTAAGCGATTCTGAATTGTTGATTGGCTCACAAATATTTAAAGAAATATCTTCTAGGTTAAAATTTCTCAACAAGGTTGGACTTGGTTATATATCTTTAGACAGATCAACTTCTACACTCAGTGGAGGGGAGGGCCAAAGAATAAGGCTTGCATCCCAAATTGGATCTGGTTTAACAGGGGTTTTGTATGTTTGTGATGAACCTTCTATTGGCCTTCATCCAATAGATAATGACAGGTTAATAAAAACCTTGGAAGGGCTTAGAAATCTTGGAAATACTGTATTGGTAGTCGAGCATGATGAATCGATCATGAGGGCCTCTGATCACATAATTGATTTAGGCCCATTAGCGGGGACTAATGGAGGGTTAATTACAGGAGAAGGCAATATAAACCAGATAATAAAATCAAAAAATTCTATTACTGGAATGTATTTATCAGGCAAAAGAAAAATTGATACGCCTGCTAAGAGACGCGCAAAAGTTCCGGGCAAAGAGATAAACGTAATTGGCGCCAAGGAAAATAATTTAAAATCTATAAATGTTTCGTTTCCATTGCAAATGCTTGTATGTGTGACTGGTGCATCTGGGTCAGGAAAAAGTACCTTAGTAAACGAAATATTGTATAAGGGGCTGTCAAAAGAAATTTATAAATCTAAAGATTTACCCGGAGAGCATAATGAGATAACAGGGACTGAAAATTTAGACAAGGTTGTTAATATAGATCAAAGTCCTATAGGAAGAACTCCTAGGTCTAACCCAGCAACATATACCGCACTTTTTGGCCCTATTAGAGAATTATTTTCTTCAGTGCCAGAGGCTCGATCTAGAGGTTATAAACCTGGAAGGTTCTCTTTTAATGTTAAGGGGGGGCGATGTGAAAATTGTGAAGGCGCAGGATACAAAGAAATACAAATGCAATTCCTGCCTGATGTTTCAGTCCCATGTGAAGAATGTAAAGGAAATAGATATAACAAAGAGGCCTTGGAAATAAAATTTAAAGGTCTTTCTATAGCAGATGTTTTAAATTTAACAGTATCTGATGCTTTAGAAGTTTTTTCTCCTTATCAATCTATTTTTAATAAGTTGAGCACACTAAATGATGTAGGGCTTGGCTATATTAAACTAGGCCAGCCTGCCACTACATTAAGTGGCGGTGAGGCACAAAGAGTCAAGCTGTCAACTTACTTGTCAAAAAGAGCTACTGGCAAAACTTTATTTATTCTTGACGAGCCAACTACTGGACTATCTTTTGAAGACTGCAATTCTTTAATTAAAATTCTACACAGGCTTGTTGATAATAAAAATAGCGTAATTTTAATTGAACATCATCTTGATATCATTAAAAATGCTGACTGGATAGTCGATTTAGGGCCTGGTGCTGGAGCAGAGGGAGGCAAGTTAATTGCTCAAGGAACACCAGAAAACATTGCCTACAAAGATGATTCTTTTACAGGCCTTTATCTTAAGAAAGACTCAGGAATTGTTCCTAAAAGGGGCTCAGCTATATCAACAAATTTAAAAAGAAGTGCTTCTATAAAAAAACCAAAAGAAACCGCTTTTTCTTTTCCCGACCGAACATCCGAAAAGGACTATACAATTAAAAAGAGGTCTTCTCGTTTCCGAAGATCTCGTTCTTATTCTTAAATTATTTTTTGGCTTTCGATTTTGCTCTCATCATATTCCATGCCCATTCCAATTTCTTCAGGCAAGTATATGTATCCATTGTCAGGAACAATAGGGTTTTTAAGGAAAAACTGATGAATCGTATTCCACTTTTCTAAATATTCTTGATAAGGAGTGTGAATTGGAGATTGTGTTACAGAAAAATTGATACCTGCTTTTGATGAATGGCCATGAGGTATTGTTATAAGATCATGCACAGATGCATAGTTTGCTATTTTTAATGTCTCTGAAAACCCTCCTGCCCAATATATGTCAGGCTGTAATATATCCAAAGCTTCTTGGTCAACAAACCTTTTAAATCCCCATCTTGTATATTCATGTTCCGCGCCTGACAAAGGTATGCTTGTTCTTTCTCTTAGTTGCCGGTAAGTGTCTATTCTGTCTGGCATTGCAACTTCTTCAAGCCACCTAGGACCATATTCTTCAATGTGCGATGTAACCTTCATGGCATAATTAAGGTCCCAACTTTGCCAGCAATCCAGCATAATATCATAATCATCACCTANGGTTTCTCTTAATGTTTTGACCATAGAAACATTCTTNTTAAACCCATCTGCCCCACTCATAGGGCCGTGCCTAAAAAACCATTTTTGGGCCTTAAAACCCTTTTCTTTAAATTCTATTGCCCTTTCTTTTACTAAGCCCATATCTTCAACCGCAAATCCTAGCATGCTTGAATATGCAGGTATCTTNTCTCGTGTTGGTCCACCAATTATTTTATAAACGGGCTCGTTATAATATTTTCCTTTCAAATCCCAAAGAGCACAATCTACTGCGCTTAATGCGATCATAGGGGTTCCTTGTCTTCCATGAACCTGAAATCTATGCATTTGGTCCCATAGCCTTTCGATTGCTAGTGGGTCTTTATCAATTAAAAGATGAGAGAGCTGCTCTTTTATAATATGTGCCTGGCTGTGGTCAATTGGGCCCCCAATTCCTTTTAAGCCATCATCTGCAATTATTTCAACAAATACTGCTGATATTGGGTAATCGTTTTCTTTTTCAACAGTTCCCCATTTTGCCTCATTAAAAGTATCTGATCTGTATTCTGGGTATATATCTATTGGCCTTACAAGCCTTTCTTCCCAAAANGGTTTTTCTGTTTTTAAAGTTCCNTTCAGTTCTCTTAGCTCTACTTTAACTATTTTCATAATTNCCCTCTTTTAATATTCATTAATTAANATAAATTTATTATAATTATNCAAAATTAGTCAAAGGCAAATCGATGGTTGGACAATTAAGAACATATACAATTAATAAGGGAATGATGGANAGTTGGTTAAAACTTTTTCATGAAGTAATAGCACCTAAAACACTTGAATTTGGAATGGGAATTCAGTCAGCATGGACTGATGAAGAAAGTGAAAGGTTTATTTGGATCAGGACATATGAAGACATGGAAGATTTNAAGAAAAAAGAGGANGAGTTTTATGGAAGCGATTGGTGGAAAGAAAACATGTCGACAATTAGGGGCCATTTAGCACGAAGGCAAATAGAAGTAATAAAACCTTCAGCTTAATTTTTTATAGATTCTCTCATTATTGATCTCATTATAAATTTTATATCCACGGATAAAGTCTTTTGCTTTCATTCTTTTTTTTCCTTCAAGCTGTAATTCATTAATTGTTATCCTTCCTCCTAAAGTAGATACATATAATTCATCTTTGTGGCCAAGGCATAGTTCTCCAGGCTCATTGTGAAATTCGCTTTTTTCGAAATTTGATGCTTTATGAATTTTGATTTTTTTTTCATCGATAAAAGAATATGTTCCTGGTTTTTCGGATAATGCTTTTATAATTTGAATAATTTTTTTTCCATCTTGCTTCCAGTTAATATGTCCATCTATTTTTTCCATTTTTTTTGTATGTGTTGCTTCCTCTTCATTTTGAGGCCTAGCCTTGCTNATTAAGTCAGTATTAGTTAACACTTTATTTATGCTTTCAGCNCCTATTAAAAATAATCTTTCAATGATTTCTGAATAGGTTTCTTCTGGTTTTATTTTATATTTTTCTTGNCATATTATTGGGCCGCCATCAATGGTTTCATTTAAAAGTATTATTGATGTTCCACTTATTTTTTCGTCATTAATTATAGCTGTTTGTACTGGTGAAGGNCCTCTNTATTTTGGCAACAATGATGGATGAAGGTTTATTGCACCATATTTTGAAGAATTCAAAATATATTCGGGGATAATTTTTCCATAAGAAGCAACAACAATAACATCGGGNTTGATATTATTTATTTCATCTTTATTTGGCATATTAACCTTAAAATTGATATTTTTACTTTCGCAGAATGCCTTTATGGGGGTAGGTGATTTTTTATTTCCTCTGGATTTGATTGANTCTGGAAGAGTTACTACAAGGTGTATAGNGNTNCCNGCTTTGATCANCTTATCCAAAACCAATTCTGAGTACTTATCTGTTCCAAAATAAATTATTTTCATAATTTTTTATAATATATCAAAAAGAACANNTGTTCTTTTAAACTAAGCTGTGAAAAAAAGAACAGGTTATTTCATTATTTCCCAGATTTTTGTGGGAAATTTATTTAAATTGCTATTGCCTAAATTATTGTCTTAAATGTATTGTTATATCTATCAAATATTTATGAAAATATTTTAATTTAGAGTCTTCTAAATTTTAGCATAATGCATCCTGTCCTAGGTGTACCTTTGTCTAAATTTAGGGCTGGAAAGGGGGTTTATGAACATTGAAGATTTATGGCGCAAGGCACTAAATATATTGCAGAATGAAATAAACCCTAATAGCTTTAACCAGATGTTCAAAAACATTAAACCAAAAGCTCTAACTAAAGACACTATCGTTCTCTTAATTGAAAACTCATTCCATAAAGATGCAATTGAAAAAAGGTTTTTTGATCATATTTCTGTCGCAGTAAATGAAGTTTCCGATATTAAATTAAAACTGGAAATTGTTGGTGTTGACCCTGGCAAAACTAAGCCTAAGGCAAATAAAGCAAATATTGACTTACATAAATTTACTTTTGAAAATTTTATTGTTGGCTCTTCAAATGAGCTTGCCTTTGCTGCAAGCAAGCAAATTTGTGATTATGAGTTGAACGATTTTAATCCACTATATATTTATTCAGATGTTGGGTTAGGAAAGACACACTTACTTCTATCTATTCATAGAAGCTTAACTTTAAAAAATATTAACTCAATATACACATCTTCAGAAAGGTTTACTAATGAATATATAGAAGCTATAAAACTTAGAAAAACAGATGAGTTTAGAAAAAAATATCGTAACTGTGATGCCTTGCTAATAGACGATATACAGTTTTTAGGTGGCAAGACACAAACGCAAGAAGGCTTTTTTCATACCTTTAATGAACTCTTTTTAAACAACAAAAAGATTGTTATAGCAGGTGACGACCCTTTAAAGTTGGTTGATTTGGAATCAAGGCTTGTTAGTCGTTTTCAGTCTGGGCTGGTTGTGGATATTCAGGCCCCTGACTATGAAACAAAAGTTGCTATTATTGATCATAAATGCACTTCTTTTAACCTAACTCTTTCTGAAGATATTGTTGATTATGTAGCAAATTTGTGCCAAGTAAATGTTCGGCAGATAGAGTCAATAATTAATAGATTAAAAGCAATGTCGTCCTTAACAAATCAAGAGATATCTCTTGAAAATGCTAAATCAATGATAATTGGTTTCGATAAAATCAAGTTAAATAATAAACCTGAGCCATCTTTGGTCCTTCCAGCTGTTGCTGCCGCAACTGGTGTTTCAGAAGATGAAATAAAAAGTAGTAGTAGGTCAGAAAAAATCGTTAACGCAAGAAGGCTTTCGTGCTTTGTTTTAAACAAAGATTTAAACTTAACAACAACTGCGTCTGGATCTATATTAAATAAAAATCATGCGTCAGTAATAAATGGAGTAAGGTTTGTTGAAAGAAAACTAAAAAGTGATTTTGATCTTCGTTATTCTCTTCAACAAATTAGAAATACATTAAAAATTAATTAACATCCCATTTGTTAATTATTGTTAATTACAATAAAAAATAATTTATTATGATTTTTGTTAACATTTAGAAATTTTTTTTCTGCTTTTTTTTAAAAAGTGTTAATTTATTCAAGTTTAATTAACATTATTAACATAGTTAACAATTTTATTATTATTACAAACAAAGAAAATGAAAAATAAAGTTAAAATAATATTAACTTCTGGAAGTGGTGGAGCTGGTTGTGTTTCTTTTAGGAAAGAGAAATTTGTTTCTAGAGGTGGACCTGATGGAGGAGATGGAGGAGATGGAGGAGATGTAGTTTTAATTCCAAATAAAGATATGTATGACCTCGATTGTTTTTATAATTACCAAAAGTTTAATGCAGGAAGTGGTGAGCCAGGAGGAAAGAAAAATAAAAATGGAAAACGAGGAAATGACCTAGAATTAACACTTCCTTTTAACTGTGAAATAAATATATCAGGGGAAACAAAAATTATATTAAACAAAAAAACTGTATTTCTTAAGGGTGGAGAAAAAGGTAAAGGTAATATTAAATTTAAATCATCTATTAATCAGGAGCCTTTATTAGCTGAATATGGAGG
>PBWZ01000001.1 GCA_002727435.1 Chloroflexota bacterium
TCAAATCTAACCCCAAAATACAGTCTCCAGGCTGTAAATAAGCAAGATAAACACCCATATTACCAGATGAACCTGAATGAGGTTGGACGTTGGCATATTCTGCCTTAAAAAGTCTTTTAGCTCTATCAATAGCTAAATTTTCTGCCTCGTCAACATGAATACATCCACCGTAATATCTTTTTCCAGGATAACCCTCAGCATATTTGTTTGTAAGAACAGAGCCTGCAGTTTCAAGAACGGCTTTGCTGGTAAAATTTTCAGATGCAATCAGCTCTAAATAATTATTTTGTCTATTTAATTCAGATTGAATTATATCATAGATTTTTTTGTCTTTATCTTTGACAATAGACATTGATCACCAATCTGATTGTTTCGATAAAGATTCTGAAACCCAGTCATAACACCTTCCACTTGGAGAAACCTTTCCAGAAGCTTGAACATCTTTATCAGTCATAAACCAATCAGCATAACTAAATAAAACTTCATTATCTTCTAACCAATTTTTTTGCTTAAAATATTTTGAATTGCCTTTGTTTTCAGCTTTAACAAAATATTCGTAAGCAAGTGAGGCTACAATTTTATCAGAACGAGAAAAATTATCTCCTCTACAAGACTGCATAGCTTTATAATAAAGATTACCCATATGGGCTAAAGATTCGGCATTATTTCTTGAAATTTTCATCGATTTTTGACCCCATTCAAANGCAGACTCAAAATCGTCCATCTCAATGCTGTTTACTGAAATTAATAATGCAACTCTAAAATTATTTCTATCGAGCTCAAATAAGTCTTCAAGAATGTCAACAGCTTCATCAAAATCAGAGTTTTCATTGTAAGCTTTACCAAGCGACATATAAATCATACTATTGTCACGATTGTAGCTTAAAGTATTTTCAAGGACATCGATTGCTTCGTCAGTTTCACCATTAGACATTAATTTTTCAGCATACTCAACTGCATAGGACGCATTATCTGGATTATCTTCAAATCTTGCTTTAAAAATTTCAAGCGGGTCCTCACCAGAATCTTCATATACTCTTGCCAACTCTGACTGAACTGATGAATTATTTGGATCAATGTTTAAAACTTTCTTTAAAACAGAAATTTGTTCATCTGTTCTNCCTTGCTTTCCGTAAGCCTTNGCTAAATCTCTTAACGAATCAATATCTCTAGATCCAGAGTCCATCAAGCGTTCATATTCAATTATCATTTCATCAATTTTATCTTGTTTCTTGTAAGCGTATGCCAATCTTGTCATTAAAGAAGTATTATCAGGTAGCTCTTGTAAGCCTTTAGTCAACACCTTTTCTGATTCTTCAAATTTTCCAAGATTTTGTAATGCAATTGACCAGTATAAATAAACATCGTCAGCATTGACCCAATCTGAATTCCATTGATCGCACCTTAACTCCATTAACTCAGAATAGGATTGTGCGCTTAGCTCCCAATTGCTACTCCTATAATATTCTGCAGCACTACTTGACAGTTGAGGACATCTATCTTCCTGTTCATACTCAATTGAATATGGATACCAACCTTCATTATAAATCAATCTAGTTGCCTCTCTACAATCAACCACTTTTATTTCAACATCATTAGTAATTCTTAATTGTTCACCTCTTTTACATTGTGCGTCTAAATTTGAGCTAATAGTAAAAATTGCGATAATGATAAATAAATATTTTTTCATCTTAATTCCTATCAATTTAAATTTCTCTTCGTTTGACAAACCATAAATCACCAATACTTATACCTACATTAAACATATGAAGAGTTTCATCTCCTACAACATATACGCCTGATCTATTTGCAAATTTGTATCCAAAATCAATTTGATTTCCAGTAATACCAAAATTATAACCTACTCCTAAACCTAAACCAACTTCATTAATATTTTCAAGATTTTTAACTCCATAATTTTGAAAAAACATTGATGCTTTAAAATTAAAACGATCGCGAGAAAATGGTTGAGCAAATTTAATATATGATAAACTTAGCTTACTTTTACTTTCAATGTATCCTGCATAAACAGAGCTATTAAGACTATGTTTACCATTATTGCTTAGTTGCAACAATTCGAACTGAAAATGTTTTCTTGGACTAAATTCATAATCTGCGCCAACAGTAAATGAATTAATTTTTAACTCATTTTTAAAATTTTGGGTTAAAGGTAAAAGAGCTTGACCGACATTTGGAAAATCATTTACATCGTGATAATTATTATCATTCAAGTCAATAAATGCTTGATAGGAGTCATTCTCAATATTAATGCCGTTAAGCGGTAAACTATATGCAACTGATAAAAATATTGGCTTTTCTTTNATTTTNATTCTATTTGTCGAATAAAATAAATCAATCATACTTCCTGANAAGTAATCTCTTGACTGNAGAAGATGATTTTCATTATCAACTATAAGATTTCTAGTACTTCTTGAAGAACCAAAAATAATATTTAGATTAGTTCCAAAACTATCCATTTCATTAAGTTTATAACCAAATGATAGTTGACCTTGAGATGGACCTCCAGATGAACTATTTATTCTTGAAAATAAAATATCCTCATCATTAAATGAAAATGATGAAAAAGTACTATCGCTTATTGCTATTTCCCTATTGAGAAATGGCTCAAAAGAAACTCCAAATGCCATCTTTTGCTTCCATGGAATAATCAGTTTAGCTGAAGACAAAGAAAAGTTGGTACTACTATTAGACTGAAAAACTGAATTTTGAACGTTAACTGAGGTATTCAAATAAGAAAAAAGCAAATTATGCCAGGTTGATGGATTAGATAAAGAAACTTTACTCTTAAATGAAGGCAATANTTCATTCGAAACACCTAGAGAAGTAGCCTCATTATTATCGACTGAAGATCCAAAACCATAACCACTCAATGCATTTTGAGGAAAAATGAAACTAATAAAGAATATAATCAGAATTTTACGGCTCAACATACATAACCTCTATTGCATTAAAATTTAATCTTACTTTATCAAAAGGACTATTTACTGGAGCACTATAAAGCATTAATTCATTGTGCTGAAATAGACCATTTTTGTAACCTTGCAAAAAGGCTTGAATCGGAATTCTAACTTGGTTGTCCTCAATTTTTCTTGAAATAATAAAATTTGCATCTGAAGAAATAGTTTCTAACTCTTCTTCATTTTCAACAAATGGGGTAGAAAATCCCCAATTTTNAACAGAGTCTTGCAAAGCTGATACAATGATATAAAACTCATCATCCTCATTTAGGTTAGAATTTTCAACATCAAGAATAAGATTTGAGTTTTTAAAGAGCTCATTTCTTGAAAGTGAATCAATAATACTTAGATCAAATTCAACAACTGACCTTAAACCTGAACCAGAGTTTAAAGAAATATAGTTAAAATCATCATCTTCTATAACTGGCGGAGAAAAAATACTAACATCTGCTTGCGAAAAGAAAGTAATAAAAGTATCTAGCGTAGTTTCCTCATCTACAAATGCTTTGTACCAAACTCTCATTTTAGGTCCATTAGAAGATTCATTACTTTCAATTGTGAACAACTCATCCAATGATCCATCTTGATCTTTAAGCATCAATGTCCTTGCTGGGTAAGTGTCAGTATCAAAGAAATATTCTTTGAGTAAATCTAAATTACCAGAATCTGCTTCAAACATAAATTTGATTGAATCAAGCCCTGTCGTATCAGGAGTAACAATTTGAGATGAAAGATTTAATGTATTAAGAAGCATAGAATTATTTTCAAAATCAATAAAATTATCTTTTGTATANTAATTTAATGAGTCTGAAAATACNCTATCATCATCAGCNATAATTGAATAAAGNCCTAANGTAAAATCAGTTTGCAAAGANTCAGAAGTTTGAAAAAANACCATAGCACTATCAACTTGAATTGAATCAGCTAAAAGATCTACNAAACTAACNGGTGGNATATTTCCTGAAAACAAAGTCATTTGAACTAGAGAAAATAAATTTTCTGAATCTTTAACATTACCAAAATGAAGCTTTGAATTAGATGAAAATGAAGGAAANGACTGAAANANTTTATTATTTGTTTGAGGTAATGAAGNTGTCTTTATNGTNCCTTCNCTATTTTCAATTTCATNATAAAGAATTGTTTCTTCNCTACAAGATATNAAAAANATTACAGCGATAAGAATTTTCTTTAAATTTNCAAAAATTTTTTTCATACTATNAAATCGTCTTNATAACTTTTTCNATTTCATCTAATAAGGGAGAAAAATTTCCATCTGATTTNGAAATATCAACNTGNGAACAGGNTTTNGANTCTTTNAAAATTTTAGTCTTCATCAAGTTTCCATATACTTTTTCTTCATCATCTACTATNATTGTTGCATTAGCATTTGCACAACCAATTTGATTTAAATTATACGATTTCAATTCCTTTAAAGTTTCAGGNTTAAAAGGAAGATTTGAATAATCATAAAGTACATCCTTNTTTAANGAATTAGTGATATAAATTGTTTTAATNTTTGAAAGCTCTTTNTCANNTTTTGCTAATTTNTTGAGNAAATAAGGTACTAATGCTGATGTCCATCCATTNCANACAATTATATTNGGNAACCAAAANAGATTNGGAAGCATTTTTATTGCTGCAAGTGAATAAATTGCAAACCTTANNTCATTATCNGATAAANATCTNCCNTTTTTNGATTTNAAAAGTAAATTATTNAAATCATCAAACTGTTCTTTGTTTTCTAAAAAATAAACTTGTAAACGAGACTTAGGCAGAAAGGCGCTTTTTGCAGAACANTCATAACTTCGTTCATCAAANTCAAANAGAATTTCNTTNAGNCTAATAACCTCTCTTAAAATNTATTTTCTTTCACTGATAAAACCATANTTNGGCATCAAACATCTTACATCATTACCCTTNTCTTGTAAGCCTAGAGGAATATCTACNGANAGTTNTGCTAAATTAGAAACCGACGCAAATGGCTCCATTTCGCTATTAATATAAAAGATTTTTTTAACCATGATAATGAGCAAAAGAAGTTAACTAAACACTGCCAAAACTACAACTGCCAATAATAATTAATTTTTNGAAAAATTTGTNACCAAAGAAAGAATAATAAAACAAAGCAACATNAANGANCCNCCAGCTGAAACAAATGGNGTTGGTAGNCCTTTAACAGGCATTAAACCGATAGTCATTGCNGAATTAACAAATATNTGTGAAAAAAGAATTGATGTTAAACCNANTATAACTAAAGATGAAAAATAGTCAGATGATTTAAAAGCAATATCTAATAAAGTTTTAATNAGCATAAANAATAAAAACATNATAACAGCTATACCAAAAAANCCAAATTCTTCAGCTATAACTGATAAAATAAANTCAGATTCTTGTACAGGAAGGAATTTTAATTGA
>PBWZ01000038.1 GCA_002727435.1 Chloroflexota bacterium
AAATTGCAACTATAGTAACGATAATTGACCAGAAAAAAATATGGTGAATATGTTTGATTGCATGAGACAGTCCAGATTTAACATTTGGATCACCGCCTCTTAATCTTTCCAGTGCAGCAGATACTAATGCAGAATTAAAAAAAACTATTAAAAAATTTGCACCAAATATCAACAATATTAATGGTGCAAGAGACCCACCTTGTTCTGTGTCAAGATTATCTAGGTACCCACCTGCAGATATAATTAATACAAATATGGCAACAGATATAGCTGCAAAAACCGGGAAAAGAATTAATTCTCTGTCTTTCTTTAATACATCCAAACATGACTTCATCATTTTAAAAGTATTAGAAACCCTATTAAAAAAACCACCATGAACCATATAAATCTCCTTACTAAATACAATTTTCTTAATTCTAATTTAAAATTTAATATAATAATACATATTGACATATGGATATATAAAAATTACTATCCTCATTGAAATGAAAAACATTATTAATTCAAACTGCTGTTGTTGTACTCCCTTAAATGGGGTCATATAACTGCGTTTAAATTAGTAAAGTTATGGATGGCCCCGAAAAATCGGGGCTTTTTTTATGGAAAAAATCGCACAAAATTTAATATCTTTTAAACCAACATCAATATTGGCTATATTATTTATTATTGTTTTTGGTATTTATTTGAATTCGATAAGTAGTGNNACGGGTATTATTTGGATTTTTTCTGTAATAGCTGGAATAACNCTNCANAGAAGCAGACTNTGTTTTGCATCATCTTTTAGAGATCTATTTCTTTTTGGTAGCACGAAGACATTAAAGTCAATTATTCTGGGCTTGATGACAACATCTTTTCTATTCATATTTGTTATGAGATCTATAATACAAAATCCAACAATTGGATCAATTCCTTCTGATCCATATATTTTACCTTTTGGCATTTCTACAATTATTGGGGGTNTNCTTTTTGGNATTGGAATGGTNATTGCTGGAGGTTGTGTATCAGGATCGCTNTATAGGATTGGTGAAGGTTANATAGCTTCACTTTTTAGTATTTTAGGAGTAATAACCGGCCTATCAGTACTTTCTTTATCATGGAATTGGTGGTGGGACAATTTAATATCCAATGAACCTAAAATATGGCTTCCTAAGTTATTCAATATGGGTTATTTTGGAGCCTTTTTGGTTACTTTNTTTCTGGGCGTTNCTGTTTANANNGGNTTAACAATATACGAACATAAAAAAGGCTACAANGAATTTAAAATATCCAATAAACCAAAGGAATTTAATTCNTTTAAAGAAAAACTTTACTCNCCACTNTACTTAATATTTAAGACGCCTTGGAGCATGACAACAGGAGTAATAATTTTAGGAATAATTAGTACTTTTCTTCTTGTGGTATCGAAACCTTTTGGTGTTACTGGAGAACTTTTTTCATCTGCCAATGATATTTTAAGAATTGTTGGGCTGGAACCAGCTGTAAAAGGTTTGAGTGAACTTGGAGGTTGTGTTGCAAATGCAGCATCAAACTCAAATTATTTTTCAAATTCTTTTGCAGCAACATATGGAATAATTCCTGGTTCTTTTTTAGCTTCAAAACTATCTGGTGAATTCAAAATTAGGATGCCAAAAAATCCGGTTAGATTAGTTCAATCTTTTGGCGGCGGACTTCTTATGGGTTATGGAGCAGGGTTAGCAATTGGATGTACATTGGGATCCTTTTTTTCAGCAATACCTTCAATGAGTCTTAGTGGGTGGTTATTTGGGTTATCTCTGGCCATAGGTGCCTTNTTNGGAACAAAGATAATAAGCAGGTTTTAAAAATGGTANTTGATTTAAGAAACANAAAATTGAGTGATCAAATAAAAAAAGTTAATGAAATTATTGAAAGCAGTTTTAAAGAAACATCAATAATTACAAATGAAGAAACAATTATAAAAATGATACCAATGCAAATTTTAGACAAGAAAATTAAATGCAAAATGAAATTTACTGANAACTCTTGGAGAGTAAATTTAATAGCAAAGGAGGCTAAATGAAATTTGAAAAATCATTAGATGTTAGAGGTGANATTTGNCCATATCCTATGATGATTACTAATAANGAATTAGATTCAAATCCAAAATTAAANTCATTGGAAATAATATTAGATCACCCTCCAGCTTTATCAACAATTCCCCCTGAGGCAATGAAAAGAGGCTTTGATTGTGAAATTGAAGAAGAAAATGATGGTGAGTGGAAAATATACTTAACAAAAAACTAAAAACAAATTTACTAAAGTAAAGGATAAAAATGAAAAACTTAAAAAAGTATTTACCAACCATAATAATAATGTCTTTATTGGTTTTTGGTTGCTCTTCTGAAGATAATTCACTTAACAATGAAATTGATGATAGAGGATATAATGATTCGTCAAGATTAGTCAGTACAGAATGGCTTCAAAATGAACTAAATAATGAAGATGTTATTGTTATTGATGTAAGAAAAAAAGAGCAGTATGACTCTGGTCACATTCCAGGAGCTTTTCATATGACTCCGGGAGAAGTTTTCCAGCAAGAAATAGATGGCGTCAAAGGCATGCTTCCTTCAGCTAGTCATATTGAAAAGAATTTAAGTATTACTGGGGCTACACCAAATTCAACAATTGTTTTTTATGATGGCAATTCAAATTTATGGTCTTCAAGAGGACTATGGGCGCTTGAAGTATACGGGCACAAAAATACAAAACTTCTTGATGGGGTTTGGGGTAAATGGGAAAGCGAAGGAAGAGAAATTTCTACTTCACCCCCAGATCCAAAATCTTCAAATTATAAATTCAGCTCATCTATAAATAGTAGTTTAATTGCTGGGCTTGATGAAATAATTGAATCGATAGACGATCCTTCAAAAATTGTTTGCGACACAAGGTCTCCAGAAGAATATTCAGGNAAAGATGTTAGGGCTGAAAGAGGTGGTCATATNCCTAATTCTAAAAATGTTAATTGGGTTATGGGAGTAAATGACACAGGAGAATTTAAATCTGCAGATGAACTTAAAAAATTATATGGAGATGCAGGAATTACCGATGGCGAAACAATTTATACTCTTTGCCAAACTGCAGTTAGAGCTACGCATACATGGTTCATACTTACTGATTTACTTGGTGAAAAAAATGTAAAGGTATATGACGGATCTTGGACAGAATGGGGTAATGATAGTTCGTTGCCGATTGAAACAAGATAATCAAAATGATATAAATTATAAATATGAAATATATTTTATTTATAGTATTTATTTTTACATTNATAAGCTGTTCATCAAGTAGTTCNGTATTAGAAACAGATAAAGTTTTTACANNTGAAGAAGTAAAATCTTCAGGATTCAAAATGCGNGGTAACTTTGAATCAGAATTTAAAGGATCTTCTGAATCAATGCATGGTTTTTATAAAGGTAGAGAGNTTGCATTTATAGTTTATCCAACANTAGATCTAGCAAATACTAATGGATTGGAAACAGCAAAAGAGCAAACAGAAATGATTGAGATAGTAGAAAAAAATATCGGCCATGGCCCAAATGTTGAGAAATTAGTTTGCAGAGGTTATAAGCCTGGTGTTGGTGTTGCAGGTAGAGGAGGATTGAAATTAAATCAGCTTCCAGAGTCTAACCCAGGACTTGATGGAATTATAATTACTAACAAACTTCAAATATTTTCTGAATCAGAAAACTTAANCAACAATGCACCTCCTTGTGTAAGAAGAGAGCCTCTTTACACTCACTACAAAGTGTTTGGAAATATAATAATTATGGCTGAACCTCTCAATACTGAAGATGAAAAAGATACTNCTAAATTTATTGAAAATCTTGCTAGTAAATTACTAGAATAATTAAGTCTTAATCCCAAAAAGAATCTTAATCCCTTTGAGTCTTTTAACGATCTCATAAATTACAAGGCACGATAAAATTGTTGCTAGGAAGACAATTATAAATTTTAATGTTGGTGCAATCGATGTTGGATATATAAAACTTGAAATTAAAAATTGCACTGGCATATGAAAAATGTAAATTGGAAATACTGCTAATGTTATATAAGAAAGAAAATTATTCTTTTTATTTAAGTAAGTAGAGGCAAACCCGCTGAAAGATAACATCCAGCATACTGACTCGAAAGCAGTTAAAATATTTGATATTTGTAATGAGTATTCTGTTGAGTCACCCTCCCAATAAGGAATAAGGAAAAAAAGTAGTCTTTGGGAGAAAAAAATAATCGCTAAAATTAACGTTATAAATTTTATCTTTCTTACAGAATCCCAAAATATATCTCCAGATGACGCAAAAATAAATCCAATGAGAAAACAAAACAACCCAACAACAAATCCATGAATATTTAGCTCACCTAATGGTAATAATGGAAGAGATGCAAAGTTAACAAAATTTGAATAATCTTTTGGATTAAATATTCCAGCAATTATTATCATTGGNANAGAAAATATCATTAACATAATATATTTATTCTTTAATAAGTTATTAAAAAATTTGAATAAATTAGAATTTTTTTTCTTTAAATAAATTAAAGGAAGTAAAAACAAAGAATANTAAAAAATTGAATTTAAAAACCATAAGTACGCTGGTAATGGCCAATACTTAAAATCAGAATTGTAATAGTTTCCAGAAATAAAATATCCCGCAGGCACTATAAAAAAACTACAAAAAGTAAGTGGCATAATTATACGCACNAACCTTTCTTTAAAAAGTTCCTTATTGTTTCTTCTTAATGATGAAAAATAAAAAGCCATTCCTGCAATTAAAAAAAGTATTGGCATCCTCCATATGTTTAGAGCTTGAGATAATAAAAGTAGTAAATCTACAAGATCATCTTTTTCTTTATTTATGATAAAACCAATTGCTATTGTCTCTGGTACAAAAGAAATAATTATGTGGTAAAAAATTAATAAAATTAAAGCAATTGATCTTATTGAATCTATTTCATATCTTCTCATTTAAATAAAAATTATAATCATGTAACTAGACATCAAAATCATTACTAGATTTTCAATTAAAGTTAATGTTGAAATATCAATATTTATCGAAGAACCCATGCAAGCACATTTAATGACTTCTTTCTTTTGAAGAGAAATAAATACTCCAAAAAACTGAGAGGTCATAAAAATAAGAGTCATAATATATGAGGTAATTAAAAAATAACTTGAAAGAAAAGCTAATGCTAAAAATAACTCTAAAAATGGATAGGTAATTGCAAAACCAGGTATTATATTTGATATTAAGTCATATTTTTTAAATGATCCGCTAAAACCTTTTATATCTATTAGCTTCAAGAAAGAAAATATTAGAAAGAAAATTCCCATATAAGAAATCATCCATTCATTTAACTCAAAATTATCCTTAGAAACCTGCAATGACAGAGAGGATATTAAAACAAGTAATAATGCCAATAACAAAGTCTTTTTTGAAGAAAAATATTCAATAATTTTTGAAGTAAATTTTTCTTCATATATTTTGTAGTTACCTAAATTATCAATCAATGAATTTAATTCATTGACAGTAAAACTTTTGTCAGAACTTATATTTATATTTTCATCTTCAAGACTAATATTCACATAAGAGATATATTTATTTAATTCTAGAGCTTCTTTAATGCTGTTTGCACAACCATCACAAGTCATTCCACTTACTTTATATACTTCGTTCATATTATTTTCTTGATTAAAATTAATTATTTGAATTATGTTATTTTACTATTTTTAGTAATTTCTTGTCCTAACAATGATCAAAACATTATTGGATTTCATCAGGGTAGTTATAGCGATAAGTGTAGAAAGTTTATTTGATTAGAAGTGGAATTTTATGCAGAAGTAGTTCAACATTGATAATGTGAAAAAAGTTTTATTGATAACGGATACATGGTCACCACAAATAAATGGGGTAGTAAATACTTGGAAAAATTTAATCAAGATATCTAAGAAAAATGATATGGATATAAAGGTAATACACCCTTTTCTTTTTTTTAATATAAGTTGGCCTTTTTACAAAGAAATTAAGATACCAATGGTTAGGTATAAAACTGTAGTTAATATGATTAAACACATGAATCCTGATTACATTCACATTGCTACGGAGGGCATTTTAGGATGGCATGCAAGAAATTATTGTATAAAGAATAATTATTCATTTTCAACCAGCTATCATACAAAGTTTCCAGAATTTTTATCTTCTTTATATTGGGTACCCAAAGCGCTAACTTATAGCGTAATAAGAAATTTTCATA
>PBWZ01000039.1 GCA_002727435.1 Chloroflexota bacterium
TTCTTTTTCCAAATTTTGATCCTATAAAATACGATGAAGTATCAATTGCAAAAACTGTAAAGAGAGGCAAGAGTACCCAATTTATTTCTCTTGGTGATTGGTAAAGATAATAAAAAGACAATGTGCCAAAAAGATAATATATTGTTGAAGTTTCTCTTAGAAAAAATAAATTAATTAATTTTTTATTTTCGAGTAAAATTTGGTTAGAAAAGTTTAAATTTTCTTTATTTTTTTTTAATTCTAAAATATTAAAAAATATAGAAATAGCAAATGATAATAATGATAAGTATATTGCATAAATCATAAAATCAAAATTCAAAATTAATAAGAAAAAATAAATACTTATCAATATTAAGTAAATTAAAACTCTAANATTTTTTTTNGAGTTTAAATTAGTTTCAAAAATAATTATTACGCATAATGAAAATAGAAAAAGAAAAAGGAAAATTTCTGAAATTAAACTGAATAAGAGAAGAGGGGCAATTATTAGAGATGTTCTTATCCTTTTGTTCATCAATCTGTTCCGAATCTCCTATTTCTTAAAGAATAGCTTTTTAAGGCATCGTAAAAATCTATTTTGGTAAAATCCGGCCATAANACTTCAGACGTATAAAATTCACTGTAAGCCGACTGCCAAATTAAAAAATTACTCAACCTATACTCTCCACCGGTTCTTATTATTAAGTCTGGGTCCGGAATTGAATCTTTATTTATATAATTATTAAATAANTTTTCATCAATNTTACNAANTTTAATNTTATCTTTTATTATTTCCTTCACAGTGTTAACTATTTCATTTCTGCCACCATAATCGAAAGCAATAACTAATGAAATTGATTTATTATTTAANGTCTTTTTTTGAGCATTTAAAATNTTNNCTTTTAAAGNTTTATCAAGTTTTTCNATACTCCCCCTGATAACAATTTTGACACCTAATTTATGNAGATTGTCAAAGTTTTCATTTAAAGATTCATTCAATAAAGTTTTGGTAATATAATTAACTTCAAGTTTTGGTCTCTCCCAGTTTTCAGTTGAAAATGTATAAATAGTAAGATATTTGATACCAATTTCTATCGAAAATTTTATTAAAGATTCAAGGTTTTTTGTTCCTTCTTTGTGCCCAAAAAAAACAGGTTTTTTATTTTCAGCTGCCCATCTCCTGTTACCGTCCATTATTATGCCAACATGATTTGGCATTGAAAGGTTGCTTGAATCAAATACTTTTAAAATTTTATCTTTTAAAATTTCACTGGAATTGTTTTCCAAAATTTTTTAGACTTCCATTAACTCGTTTTCTTTATTTTGAGCAATCTGAGAAATTTCCTCAATACTTTCATCTGTGTTTTTTTGAATATCTGATTGCATTCTCCTGCTATCATCTTGAGACAATTCACCTTTTTTTTCTAAATCCTTTACCTCATCCATAGCATTTCTTCTGACATTTCTTATAGAAATTTTTGCATCTTCAGATTTCTTCTTAACAATCTTAACCAGCTCAATTCTTCTTTCTTCATTTAACGGGGGGACAACTAACCTTATTGTATCGCCATCAATACTCGGATTTATCCCAATGTCTGATGATTCAATTTCTTTTGATACCATTTCNACAGCACTTTTATCCCATAATTGAATTAAGATCATTGTTCCATCTGAGACACTAATTTGACCTAATTCAGAAAGTTTCATAGAAGAACCAAAATAATCAATATTTAATCCTGAAACAAGTCCAGCATGTGCTCTATTTGTTCTCATAGAACTCAACTCANATGATAAATGTTCAACGGATGCCAACATTTTCAAAGAAAGATCATCTAAAAATTCTCTTTCATTCATATAGCCCCCTTTCCATCATGCGTTATAAGTGTTCCAATTTTATTTCCTTCAAGGATACCTGACAATGAACCTTTATTAAAAATATTAAACACACTNATGGGAACATTATTATCCATGCACATTGATAAAGCNGTACTATCTAATGCTCTAATTTGCCTAGATAAAGCTTCAAGGTGAGAAATACTATTAATTTTTTTTGCTTTNGGATTAGTTTTGGGATCTGAATCGTAAACNCCATCAACATCATTCTTTGACATCATCAATAAATCAGCAGATATTTCTAAAGCTCTCAATGCNGCTGCTGTATCAGTAGTCATGTATGGATTTCCAGTACCTCCAACAAGAATAATAACTCTACCCTTTTCAAGATGCCTTAATGCCCTTCTCCTTATAAACAATTCTGATACTGATGGATTCGAAAGTGCAGACATNGTCCTAACAGGAATTCCAATTTTTTCTAAAGAATCTTGAATGGCTAATCCATTAATCATTGTTGCCAGCATTCCTGCTTGATCAGCAACAGATCTATCCATTCCAACCTTTTCATAATCNGCACCTCTCCAAATATTTCCTCCNCCAACNACAAGACATAATCGCAATTCAGAAAATTTTTTTACAACATCATTAATTTCTGATGCTAAATAATCAAGAACATTTTTATCAATTCCAAATTTTTTTGTACCAATAAGAGCTTCACCACTTAATTTAAGAAGTACAGTTCTTGTTGATTTGGACATATTAAGACAAATCNAATTTNATAATTTTTGANACCTTAATATTTTCTCCGACTTTAGAAATCATAGATTTAATCATATCTTCAATNGTNATTGAGGGNTCTTTAATGAAAGATTGAGAAACTAAAATTTCTTCTGGAGTACTATCTTTTGCACCTTCATCATCTGGATAAATATAACTCGGACTCATGGCTGCCACTTGCATTGCAAGATCTTTTGAAAGATTAATAAATTCCTCTGTTCTAGCAACAAAGTCTGTTTCACATTTCAACTCAACCATGGCTCCAATTTTATTACCGGCATGTATATATGACTGAATAACACCTTCTGAAGTTTCTCTTCCAGATTTTTTTAAAGCATTTGATAGGCCTTGTTGCTTTAAAATTTCTTCAGCTTTTGAAACATCTCCACTAGATTCTTCGAGAGCTTTTTTCGCTGCCATAATACCAGCCCCTGTTTTTTCTCTTACTTCTTTTACTTTAGATACATCTATTTCCATAAAAAACTCCGAAATTATTTTTCTGATTTTAATTGTTCCTTATTTTTTAATGCTTCAGCTTCAATCTTTTCATTGAACTTTTCTCTACCAATAATAATAGAATCAGCAATATACTTTGTAATTAACTGTATAGATCTTAATGCGTCATCATTGCCTGGAATTGGCACGTCTATTCCACTTGGGTCACTATTTGTATCAACGATTGCTACAATTGGAATGCCAAGTTTTTTTGCCTCATTAACAGCATTTATCTCCATCTCAGTATCAACTAGAAATACTAAATCTGGCAGCTTTTCTATCCCAACAAGTCCTCCAAAAAATTTCTTAAGTTTTTTTGCTTTAGTTGCTAAAACTTGAAGTTCTTTTTTTGTATTNGTCTTNCTGTCAGCATTTGAAACGGTGGTTTCAATTGTTTTTAAGGTATCAACTCTAGATTTCATAGTTGGAAAATTAGTCAGCATACCACCAAGCCATCTTTGATTTACATAAAAACTTTCACTTCTAACAGCTTCTTCTTGAATTGCAGTAGATGCCTGTAATTTAGTACCAACCATAATGCATTGGCCCCCGTTAGAAATAATCTCTATTATTAATTTACGAGCTTTTTCAAGCTGATTCAATGTTTTTTCTAAATCGATAACATGGGATTTTGACTTCTTTGTGAAAATAAAATCATCCATCTTTGGGTTCCATTTTCTTGTAGGGTGACCAAAGTGGACTCCTGCCTCAAACAAGGTCCTTAAATTTATTTCATTTTCGTTAAGTAAATTTTCCAATTGATATTCGCTTTATAAAACTCCGATGTGGAGTATAGCACAATTAAACTAAATTAGTATAAGTTTTTTCAGTAATTATTATTTTTTAGGATATTATTTAATTTATGTACAATTTTATAAATAAACACAATTTAATATTTTTGACTATTTCAACCCTCATAATATTGGTAAGTCTGATTATTGAAACTAACAATGTTTCTTATTTAGAAGAAGTTTTAAATATATCTAGTAATTCTTCAAACTTACTATCATCTATTCTTGATTATTTTGATATTGGTTATTCATTTGTTGCTGGGTCATTAGCAGCTGTTAATCCTTGTGGCATTGTAATGCTTCCAGTTTACTTGGCATTGTATGTAAGAGGCGAAGATGGGAACAATAATCTTGGTCAAAAACTTAATAGTTCTTTTAAAGTAATAATTTCGGTAGGGCTGGGTTTTATAATTTTATTTGTATTGATCTCTGGAATAGTATTCTTTTCTAAATCAATTATTGGCAGCTTAATTCCATACATATCAATTTTTCTTTCAATTTTTATTATTTACTTTGGAATTGGAGAAATTTTTAAAAAAAAGGCATTTAATACAACCTTAATGTCATTAGGAAGCAGAATAGGAAACCCGAAAAATATCGGGATTATTCCTTATGTATTATTTGGAATTAGTTACGGTTTAGTGTCTGTTGGGTGTGCTTTGCCGATATTTATATCACTTGTAACAAAGACTCTAGATAACAGTCTTTTTGGAATAATACTTAACTTTATTATGTACTCCTTAGGAATGCTTTCAATAATAGCAATTATTACATTTTCAACATTATTTTCAGTAAACAGCTTTGCAAAAATTAACAAATTCTTGAGGAGTAATTCATCATTAATATTTGGATTATTTCTTACAATGGCTGGAATGTATATGCTTTCCTATTGGATAATTGATTTGAGAATTACTAGCTAATTACATTTATTGATTAACTTCCCAACATTTTCAATTTCTACAACAACCTCATCTCCTCTCTTAATCTGCCCAGCTGTTCCTGAAGTCCCAGTAAATATACAATCTCCAACTTCTAATGTTACGTATTTTGAAATGAATTCAATTGTTTTTGGAATTGACCATATCATCTCAGAAGTATTACATTTTTGAACAATTTCTCCATTAATTACACCGGTAATTTCCAAGTTTTCAGGATCAATTTCATTAACAATAAATGGCCCTAAAGGAGAAAAAGTGTCTGATGATTTTGCTCTCCACCAACTTTTATCTCCCTTTTGCCAATCTCTTGCGCTGACATCGTTGCCACATGTGTAACCAAATATATATTNAAANGCATCTTTAGATGAAACATTTTTTGCTTTCTTTCCAATTACCAATACAAGTTCAGACTCAGCATCAATTCTTTCAGAATCATCAGGTAAAATTATCGTATCGTTGTGCCCAATCAAAGATGATGTTGTTTTAAAAAAAGGCTCGGGTTGNTTTGGCGGACTTTCACCTTGCAGGTGAGAACCGTAGTTCTTAGCTAAGGCAAGCATTTTATTTGGTATGACTGGAGGTAAAATTTTTACTTTTTCAAGATTAAATTTAGTTCCTGTTTTTTTATTACTAAATAAGAAAGAATTATCTAATTCATAAACATGGTCATCTTCGACAATTCCATAAAAAATTTTCCCGTTAATTTCAAACCTACCGAATCTCAAATTTTCTCCTTACAAAATTTCAAATATGAATTATATGAATTATTATTGTACTTGATGAAAGTAAATGCAAAAAANNTTTTNAGCCTTANNAANATNAGTAAGTCNTATCAAAATAANTTAGTNATTAATAATTTTTCTATANATNTTAATTATGGNNANAGNGTNGGNATNATNGGTAAAAATGGTTCAGGAAAATCAACNATNTTNAAAATNAGTTGTGGATTNCTNAAACCNGATTCAGGNAATGTTTTANTGATGGGAAAATCCTTTGATTCAACTGAAGANNGCTTGATTAATTAAAAGNAGNATGGGTGTAGTTNTNCATGAAGANATGCTTTACCCTCAGTTAANTGTATTNGAAAATCTTAATTTTTATTCAAAAATTTTGGGNATAAAAAANNTANATGACAAAANTTGAAGAANTATCAACNCTNTTAAANNTANCTNANTATNTAAAAATATCTGTNAGTAAATTATCNAATGGAAATAAAAAAAGGGTAAGTTTTGCAAAATCNTTNCTNAATGATCCTGATATTTTATTTGCTGATGAACCNGAGTCAAATCTNGATGANNAAGGTAAAGAAATTGTCTTCAAAATATTCAATGATCGAAGCAAAAGGGGGTTAACGAATTTTTTTAGTACCCACTCAGAGATATTTTTAAATAATTGTTCAAGTCAAACTGTTAATTTGAAGGATTTTGAAAATGCTTAATTGGTTTAGGGTCTTATATTTACTTATAAAAAAGGATATTAAAATTGAATTGCAGACAAAGGAAACACTAGTCACAATATGCCTGTTTGGGTTATTGATAATTACTGTTTTTTCACTTTCAACAGAAAACAATTCATTAATTAATCAAAATTTTGGAGCTGGAATATTATGGTCATCAGTAATTTTTGCTGGATCGATTGCAATGGTTAAATTTTTCTATCATGANGAACAAAATAAAACANTGCAATCNTTGTTGGTCATGCCGGTTCCAAGCGAACTAATTNTATTTTCAAAATCTATAGTTTTTTTTCTATTTTTATCAATTTCTGAAATTGTAATTTTTTTAATTTCATCTGTTCTATTTAATTTAAATATTTTTTCATTAAAACTTATAATTGGGAGTGTAGTATTTAACGTTGGCTATTCTGTTGTTGGTTCATTTTTTGGAGTTATATCGTCAAAATCTTCCAGTAAAGAAATACTTCTTACAATGCTACTCATACCTATAATTACACCAATTTTAATGTTCATTATTGCAACAACCAACGATGTTATTAGGTCAGAATTAAATAGTAATTTCCAATTATGGCTTGGAGTTGGGATTTCATTTGATATAATTTTCTTAACATTGATGTCATATTTATTTGGCAAAATATTAGAAGAATAGTAAGGGAATTTATGGTCAGACAAGTTTATTTAATTGCTACAGGAATAGTTTTTACTGTTTCAATTTGGATGATTTTTTTATGGGCTCCAACTGAAATTAATCAAGGGCAAGTCCAAAGGATACTTTATTTGCACGTACCTTTTGCATGGGCTTCAATGGTTGCCATAATAGCCATTGCTTTTACAAGCTTTTTATTTTTGTATACAAAGAATGATAGATGGGATAATTTATCTCAATCTCTTGCAGAAGTTGGTCTTGTGTCCGCGGTAGTAATGCTCTTTTCTGGTATCGTATGGGCAAAGCCTGTATGGGGAGTATGGTGGACAGGTGAGGCAAAGTTGACTACTGCCTTAGTTTTATTCTTTATATATTGCGCTTATTTATTATTCAGAAATTACTTTCCGCCTGGCAATGCCAGAAATAGAATAGCTGCAATAATCGCTTTAATTGGAGCAATTGACAGCCCAATAATATATTATGCTGCTCAAATATGGGAACAAAATCACCCAAAAGTAATTGTTGGCCCTCTTGCATCCGAAGAGTCAAATTTAAATGGAGAAATGGTAATAACACTCCTTTTTTGCGTGTTAACTGTAACCCTTCTTTTCGTAGGATTAGTATGGACACAATATCAAACAAATAAGCTTTTAAGGAGCAAGAATGTTTAAATACGTATTTTCAATTTTATTATTTATTATTGTTTTGCAGCCAACTCTTATATCAGCTGATGATCATGAAGATTTAATTTCAGGAGTAATTAATGCGATTTCAATTGATGATAATGGCAATGTTGAAGGTATACTTTTGATGATGAATAACGGAGATTTTATGAATATAGACATAAAATCTGGTGATAATCCTACAGAATTTGGACTAGAAAATATCGCAGGAGATAGATGGGTTGGAAACCAAAATGACAACGGAAAAGAAGTGGCATCAAAACTTGAAGATCATCAAAAAAGATTTGCTCCAATAACTGTATTGCATGAAAAAGGAGTTGCAAAAGAAATAGTAGATATGGAAAAAAGAAACGTATCAAGTAATTTGAATTTTCTATTTGCTTGCTTCGCCGTGGCTTGGATTGCATTTTTTGGCTACCTAGTAATAATAAACGGAAGGATAAAAAAATCATCTCAAAATGGATAACAATATTGAAAAAACCTCCAACCAAAATACTCCTAAATTTATAAACTCTAGATTTAAAATAATCATAGCTTTTNTNGCNATATCNATATCAGTTATTTACCTTGTTATTTCTAGTTTCAGCTCTGCAACAACAAATTATTTAAGCGTGAAAGATGCAATTGATGAATCACAAAATTCAGATACAAACCTTGGAGTTATAGGAAAGTTAGTGCCAAATACTTTTAGAAGATCTACTGATGGATTGACAGCCTACTTTTCAATAACTGATGAATTTTCAAATGAGCAACTTTCAGTATCTTATTCAGGTGAAATTGGTGAAATATTCTTTAATGAAAATGCTGAAATAATTATTCAAGGAAAAATGCAGCAAGATGGTATTTTTTTAACAAACACACTCTCCATAAAATGCCCTTCCAAATATGTTGATAATTTGGAAGATGGAGAAGATTATAGTTGAACAATATTCCAATAGGCCATGAAGCCGGATCGTTAAAGCCAGACATATGGTCCGCAGGTGGAGTAGTTTTAAGAAAATTAGACAAAGAAACTGAAATTTTAATTTGTGAAAGATATTCAGAAAACCTAATTGCTCTCCCTAAAGGTAAACCTAATGAAGGAGAAAATGAAGAAGAGACCGCAATTCGTGAGGTAAAAGAAGAAACAGGAATAAACGCAATTATTAAAACCAAGATCAAAGATATTTTTTATTCATTTGAAAGTTCAGATGAAATTATCAATAAAAAAGTTTCTTTTTTTCTGATGGAGAAAATAGATGGAGAAATTAGTAACCATGATGATGAGTTTGATAAAGTATATTGGGAGAAATGTGATTCGGCTTTAAAAAAATTGAGTCATCAGGGAGAAAAGGATGTATTGGAAAAAGCTATTAAATTGGCCAAAGACTTCTGAGAAATCAAAAAAAAATATTTTTATTGAAGGTAAAAATATTAATCTTAGGAGTAAAAAAATTGAAGACGCTGAACTTGATTACAAATGGAGAGTGGACCCTGAACTTTCAGCATTAGACGCAACTGTTCCTATAAATATTTCCTTAAGAGAATTTAGGGATCACCTAAAAGATGAAATTAAATATCCTGTACCTTGGTCTGTAAAATTTGGCATTGAAAATAAAGAAGGTGTNCTAATTGGAAATATCATGTACTACGACATTGATCCTGTTGATAAAGAGGCAGAAGTCGGAATTATAATTGGAGATAGAGAGTTTCAAGGAAAAGGTTATGGCACAGATGCTTTAATTACTCTGAAAGATTATATTTTCCAAGAAACAAATCTTGAAAACTTATACTTGCACACTTTAATTACCAACGAAAGAGCAAGAAAATCATTCAAAAAAGCTGGTTTCAGTGAAATTGGTGAAGTAAGAAAAGATGGAATGAACTTTATTAAGATGAATTTCAAGAAGCAAATAAGTAATAATTAATCATTAAAATATTCACTAAAATCATCATCGGAATTAGAATTATTTAATCCNTTCAAATAATCAAAATCCTGATCACTACTTTCAATTTTTTTTGATAAAGAACCAAAGGCTGAAAGTATTAGTTTTGGCTTATCATGATTTTCAAATTTTATTAACAACTCCTCTTCATTTTCTTTTGAAATATTTAATATAACCCCTTCACCAAATACTTTATGAATTACAACATCTGAGATATTAAAGTTATTTCCTAAAACTTTTTTATTTTTAGTTTTATTTAAAACTTTCTTATCGAACTTTCTTTCAACAAAAATGATTTCACCAGAATTTGAATATTCAGCTGTTTTAAACAAATCTCCTGGAATCTCAGAAAGAAATTGTGATGGCAATTGAGTTTGAGAGAACATATTTTTTCCAGAATTATTCCATGTGAATCTTTGNCTACAATTNGACAAGTAAAGCCTTTCTTTTGCACGTGTAATCCCNACATAACATATTCTCCTCTCCTCTTCCATTTCTTTTAAATTTTCTAATGATCTAGCATGAGGGAGCAAACCTTGCTCAAAACCTATAATAAAGACCACAGAATATTCAAGCCCCTTAGCCTGATGAAGTGTTATAAGTGTAACTTTTTCTTTATCTATTCCAGAATCTGAATTATTAATTGATTCATCGTTATTTATTAATGAAAATCTTTGCACAAATTCTAAATTTTTATAAAAAGGATCTTCAATTTCAAAACCTATTTCTCTCGCTTTTATTCTAAGCTCTTCAATATTTCTTAACCTGTTATCAAAATCAGGGTCATCTTCTAAATACTTCAAGTATTTTGATTTATCCAGTATTTCTTGAACCATAATTTCAGGGTTAAGTGTTTTTATTTTTCCAATTAAATCTGAAATAATATTTGCAAAATCTTCTAAACCCTTTGTAGCTCTTGGTGTCAATTTTATATTTTCATTCCAGGGTTTAGAAAGGATAAAATTTAATAAACCTGAATATTTGTCTTGCTTACTATAGGCACTTCTTATTAGGTCAAATGTCTTGTCACTTATAGCTCTTCTAGGAGTATTAATTATTCTTGATAAAGAAATTTCGTCATTTGGATTAATTAATATTGAAAAGTATGAAAGTAAATCCTTTATTTCCCTTCTTTCTCTAAAACTTACAGCTCCTATTAATCTGTATGATATATTCCACTCTTTTAATAAATCTTCCATGCTTCTTGATTGAGAATTCACTCTATACATCACGGCAATTTGTTCAGGTGAGTAGCCATTTCCAATAAGATAATTAATTTCTCTTGTTACAAATTCAGCTTCAAGTTTTGGATTTTTAGCTGTAACAAGAACTGCTTGGTTTCCCTGAATATTTTCAGTCCAAAGCTCTCTTTCAAATCTTTCATCATTATGAGAAATTAATTCGTCTGCAACTGAAATTATTGACTTAGTTGATCTATAATTCTGGTCTAATTTGATTATTTCTACTTCTGGAAAATATTTTTGAAAATCTAATAGGTTCCTTGGCTCAGCATTTCTCCAAGAATATATAGACTGATCAGGGTCTCCAACAACAAATATGTTCTTATTTTTTTCAGAAAGCTTAATTGAGATATCCATTTGGATTTTATTGGTGTCTTGAAACTCATCAACCAATAAATACTTATACCTTTCTTCTAGCATATCTCTTATTTCGTTAGAATTATTTAGAAGGTCAGCTGTCCTAACTAGCAAGTCATCAAAATCCAGTGCATTTGAATTCTTGAGTTCATCTTCATATCTCTTGTAAAAATCGGAAATTAATTCAGAATAATCATTATCTTCAAACTTGCTTACTTCGTTGTAACGAATGTTTTTATTCTTAAAATTAGATATTTCATTCAAAAGAGTAGACGCTTTAAATGGTAGTTTTTTTGGATCTTTATTTGCATCTTTAAAGACTTTTTTAATCACCCTCAACTGGTCACCATCATCAAAAATTGTAAAATTCTGATCAATTCCTATTTTCAATCCATATCTTCTTAAAAGGAATGCCGAAAGACTATGGAATGTAAATATATTGATATTTTCACATTGAGTTAAACTTTTACATCTTTCTCTCATTTCGTCTGCAGCTTTATTTGTGAAAGTCATAGCCAATATGCTTGAAGGATCTACGTTGTGCTTATTTATTAATGTAGCTATTCGTGAAGCTATAACCTTTGTTTTGCCAGAACCTGGGCCCGCAATAATCATTGCTGGACCTTCCTTGATATTGATTGCTTTTAACTGAACTTCTGAAAGAACATCCAATTTTTCATTCATAATTTACCTGTTAACTAGTATCAATTAAACGAAAACGTTTTACACGCTAAAGGGTACTAATATCAAAAGATTTTTTAAAGTTGTCCATGTCAAAATTACTTGAAAGTAACTCAATCATTTTTTTAAGCTTTAATTCATGATCAAATTTTGATTTTCCAACTAATTTAGAAATCATTTGAGCAGTTTCATGAGTGTCACTCTTAACAGATATTAATGGTATTTCTTGTTTTTTAGCTTCATATACAACGTATTCGATTGGCTTTATTCCTTTGGTCAAGACTATTGATTTTACGTTGCCACCAGATTGCATTGCTCCTAATTGCAGGTCAGGCCTATCTCCTCTAATTAATGCAATAACATTTTCTTTTGAGCTGTAATAATGAACACTCCAATCCAAAACTATCCCCCCTATCAATACATTCAAGATCAGGTTATCTTTTCCATCACCATCAAATACGTATTCACCATCAAGATGCTCAGCAATTTGGTCAACTGTATTTGATACAAAATACCTGTTATCAGGAATGTACCCTAAAAAGGGTAATGAGGAGTATTTATTGACTACTTCTTCATACCTGTACCTAGGGATCTTATTTAAAACTATCCCGCCCAAACTTTCTCCGTAATATTTAATTATAGAGTCTAAGTCTTCATTTATTGAAGCTACATATAAGATTTTAGAATTACTTTTTTTTGCGATTTCAACATTTAGTTTGCTGTCATTTGCACTTGATTCTGTAATCAATACATTATCTTTTGAATTTTTGATAATCTCTTCAGAAAATTTACTTATCTTATCTGATTCTAAGGGAGATGAATTTATTATCTCTAAACCAAGTTCTTCTGAAAAATTAGATTTATTGTCTCCGCTTTGTGTGTTTAATATAGCGGATTTTGAATTATTTAAATTTAAGTGACCACTTAATGCAGAAGCAACCGATGTTTTTCCTGCCTTCTTTTTATTGGATGCAACAATTATTGAACTCATTTTTTTTACTATATATTTTTACTTTTTACCTATCAAGAATATTTTATCACTTGAAAAGATTTAAAAGCTAAAATAACATCNTATGATTGTGTGCCTCGGTAGCTCAGTTGGTAGAGCAATGGACTGAAAATCCATGTGTCGGCGGTTCGAGCCCGCCCTGAGGCACCACATTTCTTTGGAGGACATATGAAAGTACTTGTAACTGGTGGTAGCGGAAGAGCTGGAAAATACGTAATTAAAGAACTCTTGGAAAATGGTCATAGNGTANTAAATGCAGATATGATCAACGGGTATCTTGAAGANAGAAATCCAGAACTTAGTTTCAAAAAAATTGATTTCACTGACTACGGACAA
>PBWZ01000040.1 GCA_002727435.1 Chloroflexota bacterium
ACCTTCCCCAATCCTATACAATGATCCTGATACACAACCTCCAGCAATAACCATTCCAATACCAAAAAGGACNCCCCCAATAATTGTAGAAATNCCAAAAGGTAAAATATATGGATCAGAAGGNATNGATCCAATAGTTGGATTTTGTATTATGGATCTCATNACAAATATGAATANAAAAGANGTTGTNATCAANCCTAGAATAATTGACTTTAANGTNTTNGTGCTACCAAAAAGAAATAGATCTCTAAAAGATGATGCNAAACACAGNCTGCTTCTCTGNAGAGTTATTCCAGCTATTACAGAAAAAATCCAAATAATACCCGTTACACTACTTATCGAATTCAAATAAATACCAAAAATAATAATAAATAATATAGCCAATATTGATGTTGGNTTAAAAGATATTAAATTTTGTGNGATTTTTTCCATAAAAAAAGCCCCGATTTTTCGGGGCCATCCATAACTTTACTAATTTAAACGCAGTTATATGACCCCATTTAAGGGAGTACAACAACAGCAGTTTGAATTANTAATATTTTTCATNTCAATGAGGATAGTAATTTNTATATATCCATATGTCAATATGTATTATTATATTNAATTTTAAATTAGAATTAAGAAAATTGTATTTAGTAAGGAGATTTATATGGTTCATGGTGGTTTTTTTAATAGGGTTTCCAATACTTTTAAAATGATGAAGTCNTGTTTGGATGTATTAAAGAAAGACAGAGAATTAATTCTTTTCCCGGTTTTTGCAGCTATATCTGTTGCCATATTTGTATTAATTATGTCTGCAGGTGGGTACCTAGATAATCTTGACACAGAACAAGGCGGGTCTCTTGCACCATTAATATTGTTGATATTTGGTGCAAATTTTTTAATAGTTTTTTTTAATTCTGCATTAGTATCTGCTGCACTGGAAAGATTAAGAGGCGGTGATCCAAATGTTAAATCTGGACTGTCTCATGCAATCAAACATATTCACCATATTTTTTTCTGGTCAATTATCGTTACTATAGTTGCAATTTTAATTGCAATTATTAGAGGAGATAGGAGAGAAAATAGTATTTTTAGAGAAATTTTTGCAAGTATAATTCAAGCTGGTTGGGCTATGATGACATTCTTTGTAGTGCCAATTATTGTTTCTGAAAATATTGGCCCTATAAATGCCATTAAAAGATCAACAAGTTTATTTAAGCAGACTTGGGGAGACCAAGTAGTTGCAAATTTTGGATTTGGAATTTTTCAGTTGTTTGGAGTATTGCTTGGAGTTGTNGTNNNCTGGTTTTTTGGATTATTTAGTCCANTNNTNGGTGCANTTNTNGGNGGNTCNTTAGCNGTTATGTCNGTNGCAATTATATATACCNTNGAAGGTATNTATAAGGCAGCCCTCTATGAATTTGCTCTTGGTGAAAAACCTCTTGAATTCCAGCAAGAAGATTTAAGAACTGCTTATCAAAGAAAAGTTGCATCAGCATTCTAAGTATGAGCAATTTTAACTGTGATAGTTTTGAGCAAATTGAAAAAAATTTAGACAGATTNTTTGTTCCAAAATATTANCCAGGTTTTATTTTATCTATTTATGAAAATGGAAATGAAAGCTTTTTTTTAAATAAAGGATATGATGACATTTCTAAAAAAATAGAATACAAAAAAGATTCGATTTTTAGAATTTATTCAATGACTAAGCCAATTGTATCTACTGCTGCAATGCAACTTATAGAAAATAAAAAATTGGCTTTAGATGATGATGTTACTAAATATATTCCTGAATGGGATGACGCAGTTTTTTATAAATCTAACAATAAAAATGTTATTACTATAAAGGATTTGTTTACACATACATCCGGACTAACTTATGCGTTTCAAGGTCAAAGTGAAGTAGATAAAAAGTATAAAGTAAGCGGAATAAACTCCATTGTTGATTCTGAATTATCTTCTCAAGANATAATAAATGAATTATCAAATATTCCTTTAGAATTTTCTCCAGGCAGTTTTTATAATTATTCTATTTCAATAGATATTTTAGGATTTATTATTGAAAGAATTTCAAATAAAACTTTGAATGAATACCTTCATGAAAATATATTTAATACTTTGGGAATGAAAGATACTGCTTTTACTTTAGANACTTCAAAGACTGAAAGATTAGCCATGTGCTATCGATGGGATGAAAATAAAAATAAATATGAGGCTCATGACTTAAAAATTAACCCCAACATTGAAGTAAAAAGTTATTTAAAAAAACCTAGTTCTTATTCTGGTGGTGCTGGGCTACTCTCAACAATGAATGATTATCAATTATTTGGCTCAGCTTTANTAGATGCCAAGAAAGGAAGAAAAAATCCTTTGATAAATAAAGATACCGCAAATTTGATGATGAAAAATCATTTACCAAACAATAAGCATATAGACCAATTATCTAAATATCCATTAAAAGGTGAGCAATACTATCGAGGACTTGGATTTGGACTTGGAGGATCAATTTGCATTGATGAAAATGCAGGNCTNAGTAATAGNANNGNNGGNGATTTNGGTTGGGGAGGAGCTGCTTCNACTTCATTTTNTATTAGTGATAAATACGATTATTCNCTTGTTTTTTTAACTCAAGTACTTGAATCAGAAGAAACAAGAAAATTAAATAGTGAGATTAAAAAGTTAGTAAATGGTTGTGTCGATGTTCACAAAGAATAATTTAAAAATTTTGATTGTCGCTATCGTTACTTTTTTTATTTTGGTCTTAGTAACAGAGCTTACTGGTTAGAAGTAAGTTTCCAAATTGATGAATCCAGTTCATCTGTGATAATAAATATTTCTCCATTAGAATTTACGTCTACATCTCTCAAGCGGCCTATTTTATCTTTAAAGACGATGTGCTTATTTATTATTTTTTCATCCTTATACTCAAGCTTTATTAATAATTTATATTTAAGCGAAGTAACTAAAATATCTCCATTCCATTCAGGGAACTCATTTCCATAGTAAAAAATTAAATCGCTAGGTGCTATAGATGGGACCCAAGATAAAAGAGGATATTTAAATTCCTCTTTAAATGGGGANCCATCTCCAATCTTTGTGCCAATATAGTTTGTTCCTCCCCATCCTATTTCATTCCATCCATAGTTAGAGCCAGCTTCAGCCTCCCCAATAAAATCACCACCTTTGGCTCCATGATTTGATATTAATAATTCTCCACCTTTTGATAATGCCATCCCTTGAGGGTTTCTGACACCAATCATATATATTTCATTTAATTCTGTTTCAAATGGATTCTCTGGAACGCTTCCATCTAGATTTATTCTAATAATGCTTCCTGCATGCGAGTTAAGTTCTTGCCCTACATCACCTTGTCCTCTTTCTCCAATAGTTGCAAAAAGATAATTATCTTTAATTATNATTCTTGACCCAAAATGTTTTCCNCTTGAATAAAATGGTTCTGCTTTAAAAAGTATTCTGAAATTATTAAGTTTTTTAAAATCATCACTTATTGTTCCTTTTCCAATTGCAGTAGTGTATTTATCATTATCATTTTTTATAGAAAATGAAACATAAAGATAACCATCATGAATTTTTATATCTAATAAACCACCTTGCCCAATACTTGCTACNGGTATTTCGTGAATAATTTTATGGTACTTGTTAGTTTCTAGGTTGGCATAAATTANATTACCACTTTTTTCGGTAATTAATATTTCATTATCATTAATAAATTCTAAAGCCCATGGGTTATTTAATTTAGTACCAATATCGATTTTTTCTAGATTAATTAATTCCTCTTCAAGAACNTTATATTCNTCAAAATTATCAATTATATTTTCTGTGGCTATCTCAATNTTTTCATTACATGCAAATAATAAAAATAGCATAAATGTATTTAACAATAATAATTTCATAGCGTTGTTTTTTTGTTGCATATTGGTAATTGTATATGATTACTATTAACAATATGTAAAGGAGAAATATGACTAGCATAGATATGAAAAAACTTGCAGGTTATGCATTAATTTTCGGGCCAATTATAGCTTTAACAAGTTATTTTATTCANCCNGGAGGTGTTTTAGGNATAGGNGGGACAGCAGATCCAACAATTTCTGAAGAAGTTATAAAAATATTATCTGAAAACTCTGCATTAGGAATTATAAGTGCAATGACTGTAATGATTGGATTGCTTACAATTTTTTCAGGATATGTATATCTATCAAATTCAATGGAAGGTGGAAGTGGATATGCTGTAGCTAAACTAGGAATAGTCATAAATGCTTTTGGAATATTTGGTTTTTGTATTGGTAGTTCTATGGGGCTTGGGATTGCTTCTGGAGTAATTACTGACAACGTAGTGCCAGACATTTTATGGGCAGTAAGTACTGGCGCAACAATGGCTTTTGGNTTAGGNGGGATGTTAATTTGGNTAGGGTTATCATCTAGAGATGAATATAATAAAAATATATCTTTAGCCGTTATAGTTGCAAGTGCANTAGTCTTTATTGCACCATTTATTGCTGCTTTTGGNCCGGAAAATACAAGATTAGTTAATAGTATTACTGGAATATGTTTCTTTGTAATAACTCTTGCATCAATATATGTTGGAAGAGTACTTTCAAAATAATTAGATTAATTTAAATAATTGTTTCAATTTGTAGATTAGGTATTTAGATACTTTTAAAGTTCCCCTAGCCATCTAATCTACATCTTTTTATTAGTATTTTTTTCATCGGATTTTTTTGATTTATACCTCAGAAGATATACACCTAATACCATTAAAGAAATTGAAATAAACAAGTCACCTAGTGTTAACCCAGTTCTTAGTCTGTAAAGAGTGTAAATAAAGCTTAGCAGAATGTAGAAAATTCCAAGTATTCTTCTNTANTAAAATCTTAGCATCTTTTTATTTTCAATTATTTATCAGAATTTAGTGACTTTGTTTTAATTAATATGTCTTTACATTGATCGCAAATCACTTTTCCATCAGGTTGAGGATTAAAACTTTTCCAAATGAATAGCCATTCTTCTATTTCTTCTTCACAGTAATTACATAACTTTGATTTATAAAAAAAATCACTCATTATTTTCTTTTTCCAGGCCTATTAGTCCTTAAATCAACTCTACCTTTTCTTTTAGACATATGTATTTTTTTTCTTTTTTCTCTTCTGTATGATGCAATTAAAGCTTTTTCATCTTTTTCAAATGTATTAGTCATTATTCATTTATTGTTTATTTAATGGAGGCATAGAAATCCACTCCCTATTATATTTTACCCATATTTCTTCTCCGTGGGACGTTAAGAAATATTTTTTTTCTTTATTTATCTTTATTATTCCGTTTTTAATTAATTTGCCTAAGTTATTATCTATTAAAGACTCTCGTTGGTTTTTTAAAATTTCAGAGTCTAAGAATCCTAAGTTTTTGATCAAATCATTATATTCTTTGCAATTTTTAACACGCTCATGAATCATTACTCTTTTTATTCCCGATTCAATATTATTTTTAATTGAATCAATAATTAAACCAAATATTATTGATCTATCAAATCTACTTAATTTTTTATAATTTTTTTTTATCTTTCGCTTCATTAATATATTGAAAATTTAATTAGATAAATTAATCTATATCAATGATTCTTAAATCTGGAATTGGAATAATTAATTTTCCA
>PBWZ01000041.1 GCA_002727435.1 Chloroflexota bacterium
GCATGGCAGAGCGGTTGAATGCACTGGTCTTGAAAACCAGCAAGGGTGCAAGCCCTTCAGAGGTTCGAATCCTCTTGCCTCCGCAATGAAGAATCCTCGAGTAAGATTCGCTCCAAGTCCTACTGGATATTTACATATCGGTGGCGCCAGAACAGCTCTTTTCAATTGGCTATTTGCTAAACAAAATAATGGTAAATTTCTTTTAAGAATTGAAGATACCGACCTTGAACGTTCCAAAGATGAGTATATANATCAAATTACNGATGCGCTAAAGTGGTTAGGNTTAAATTGGGACGAAGATATTGTNTTGCAATCAAAAAATAATGACAGACATCAGGAAATGGTTGCTAAAATGCTTAAAGACGGAACAGCTTATAAGTGTTTTCTTCAAAAAGAAGAATTAGATAACCTCAGAAAAGAGTCTGAACAAAGAAAAGAAATTTTTCGTGTACCTCAAACATTTAGGAATTTATCTCCTGAAAAAGAAAAAGNATTAATTGAAGAGGGAAAATCTTTTACTGTAAGACTTAAAGTTCCAAAAGGTGAAACCGAATTTAATGATCTCGTCTATGGCNNTATAAAGGTTCAAAATAAAGATCTAGACGATTTTATTATTGCTCGTTCTGATGGATCGCCAACTTACAACTTTGTTGTAGCAGTTGACGATGCAGATATGAAAATTTCTCACGTTGTCAGAGGTGATGATCACTTAGCAAATACTCCTAAACAAATACTAGTTTATANGGCATTAGGGTTAGATGTTCCAATTTTTGCACACTTACCAATGATCTTAGGTTCTGATAAAAAAAGATTAAGCAAAAGGCATGCAGCAACNAATGTTCANGAGTATAAAGAGAAAGGGTTTACNTCTAGGGTGATATTAAATTATNTATCTCTTTTAGGTTGGAATCCAGATTCAGACAAGGAAATTTTTGATGAAAATGAACTGATTAATAGCTTTCAATTCAAACAAGTACAAAAAAANTCAGCCGTTTTTGATGAAAAGAAATTATTATGGATNTCNCAACAACATTTATCAGAAATGAGCGTGAGAGATTTAATGAATGAAATTTATGCTTTAAACNCGGNATGGGGAGATGGTTTAGAATGGGAATATTTGAAGGAAGTTGTAAAATTAATAAAAGATAGATCTAAAACAATTACCGAAATTGCATCTATGTCTGAAATATTTTTTACNGACAAATTAGATTATGATTCTGATTTATTGAGCAAAACCTACAATGATAAGTCTATTGCAATAATTAAAGATTTNAAATCCGCTTTAACNTCAATTGAANATTGGTCCAGGGTAGAGCTAGAAAACATTTTTNAAAATNTAATGGAGCAACATGATGTAGCTATTGGACAAGTAATGAAACCTATCAGAGTGGCTCTTAGTGGNATACCTTTTGGACCTGGAATTTTTGATTTAATTCTATTATTAGGAAAAGATATCTGTCAAATTAGGTTAAGGCATACACTTTCAGAAGTTGAATGAAAAAAATAATTTTATTTTGTCTACTTGTTTGCAATTTGTTTCCTCAAGATAATCTACCTAACTATCCTGTAAAGCTTTTAAATAATCAATCAAGCAATTTAATTAATTTAACTAGTGAAGTAACTTTGATAAGTTTTTGGGCTACTTGGTGTCTTCCTTGTATAAAAGAAATTGATAAGATTAATGNTTTNGTTAAAGATTATGAAAATTTATCTGTTATNCTAATTAACACTGANAAAGCTGGNGAANTTGCAAAAGTAAAAANANTNGTAAATACAAAAAAATATCCTATTGATAATAAATATCATATCGTTATGGANTACAATCAAAAACTTTCNCGATCATTTAATGCNCAACCAATTCCATTAACTCTTATCACNAAAAATAATCAAATTATTTATAGAAAAAGAGGTTTNAATATTGGAGATGAAGTTGAAATTAAAAATATTATTGAGCAGGTAATTTTTGANTAAACAGGTAATATATTTATTGTTTTTTTCAACATTATTTTCTCAAATAAATATTTCAAATGAGCTTGANGTTCGTTANGGCAATAGTAGCAATNACTATAATTATAATGAATTAATTCTTGATTCAAAAATTACACTATTTAAAACTAACTATATGATTGAAGGAATCTTTTCTTTTGAAAATAGCAATCCTCCTGAGATAGGNTTGGATGAAAGAGGTTTAAGAAAGTATTTAATTGGATATTATAATGAAAATTTCTCAATGGAATTGGGAGATATTTATCAAACATGGGGTAGAGGATTGATTTTAAATCAGTTAGATTACCAAAATTTAGATTTTGATACTGGTGCAAATGGNTTAGGANTTAAGTATTCNAGTTCTGATTTTTTGATAAATCTAATTGCAGGAGATTTAGCAATTAGTAAAAGTATAACAAGTCATGCAAATTATGACCCAAGAGTTCCAAATTATTTCATTGATCAATTTATCTACGGAGCTGATATAAATCATAANTTTCCANGTTTTAATTATGGTTTATCNATATTAAGNGTTNAAGAGGACAGNAGAGATGTTCATCANAGTTTATCAAACTTTAGGTTCGAGAAAAGCTANTCTGCTGGAGATGTTTATTTNTCGTTTGTTAGAAAGGATTCTGAAAAAAAAGATTTTGATGAAAATATACAAGGTTCCGGTTTCTATTTATCTAATACAAACTTTTTTAAAAATTGGTCAATTACAACTGCATACAGATCAATGAAAATGGATATAAATAATCCTAATACAAGGCATAATCAATCAGATAATTTTGGAAATGCTCTAGATATTCAAAGATCTCCAACTGGTTACTATCTTCATACATTTCGCTTACTAAGCAGAACATCTCAAGAGGTAAATTTGAATGATGAAATTGGAATTGAACTTCAAATTTCAGGGCCATTAAATGAGTATAATATTGTTGCCATAAATTATCTAAGGTCAAGTAGTACAAAAGATTGGTATCAAAATTGGAATGGAGATTGGTTAAGTAAGAAAAATTCTACCTTTCCATCATCTAAATATAGTTCATATCCATTTGAAGAAACCTATTTAGAGTTTAGTGGTTATAGCTCCAGTGGAGATATTTACTATAAAACAGGAATAGATTTTCAAAATAAAGTATTTAATGTTTTGACAAACGGACCAGAATTTCAATCTTTTGAAGTTTCAAAATCCCAAACCTTTCCTTTTTTGTTAAGTTTTAAGACAAATTCTCAATGGAGCTATGATGTTCAGTTTGAATATCAAAAACTCAAAACAGGTTTCAAGAGAACAACTATTTCTGATGTAGATGGAATTGACAATTTATATTCATTTCATTCATTATTAAGTAAAAAAGAGCAGATTAATAGATTTATCTCATTTTCAGCCAACTATAACCAGAGCTGGACATTCAATTTTTCTTTTGAAACAACGAATGCAGATGAATCAAAATTGAATGATAATACTAATGATAACTTTGATTCATCAAATTCATGGGAGTCAATAGGTGTTTCTTATAAGTTTGATTCCGATGATACTTTACAACTCTTTTACGGATCTGTTAGAGGAGGTTTAGATTGTACAAACGGTGTTTGTAGATATGTGCAAGCTTTTGAAGATGGTCTAAGAATTGACTACACCTCAAATTTGAATTAACTTCTTAAGAAGGGTTGGTAAATGGATAAAATTTTCAAAATATATATTTTAGGACTATTTATATTGCTTTCTTGTGGTAAAGAAGGCAGCAATGTTACTGCTACTACTGAAAACAATAATGAGGGTGGAAGTAACGCAATTGTCTACGATTCTAAGATTTTAATGGAGTTGTTTACTTCAACCACTTGTGGTCCATGTTTGCCACAAAATACAACTTTAAATCGATATCTTGATCCGACATCTTCTGTGTATGCTGGCGATTTGGCTGATGAATGGATTATTTTAAGATATCATGTATGGTGGCCATCATCTGGAGATCCATACTATGATTGGAATCAAGCACCAGTTATCAATAGAGAATCTTATTATGACGTTGGATATGTTCCTCATATGTATACAAATGGCAATGTTGATTCTGCCGGAACTGCAACTACATGGAGAACTAATGCAAGAGCAGCTATAAATCAACCTACCTTTTTTAACATTGATATAAATGGATCAAGAAATGGTTATAATATTAGTGGAAATGTTCGAGTAACTTCATCCGCTGATATAAGTGATGTTTCAGGATTTAAGCTTTATGTTGCTGTTACTCATGACAATTCAACATANAATGCACCAAATGGACAAACTGTATTTGATCAAACATTTGTCGATTTNTTAAGTGGAAATATCATTGACGGTCAGCAAGTCTATTTTGATACTATTAATCTAGGAGCNGGGGAAACATTAAATAAAGTGTTTAACTGGACAATGGANAGTAATTGGCCTAATGATTCTGGAGTTANTTGGAGTGTTCAAGANTTAAATTTGGTTGCTTTTGTTCAATTTGACGGAGCTGGGCAAAATAATAAAAAAGTTTATCAGGTTGAAGCTCTCGCGTTTGATTAATAAGTTCCAATCTGTTTTACATATGCGCCCGTAGCTCAATTGGATAGAGCGTCTGGCTACGGACCAGAAGGTTGTGGGTTCAAGTCCTTCCGGGCGTACTAATGTCTGAAATCAATCTAACACAAAATTCCCATGAAGACTGGATGAGAAAATGCTTACAATTAGCTACAAAAGCTATGCTTGAGGATGAAGTTCCTGTCGGAGCTATCGTTGTATATAAAGGCAAAATTATTGGCCAGGGCTATAATCAGTGCAATTCACTAAATGATGCAACAGCCCATGCTGAAATGTTAGCTATTACCTCAGCTTCAAATACTATTGGTGATTGGAGATTAAATGAGTGCACCATGTATGTTACAAAAGAGCCTTGCCCAATGTGCGCAGGGGCGATAGTTAATAGTCGAATTGAGTTTTTATATTTTGGTTGTTATGATGAAGATTATGGAGCTTGTGGTTCAAAATTTGAAATTTGTGGTAATGTTAGTTTGAATACACCTGCTGTAGTTCGAGGAAATTTGCTTGCAGGTGAATCCCTTGCGTTACTTCAAGAATATTTTTTTAAAAAAAGACAAAAGAAAAAAGAATTTTAAATAATAAATGGAAAGATTGCTTTTCTGTTTTTTGGATAAGACTCAAACTTGCTATGATACCATTGATGTCCTTTAATAGCTCTTGGAACGAGATTAGCCATAGTCCAAATCATAAATGACAGTCCAGCAAGAGACCAAGTCATCAAAGCAAAAGCCATCCATTCAAGAATTTCTCCTAAATAGTTTGGAAATGAGACATATCTAAACATAAAGCCCTCAGGAATTTTATATTCACCTGATTTAGATCGTAATGACAATAAAACATTGTCAGATTTTATATTGATATATGCACCGATTAAAAATAAGCATACACCTACAATAAAATTCCAATTTGACATGTATTCAGCAGAATATTCCTGAATACTACCAAAATAAGTCCCATTTATATATCCATTCATCACATTAAACAAGAATGCAAGCACTGCAATAAGAAGCGGCATTTGAGCAGGATTATTCTGTCTTAAAGGATAAATAACACTTCTGTTAAAGTAGTGAAGCGTCCATAATGACATAAAAGTAATATTAGTTGGTGTCTTTTCTATATTTCCATTTAAAAAGAAATACAGTAAGGCAAGAGGAGAAATGATCTCCATAACTATCCATCCAAGTTTACTTGGAATCATTGGACCCCAATTGGTTTTTGAAAATTTACCATAGGGTGCTGGAATTTTTAACAGGGTAATAAAGGTAATAAAGCCTATACCCAGCCAAATTAGAACTAATGATTCAAAATTTTGTAACATCGATAATAATTTATGAGTAATATTTAATTCTTCAAATATCAGATATATGCAGCACAAAAATATTATCATTACAGGAGCAACAGATGGAATTGGCTTAGCAGCTGCTAAATCTATTGCTAAAAAAGGCTATCACATTAGTTTAGTTGGAAGAAATCCCGATAAAGGTAAAAAAGCTCTTGAAGCAATCATTGAATATTCCGGCAATGAAAATTTAGACTTTTTTGA
>PBWZ01000042.1 GCA_002727435.1 Chloroflexota bacterium
TCATATCCAAGCCTTCTTTCAGATTCTAATTGTAATGACTTTAGCTTAAGAAGTACAGATTCAGTAATTCTATTATTTGTATCTACAATTAACTCATTAGCAAGTACAGTTCCTTGGAATCTTGATACTTTATCCAATCTTTCTTTTTGTCTTGATTCAGTTAAATCTTTATCAAAAAGAATATTTGGTTTAGTAAATTCATTTATTAATTCGTAGCTCAAAATAGATTTAATATCAAGCTCATTATCATATATCTGATTTACTTCCTCTCTATTTTTCTTCCAAGCCGTTTCAATATCATTATAATTTTTTGTTGGAGCAATTACGAGCTCACCGCCCTGAACAATACTTATTTCGTTACTAAAAATATTCTCCAATGGCTCATCGATAATACCCTCTGCCCATCTATTTAAACATATTTGCTTAATCTGATTTTTAAATAATTCTAAATTAAGTGGCTCAGTAAGACTCTCATTAATACCTAACAACTGATCCCATTGGGCTTTATCAATCTGAAATTGATATTGATCAAGAAACTCGTTATACAATGTAACGTAAGTTGTACTGTCAGCAATAAAGCTAGATTGATAGCTCTCAAATTCTGGTTCATATCGATATTTATAAAGAGAGTCTTGAGATGAAATAAATAGATCATGTGCTGAGTAAATATCATTTAAATAAATAAAGAAAGTGTCTATTATTGCAATTTGATTGTCTACAAAGTCTTGATCTCTTGAAAATGAAAATGGAACTGAATTTCTAGCTTCATCCAGATCTTTAGTTAATTTTTGATCTGTCTTTAAAATACCAAAATCAAATGGTGCAATTATTGGCTCATTAGCAATATCATTTAATTGATAAGAATATCTAATGGAAAAACCTGTTGGAAATGTTAATGAGATTGCAAAAGAAAGACCAAAAAAAATCAGTATTGGAAATTTATTATTACTAAAAAAACTTTTTATTTTTTGAAAATTATTCATTTTACCATTTAATAGCNGCNGATGCCCAAGTATACCCAGCACCAAAAGCAGTTAANATAATNTTNTCNCCTTTNNNCAACTTACCTTCTTCNATTGCTTCGCATAGAGCAATTGGAATAGTGGCTGCTGTTGTATTACCATATTTATGAATNTTAATATACATTTTNTCCATAGGTANTTTCATTCTTTCAGCACANGCTTCTANAATTCTTCTNTTTGCTTGATGTGCTACTACTAAAGAAACTTGNTCAATNGATAAATNATTATGTTCTAAGGCAACATTAATTGCCTCTGGCATTCNTTTNACTGCATTTTTNAATACTTCNCNTCCATTTTGATGTGGAAGATGATGNCNATCTTCAACAATTTTAGCATCAATTCTTAANGGNTTAAAAACTGATCCTGGAGCTTTTGCTCNTANGTGTTCTACNCCATCTCCATCNGCAAATAANTGTGTTGATAAGATTTGGCTATCANCATCNGATTCTTGNAGCACTACAGCGCCTGANCCNTCACCAAATAATACNCCTGTTGCTCTTCCTTCTGGAGTTCGTTCTATAATAGTTGACATTAAATCTGATCCNACNAATAACACATTNCTATATTTNCCTGATTTAATATATTGATCNCCCATTTCAAGCAAATAAATAAANGCAGAACAAGCNGCNCTTATATCATATGCTGGAATGTTTGATGTAATTCCAAGCTTACGTTGAATAATAGGNGCCATGCCTGGAAAATTATAATCTGAACTGACTGTTCCAACAATNATNGCATCAATATCATTGGGTGTTATTCCAGCNTTTTCTATTGCCTTNANACATGCNGGAAGAGCTAAATCNGAATTAGCAGTTCCAGGAAGCACCCATCTTCGNTCTTTAATACCAGANCTNGTTTGAATCCATTCATCTGTTGTATCCATCATTTCTTCAATATCATGATTTTTCACAATATTATCAGGAACATTAAATCCAATACCTGCTATTTTTGANTTNTTCATAATAATTTTTTGAGCTGATTTATAAGCCGGGTTCTGTACATCTATGATGNGATGATCATTCCTCTCTATCTTATATTTCTATAAAACTCTAGCAATCTACCCTTCCCTCAAATGATACGAGCAGTATCTNGGGTCTACGTGATCTTGCACCTAGTGGGGTTTACCAGCTAATAATGTTACCATTATTACTGGTGGTCTCTTACACCACCGTTTCACCCTTACCATTTACTGGCGGTCTACTTTCTGCTGCACTGTCCATATTCTCACGAATCCCACCTGTTAGGTGGCACTATGCTCTTCGGTGCCCGGACTTTCCTCTCGATAAATCGAGTAATCATCCAATCAGCTCTTNTGGATATAATAAGGGATAGATATTGAATTTAGAAGAAAAAAATTAATTTTCTGATTTGNAAAGAAATCTACTACANTTNCCACAAAAAACNATATTTTNAGACAATGCCTCATTNATACTTTGCGGNGGAACCATTGCACCGCACCCCTCNCAGCTATTATCTAAAATTTCAGCTACAACTAANCCNTTTCGAGCTTNATAGATNTCAGCATATTTTGACATTGTATCAGAATCNATATTTTGAGCAACNGACTCTCTTTCAGACTTTAATGCATTTTGTTCTTCTGACACNTCTTGCATTTTAGCATTNANNGCATCTTTTTTAGNATTTANNTCTGAAATAATTCCATCAAGNGANGATTTATCTTCTTCAATTTCTTTTGANAGNTCTTCNTTTTTNCTCATNAGNNCAATAAGTTCATTNTCTTTTTCAGATAANAGATTTTTNTCNAAATCTATNGTTTCCATCATAGCATCATANTCTTTATTNGTACTGATTGANCCATCAATNAGTTTATCTTTTAAAGAATTNATTTTTTCNGANGTNGTTTCNANTAAAGTTTNNTTNGTGCTNATTAAAACAGATGTTTCTTTTAANTCATNTTCTTTNTTNTGAAGTGATGTTTTGACGCCGTTTTCATTTTGAGTGAGTTCTTCAACTTTTGAGGGTAAATCGCCAAGTAATTTTTCAATCTCAAATAATTTATTATCAACTTCTTGTAATAAGATTATTTGATTAATTACACTCATTAAATAAGATTTCCTAGATTTGTCTTCATGTCGAGATGAATATATTCTAATTACACAATAAAAAAAACATTTATTATCAGTTTAAATAATTATATTATTNCANGTGTCAAANTTTGAAAAATTAAAGACTTTTGAGCCTCTNNCATCTAGTTTAACAATTAAAANGTCTCCTATTCATGGATTAGGTCTCTTTGCAACATGTGAAATACCACAGCAATATGAGCTTGGGATATCTCATGTAAAAGATGATAGATTTTCTCATGGATATATCAGAACTCCTTTAGGAGGATTTTTCAATCATTCAAAAAAACCAAACTGCGAAGCGATTTATGATGGAGATTTTATTAAAATTAAAACTTTAATAAATTTAAATTTAGGTGAGGAGATTACCGTTGATTACACAAAACATGATTGGATAAAACAAGACTGATGAAAAACTATTTTTTTACTTCTGAATCTGTCACTGAAGGACATCCGGACAAAGTGGCTGATCTTATTTCAGACAATGTGGCTAATTATTTAATCAATCAAAATGAAAGTCATAGAGCTGCAATTGAAACAATGGTTTCATCAAATATGGTAACCATGGCTGGAGAGGTGAAAACAGACCTAATGGACAATAAAGAAACCATAGAAGAACTTGTTAGGCAAACTGTTAAAGACATTGGTTATGAACAAGAAAACTTTCATTGGGATACATTATCTTTTAAGAACTTGATTCATAATCAAAGTATTGATATTGCAAGGGGCACTGATGACTTTGGTGCTGGAGATCAAGGAATGATGTTTGGTTATGCATGTAATGAAAATGATTCTTTAATGCCAAGCGCAATTTATTACAGCCACAAAATAACTAAAGCACTTTCAACTGCAAGACATGATGGGCAAAACTGGATGGGTCCAGACGGAAAAGCGCAAGTAACAGTCGAGTACAGTAATGTGAATAATCCTGTAAGAATATCAAACGTTATTTGCAGTACCCAACATAACAAAGATTTAAAAGATAATCCTGGTGAAGTTCAAAAAAGAGTTGAAGAAATTATTAAGCCAGAATTGAATAATATGTTCGATGACAATACTATTTTTCAAGTTAATCCAACCGGTAATTTTGTAACAGGTGGACCAGATGGCGATACTGGAGTTACAGGAAGAAAAATTATTGTTGATACTTATGGTGGCTATGCACCTCATGGTGGAGGAGCATTTAGCGGAAAAGACTGCACAAAAGTAGATAGAAGTGGCGCATACATGGCAAGATATTTAGCTAAAAATATTGTGGCATCAGGAGTTTCACAAAATGCTACTATTCAACTTAGCTATGCAATAGGTGTTAAAGAGCCTGTATCGCTTTATGTTTATTGTGATGGTAAAGTTAGAAATGATATATCAGAATGGATTTATAAAAATATCGATTTGACACCTTTAGGTATCATTAGAAAATTTAATCTATTTAAATTAAACCTTACAGAAACAACTAACTACGGTCACTTTGGGAAAAAAAATCTTCCATGGGAGATTACAAATTTATCTAATCATTTAAACTTTTAAGAGGAAATATGAGATTACAAACAAAAGAAAAATACAAAACTTTGAAAAGTAATAAAAAAACTGAAAAACAAATTGCAAATATTGTTGAAAATTTGCCGTACAAAATTAAAGACATCAAATTAGCTAAGCTAGGTAGAGATAAAATTGATATATCTGAAAAAGAAATGCCGGGTTTAATGGAATTGAGAAAGAAATACTCTAAATCAAAACCCCTTAAAGGTTTTAGGCTTACAGGTTCATTGCATATGACTATTGAAACAGCAATCCTTATAGAAACTTTAAAAGATCTGGGAGCTGATGTTCGTTGGGCAAGTTGTAATATTTTTTCAACGCAAGATGAGGCTGCAGCTGCAATTGCAAAAACTAAAACTCCAGTTTTTGCATGGAAAGGAGAAACGCTTGAAGAGTATTGGGATTGTACATTACAGGCATTAACATTCAAAAATAACCTAGGTCCAAATCTTATTGTAGATGATGGTGGTGATGCAACATTATTAATTCATAAAGGATATGAATTAGAAAACTATTTTAACAAACATAACAAACTTCCAAAAATTACTACAAAGGTTGAAGAAGAAATTGTAATTGAAAAACTTATAAGAAAAGTACATCAAAAAAATCCGAATCATTGGCATAGTATTGTACCAGACATCATTGGAGTGTCAGAAGAAACTACAACAGGGGTAGCTAGATTACAGCAAATGGTAGAAGATGCAAGTTTATTGTTTCCAGCATTTAATGTGAATGATGCAGCGACTAAGTCTAAATTTGATAATCTTTATGGTTGTAGAGAGTCTTTAGCAGATGGTATAAAACGCTCTACGGAAATTATGCTTGCAGGTAAAACTGTTGTTGTTTGTGGCTATGGAGATGTTGGTAAAGGTTCGGCACAATCAATGAAGTCATATGGCTGTAAGGTTATTGTAACTGAAATTGATCCAATATGTGCGCTGCAAGCAGCCATGGAAGGATTTGAAGTAAGAAGGCTAGATGATGTACTTGAAAGAGGAAATATTTTTGTTACAACAACAGGTAATAAGGATATCATTACATTAAAACATATGAGAAAAATGAAAGATCAAGCAATTGTATGCAATATTGGACACTTTGATAATGAAATTCAAGTTGATGCATTAAATAAATCAAATGCAAAAAGAGATAAAATAAAACCTCAACTTGATAGATATACTTTCAAAAGTGGTAAGCAAATTTTTATTTTGGCGGAAGGTAGGCTAGTTAACTTAGGGTGTGCAACAGGCCATGCAAGCTTTGTGATGTCAACATCATTTTCAAATCAAGTTTTAGCACAAGTTTTTTTAGCAAAAAATAAACCTGTAACTGGCATTTATGATTTACCAAGAAAGTTAGATGAAGAGGTTGCGAGAATACATCTAAAACATCTAGATGCTGACTTAACAAAACTTTCAAAAGATCAAGCCAGATACATTGGTGTAAGTATTAATGGTCCATATAAAAAAGACGATTACAGATATTAGTAATATTTGTATAAAATTATTTTTTTGAATTTTTCTGCTATGATGTTAATATCGAAATTCTTTTCAGCATAATTTCTTGAATTGTCTGCTATGTATTGATAACTACTGAAATTTTCATAAATTGATTGAACCATCTCATTTAATTCTTTATTAGAATCAACAGAAAAACCACACTTATGATTAGTTACTATTCTTGCTGATAAATTACTGCTGGAAACATAAACAATAGGTATACGTCCAGAGCATAAGATTGATAGTAACTTGGATGGAACTGAAAACTGCCCTGCGCTTTTTTCAAGCATCACCAAGCTAATATCAGCAGTTGCTAAAACCTCAGGAAATATATCAAAATTTTGAAAAGGGAGAAAAATTATATTTTTAAGATTACTTTTTTTTGATTGTCTTTTCAAGTATTCAACGGCTGTTCCCTCTGAAATCATAACAATCTTGGCGTTAATTTTCTTGTTTATCAAAAATTTTGACAAATCAATAATTACATCAGGATTATGCTTAAATCCTAAAGTTCCGGAGTACAAAATATTAAAGCTATCCTCAAGATTATTTTCAAGTGAAAATGAGTTTATTTTTTTCTTTTGAGGTATGTCTTTTAGAGGTGCCCAGTTTGGAATACAAGTTATATTATTTTTATTAATACCGTTTTTGATTAATATTTTGTCAAAATCATTTGAAATGGTGATTACGTGGTCCGAGTTTCGCAAAATAAAAAATTCCATCTTAAAAAAGATAGTAGAAACTATTTTCTGTAAAAAATTTCTTTGTTTTTTTAAAATTTCTTTAGCTGCGATACTTATAATATCTTGTAACCAAAAAATAAAATTTATTTTTAAAACTTTACAAAGTAAGTAAATGAAGAATTGAGGAATTAATGGACAATTTGAGGATATAATTGAATTAGGTTTTATTTTGATAATTTGATGACAGATTAAGAATGAGTATAAGATTTCATCAAAAAATCTAATATAAAAATTCTTTGAAAAACTTTTATTTACCTGAATGACGCTTAAATCTTTTTTTTTCTTAAAAGAAGATTTGGGGCCGAGCTGCTTTGCATTATATAAATGATAGATATCTAAATTATCGAATAAGCTTAGATTTTCAGACAACTCATATTGAAAAGGATGTCCAGGAAAATCAAATACTATTATTTTTGATTTACTAATCACTACTGTTGAGCTGCGATTGGATCCATTTAAAAGTTTGCTCCATACCTTTTAATAATGGATAGTTTGGCTCCCAACCAATATTTTCTCTGAAAAGTTTATTATCTGAATTTCTGCCTCGAACACCCATTGGAACTTCATGTCCATATTTTTTTTTGAAGGCATCTCCTTCTAAATTATTTATGGTAATTTCTTTTTGTGACAAATCTATAGCCATTTGAGCTAATTGATTGATTGAAACCATTTCTTCAGAACCAATATTTATTGGTTCTGTAAAATTAGATTCCATTAATTTTTGTACTGCTTCAATACATTCGTCAATATAAAGAAAAGATCTTGTTTGTTGTCCATCTCCCCAAACCTCTAAACTATCGCCATCCTTACATTTTGCTGCTTTTCTACACATGGCTGCAGGTGCTTTTTCTTTTCCGCCATCCCATGTACCTTCTGGACCAAAAATATTATGGAATCTTCCAATTCTAATGTTTAAACCATAATTTCTTTCAAATGCTTTAAATAATCTTTCGCTAAAAAGCTTTTCCCAGCCATATTCGCTATCTGGTTGAGCAGGGTAAGCACTATCTTCTGAACACATTGGATTATCTGGATCTGTTTGATTATATGCTGGATACATACAAGCAGAAGATGAGTAAAAAACTTTTTTCACATTTTTTTTAACACACTCATGTGCAGTATTTAAATTTATTAAAGCTGAATTATGCATAACATTAGCATCATTATCACCAACAAAAATATAGCCTGCTCCTCCCATATCGGCTGCAAACTGGTAGAGTAAATCTAAATCTTCATCAATAACTTTCTCAACAAGAATTGGATCACGCAAATCACCAATAATAAATTCATCTGCTTCAGTTTTTGTAAATTCGGTATGTTTTAAATCAACACCCCTCACCCAATATCCTTCTGATTTTAGACGCTTAACCATATGGCTTCCAATAAATCCTCCGGCTCCCATAACAACTGCTTTTTTCATAAATGATTCCTTTAAATGATTTGTACCTAATAATAGCGTTTAATTCTTTAAAAAAAAATATTTATTAATAGAATTAATATCATAAATTTCTTTGTGAAATATAATGATGAACATTTCAACTCAATTAGAAATATTATTGATAGTAAATTGATATCTCAAATAGGCGAAATAATTTTAGATTCAATTAAAAAAAATAATAAAATTTTAATTTGCGGCAATGGCGGTAGCGCATCAGATAGTAATCATATTTCAGCTGAGTTTGTTGGAAAATTTGAAA
>PBWZ01000007.1 GCA_002727435.1 Chloroflexota bacterium
TAATTAATATTTAGATTTATTGATGTTGTTTTATTAGGATCTTCAACTTCTATTAATAGGGGGAATAAAACGTTATCTTTATAACCTATTGAAGGTAGACCTAATATTTCAAATTCTATTGGTTTTGGCCATTCAATTTCAATTTGTTTAATATTTTCTGAATTATTCCAAAGTAATTTCTGTGGAAAACCTCCACCTCCTGGAGACTTCCAATAAGTTTTCCAATCTGGTTCAAGTTGATATTCTAGAGCTAAAATTATCTCATTGCTATTATTAGATGTGGTAAAGGGTGATATTAGCCTAATTTTAGACTTCTCATCAAGAGCCCAATCACTTGACAAAGAATATAATGGGGTTGAGAATATTCCAAATAGAATAAAAGTTACAAATCTTAACAAATTTTTCATATAAATCTTCTTGTTCATATAAAATTAACTATTTCAATATTGAAAAAATTATTTTTATAAGAATATATATAGTATGAATTTAACTGGTCAGCTCTTAATTTCAATGCCTTCTCAAGAAGATGAAAGGTTTGAAAAATCAGTAATTTACATGTGTGCGCACTCAAAAGACGGTGCTATGGGTATTATAATTAATAAAAAAATTGATTATGATTTATATCCGGATTTACTTCAACAGTTAGGTATAGATAACCCTTTAATTGGAAAAAAACTATATATTAGATATGGTGGGCCTGTTGAAAGTGGCAGAGGTTTCGTGCTTCATTCTGATGAATTTATAAGAAAAGAAACCTTAACAATCGATAAAGGTATAGCTCTAACAAGCACAAGTGAATTTTTTGATGATTTATCAAAAGGTAATGGACCTAAAAATAGTATACTAGCCTTAGGATATGCAGGCTGGGGACCTGGACAAATTGAAAGTGAACTTATTTCTAATAGCTGGATGACACTTAGAACAGATAGTAAATTTATCTTTGATGAAAGTGTAAGTAATAAATGGAATGATGCATATNATCTGTTAGGTGTAGATCCAAATAAACTATCTCAATTTTCAGGAAGCTCTTAATCAAAGATCAATTTCAAAAATTCTCTCAGTATCCTTATCAATTATTTTTTTGATTTTGAATTTTGATGTTTTAGTCAATTTAATACCATTTTTGGTTACAAAAGATTTCATTTTAATAACTTCCTTTTCAGGCATTTTTCTTTCATACTTTAGTAAATTTTTTTTTCCTTTAATAATAAATACTGTTTTCATGACTTAAATCCAATTTTTTAATTTGTTAGTTTAATTATTTAAAGTAATACATGTGATATCTATAACAGTATATTAAAAAGTATCAATTAGTGGTCTAAAAATTTATTTATAAAATTAGTTTTTNTCAATTCCATTTGATTTAGTAAAAAAAGAATGTTCTTTTTTTAGCCAATCATTCATCATAATTGCAAATTCATTTACTAAAAAATAGTTTTTNATTCTTTTATCTTTTTTACTTTGGTATTTTTTAAAAAGATTTTGGTAAAGNGCTTCATTCAAAATTGACTGAATTGANGATCTTGAACCAATTGATTTAGGTACATTAGAACAAATAGTTTCAAAGGAGATACCATCACGATCATTATTTTCATAAACTTCAAGTGAAATGACATGATGTAAAATTGATTTAAAAAAAAATTTGTATGNATAATTATCTGAAAAAAAACTTGAATATATATTTCTTTTTTTTTCTCTTACTATTTCATTTTCAGTCATAAAATCTCTTACTCAATTGGGGGGGNNCCCCCCCCAATAATTAGTGACCAACTATAAGGAGTTAGGTTGCTAATCACTAAACTCTTATTAGTCTCGAATACTGTAGGCCATTACACCTACTTCAGATTTATCTGTTCCAAGTTTTTCAGCTTCTTCGCTAATTCTAATACCAAAAAGCATCTTCATGATGTACCAAATAATAAATGATACAACAAAAACGAAAATATTAATTGCTATTACANCATAAAGTTGAGCTCCGAAACTTGCAGCACTATTAGAAATTGGAACTACTAATGTTCCAAAAATTCCTGCAAAACCATGGACAGGAATTGCGCCAACAACGTCATCAATCTTTAGAGAAATTAATAATCTAGTACCATAGAAAACAATTAGTCCTCCTACTGCACCAATAATTATAGCGAGTATAGGTGATGGAGCCAAAGGCTCTGCAGTTATTGCTACCAGACCACCTAATGCACCGTTAAGCATCATTACAACATCTGTTTTACCTGTTACTAACCTTGAAATTGCTGCACATGCCATTACACCTGCACCAGCTGCTAAATTAGTATTAATATAAATTGTTGCTACTGCTGTAACATCATCAAAGGTACCCATTGCTAATTGTGATCCACCATTAAATCCAAACCATCCAAGCCATAAAATAAATACCCCAAGAGTAGCTAGAGGAATGGATGAATTAGCAAATGGCGCCATAGGAGTTGCTTCACCACTGTCGGTAAATCTTCCTAATCTAGGCCCTAAAAGAATTGCACCAGCTAATGCTGCTGCTGCACCTGCGCTATGTACAAGAGTTGATCCAGCAAAATCAGAGAAGCCAGCTTCTGCTAGATATCCTCCACCCCACTGCCAACCCATTTCAATTGGATATATGAAACCAGTTAATAATGCACAAAATATGAAGAAAGGCCAAATTTTTATTCTTTCAGCTAGTGTTCCAGATACAATTGAACATGTTGTTGCACAAAATACCATCTGAAAGAACCANTCAGAACCATCAGAATAACCTGTATCGACAGCACTACCATCACTCCATGGNATTGGAGATCCAATAAAACCACCTGCAGGNATACCGTAAGCCATATTGTATCCAACTAACCAAAACATTATTCCTGCAATTGAATATAAACCAATATTCTTTGCGGCTATCGTTGCTACACTTTTTGATGTAACAAGTCCTGATTCAAGCATTGCAAATCCTGCTGCCATCCACATGACTAAGAATCCAGATACAAGAAATAAGAATGTATTTAAAATGTATTGCACTTCACCATCTACCTCTGCTCTTGCATATGAGCTAAAGAGTATGAAGACAGTTATAATGCTAATGAAATATATAGATTTTTTAAACATTAATCCTCCATTATAAATTTCACAGTACATGTCTCACAANGAGTCATGTGTTACTTTTCATGCGTAGCTATGGAAATTAATTAATAAGATCCGCGTTCCTTCAGGTTAACCNTACTTCCGACTTGAACAAACAAGTTGAACGATTTTATAACTTTGCATGCGTTCCTTCAGCTTTCGCCTACTTCCGTCATTCAAAGAATGATGAACGTGANTATTCATATAGATTAATATTAATTTTTATTAAGATTTGAATCGTAAAAACTAGTATGCAAAAATTGCATATTTAAAAAATGCAAGAAATTGGGTAATTTTTCCTAATATTTAATGTCAAATTTTGATAATATATATATTTTATAAAATTTTCTTAAAATTTTTATAAAGAATCTCTGCACTANCATTCATAGATTTCATATATTTTTTGGCATTTTGATCAAATTTATTCAATGCACCTTTGCCTAAACTTTCTTCTAAAGCTTTTTCATACTCTGGAACACAAGACCATTGATTAACAGTATCATTTTTAATTTCAATATGAAATTGGATACCATATGCATGATCCATGTACTTAAATATTTGATACTTTGTTGAGTAAGATGAAGCTAAAACTGTAATATCTTTGTTTTTTTCTAAATCTACAACTTCATAAGAATGCCACTGAAGAGCTTTAATTTTTTCCGGATATTCATAAAATAAATTATCTAATATTCTTTCCTTATTCATATTTATATCAAGTATTCCAATTTCAGGTGGATTTGATTTAATAACTTTTCCCCCCAAAACTTCGCCAAGCAATTGACAACCAAGACAAAAACCTAAATATGGTTTTTTTAAATTAATTACATATTCTTTAATTCTATTTTTTTCTTCAATTAACCANGGAAATTCTTTCTCCATCCATGTATCCATTGGCCCACCCATNCAAAGCATAGCATCAAAAGATGATAGGTTATTAGGTATTTTTTCACCCTGATCTAATTCAACAACTGTTAAGTTAAATTTGTCTAATTTCATTAAATCAAGTAAGTATCCAGGTGTCTCAATTGGAATATGTTGCAATATTAATATATTTTTAGACATTAGCTTCTAGATTAATTAATTTTTTCTTAAGTTTAACACCCCCTAAACCTGAAAATCCCCCNAGTGAACCATCAGCTCTTACTACTCTATGGCAAGGTATAATTAATAACAAATTATTTTGTCCACAAACATTTCCAACATANCGAGGAGATGTTTTCAACTTTTTTGCAATATATCCATACGATACTGTAGTTCCAAATTTTATTTTNGATAANTCTTTCCAAATTTTATTTTGTAAGTCAGATCCAGATAANCTGTATGAAACATTAATTTTTTTTAACTTTCCTAAAGTATATAATTTTATCTGTTTTGAGACATAAATTAAAAATTTTGAACTTCTATAGTTTCTTATCTTACCAAATTTGACTNATATGATTTTTGAACCACTAGATTTGATTGTTATCCATCCAAAAGAAGTCTTAAAAGAATAAGAATTCATATATTTNAATATATCACTATTGATGGAATCTAACAAAATAATTTATAATTATTAANATGGATGAAGATAATTTAAATATTGANNTTAGAAAATTTTTAAAAAAAGTNGGTATTACCTCTCAACGTGAAATTGANAAATTTATNAGAAAAAGCATTGCTGATGGCAGCCTTAAGGAAGGTCAATCTNTTGAAATTTCAATGAATTTATCGTCAGAAAATAATGAACTTTCTCATTTAATAAAAGAAACTATAAATATTAAATAATAAAAAATATTTTTTATAAACTTTTAACTNNAACTATCTCTTTTAGANAAAATTAATGGATTTTTATTNAGGCCTTTTCAATTTAAATTTTGAGCTGATCGTTGTATATTCAGAATAACCCATTCTTGCAACATAACGCATCGCTGCACTATTAACTCTTCCTTTTACTATAAAGCTATCTTTAATATAAATACCAATCACTTCACCCATTACCATTGTAGAAAATTTTCTTGAACTAGATTTTAATTTTATAGATTTTAGTAACTTACATTCTAAATTTACAGGACTATTAGCGACAGAGGGAACTTTAACCAATCTTGACTTACGTTTTTTTAATTTTGTCAAAACGAATTCATCATCATCTTTATGAATGTCTTTTGAAGAGAGATTCATTTGATTTCGTGTTGCTGATGTTGCAAAATTAACCACAAATTCTTTTGTTGCCATAATGTTGGTTAAAGTGTCTTTTTTTTGAGAAGACCTATCAGATGCTCCAGCAACAAACATTATCTGTGGGGGTTCATCTGCTATAGCATTAAAATAAGAATACGGAGCTAAATTAACAATACCTTTTTTATCAATAGATGAAATCCACCCAATAGGTCTTGGAAATATTAATGATTTATAAGGGTCAATCGAAAANGGATTTTTTTTTGGTTGATAAAACATTATATTNTTNAAANAATAGTAAGTAACTATTTATAGAAGTTCAACTANATTNATTTAGACTTATTTTAGTTAAGTCGATTTTGAATTTTATCTAAATTTTCAAGTTTTGATAAAGGTCCAATACTAGAAATTGTAATAGGTCCTGAAACTATTTTTTTTGCTATACTTTGAACTGATTCTTTAGAAACTAAGTCAATATTTTTAATAGTTTCAGACGGCTCAATAATACGGTTAAAGACTAATAGTTGTCTTGCAGCACTTTCACAACGTCTAAATGCACTTTCACGACCCATCATTAAACTTGCTTTCAATTGAGCTTTACCTCTATTGATTTCTTTTTCATTNATTGAATTTGGACTATTATTTAATTCATCACANAATACTGGTATTAATTCTTGNATTTGATTTTCTCCTGTACCACAATAGATTCCAAATACACCTGTATCAGAATAAGATGANCTAAAAGATGAAATCCCATATACCAATCCTCTTTTTTCTCTAATCTCTTGAAACAACCTTGATGACATACCGCCNCCCAAGAGTGAGGAATATACTAATAGAGAATAATAATCATCATGATGATAATCTACACCTTCAAAACCTAAAAGTAAGTGAATCTGTTCTAGTTTTTTATCTTCTCTATATTCACCTGATTTATAATCAGCTTTNTCTCTGGAATTTACTAATCCAGATGGTAGATTGGTACANGCTTTGCTTATAGATTCAACAAATTTATCATGATTAATCTTTCCTGCAGCNCTAATTATCATTTTCTTAGGGTTATAATGNTTCATCATAAATGATTTAACTTCTTCTCTAGAAATATTTTTAATAATATCNGTTTTACCTAAAATTGAGCGACCCATAGGTTGATTNGGATATGCTTTTTCCTGCCAATAATCAAANATCATATCATCTGGTGTATCAAGATACATACCTATCTCCTGAATAATCACACCTCTTTCTCTATTNAGTTCCTCCTCAGCAAANGTTGAGTTCTGAAGTATGTCTGTTAATATGTCTATTCCATANGGTAAGTCNTCAGCTAATAACTTAACATANTATGCAGTAATTTCTTTGGAAGTNTATGCGTTTATATCACCTCCAACATTTTCAATAGTTTCCGCAATTTGCAAAGCATTTTTAGTTTTTGTTCCCTTAAANGCCATATGTTCTAGAAGATGAGCGACACCGTTAATTTCTTTTGTCTCGTCTCTGCCACCAACATAATTCCAAATTCCCATTGAAACGGTTTCAAGGCCAGGCATGTTTTGAGTAACTATTCTTAATCCATTATCTAATTCTGTTATTTTGTGCATATCAAATATTTTCTAGTAANTAATTTTTAACTTTATCNGTATTATTAGGTAATATAGTCATCTTTTCTTTTTTATCAAAGAGGTTGTTTAATTCTATTGGTATATCTGCTTCTTTGTTGATGGCTTTTTTTACCGCTGAATTAAATTTAGCTGGGTGGGCACAGGCAAGCGAAACCCAAGTCTCGTCGTCATTTTTATCCATGAGCAACTTCAANCCAGTAGCTGTGTGAGGATCTGATATGTAATTATACTTTTCAAATATTTTAAAAATTGTTTCTAAGGTTTCTTCATCATTGATACTAGATGCATCATAAATTTTTTTAAAATTATTAATNATGTCTGGACTAAAAAGATAATTACCAGTTTTATAAAATTCATTGAAAACATTATTTACTTTATCACTGTCTCTATCAAAGCTTTCAAACATCTGTCTTTCAAAATTACTTGATATTTGTATATCCATACTTGGACTNTATGTTTGTGATACAATTTTTTTGGTCATTTGACCATTTGTNATAATNGATTTTAAAATATCATTTNTATTTGTTGCAACATGTAGTCGTTTAATTGGAAGGCCCATTTGTTTTGCAACATAAGCTGAAAATATATTTCCAAAATTTCCTGAAGGTACAATAAAATTAATGTCTTTGTTTTTTATTTGTAAGTGACTCCAAAAATAATACACGACTTGCGCTATTAATCTTGCCCAGTTAATTGAATTAATAGCTGTTAGAGAAGTTTTATTTTGAATATCATCATCAACAAATAATTCCTTAACAATCTTTTGACAATCATCAAAATTACCATCNATNGCCAAATTAAAAATNTTACTCTTCATTAACNGTNGTCATTTGTTTTTGTTGCATNGNAGACACTTTTTTNTGTGGNTGNAATATNAACACATTAATNTCTTGATTTGTTTTAAAAGCNTGAATAGCTGCTGAACCNGTATCTCCAGATGTTGCTCCTAATACNGTTATTTTTTNNGGGTTTTTANATAAACTNTTTGAAAAAAGTTTACCTAAAAATTGTAATGCNTAATCNTTAAANGCATATGTTGGNCCATANATTAGTTCTAAAATATATTTATTGNTTTCTANTTNTTTTACTGGTGCTCTTTTTTTATGTCTAAAGTTTGCATAACTCTCNTTTAAAATATTTTGTAAATCTTTTTTAGAAAAATTTTCTTTTANAAATGGAAAAATTATTTCTAAAGCTACATCTTCATANGATTTGTTTTGCAAGTTTTCAATATCNATAGTTGGCCATTCAACTGGTAAATATAANCCTCCATCCTTAGAAAGACCTTGATAAAGAATTTCNTTGAATGATTTNTTAAGAGANTGATCTCTTGTACTTAAATATTTCATTTAAAGATATCGATTGTTTATATAATTTTTGAAATATTTAGCATTTAAACTTGAGTTTGTAACCTGTTNTAAAANTTCATTTGTACTAAAAAAGCTNGCTTTTTCATGAATATTTNTTTTTAACCATTTAATTAATTCATCAAAATTACCTTTTTNAATATTTGAATCTAANTCTGGTTGATCAANTCTTAATTGACTGGCAAATTGTGCAGCAGTAAGNGCACCTAATGAATATGTAGGAAAATAACCAAATAAGCCNGCATNCCAATGAANATCTTGTAAACATCCATNNGTNTTGTTATNAACTTTTTTATCAAATAATCTTTTATATTCTTCATTCCAAGCATCAGGTATATCGTTCACATTGATTTCATTATTAAAAATTTTTCTTTCAAGATTAAATCGAAGAATAATATGCAAAGGATATGTTACTTCATCAGATTCAACACGAATAAATGATTTCTCAACTCTAGTTCCAAGTAAATATAAATTCTCTGATTCAAAAGCATTATCAAAAATATTAAACTTATTTTTTAATAATTTTGAGAGAAATTTTTTAAAAGCTTGTGATCTTGTAATTTGCATCTCAATCATAAGGGACTGACTTTCATGCATAGCCATTCCTCTTGCTTTTCCAACCGGTTGATAATTCCATTTATCAGGAAGATTTAATTCATACAAAGCATGTCCTGTTTCGTGCATAACCCCATCCAAAGATGAAAATGGATTATCTTCATTATATCTTGTAGTTATTCTAACATCATTTGTAGAACCTCCACAGAATGGATGAACACTTTTATCAAGTCTTCCACGTTTAAAATCAAACCCAATTATTTTCATAATGTGTTCAGCAATATCTTTCTGAAGATTTTCACTAATTTTGTTTTTTATTGGTAAAATTTTCTGGTACCTTTGTTTTTCAATTATAGTATCAATTAAAGGTGTAAGAAACTGTTGTAGATCATCAAACACATTTGTAATTAATTTTATATTCGATCCTGGTTCAAATTTATTAACTAGTGCTTCATAAGGAGATACATCGAATACCTTTCCTAATATATTTGCTTCCTCTTTTGAAAGTTTAATTAATTCACCCAAACTTTTTTTTATTAAATTAAAATTAGAATTTTTTCTTGCTTCCTGCCATTCTCCTTCACATTTTGCAGAAGTTCGAGATATTTTTTGAACAAGATCAGATGGAATAGAAGAAGCTAATTTGTGCTCTCTCTCTATTTCCCTTAAATTATGTAGATCATTATTATTCAAATCATCATTTTTTGCTTCAAATATTAAATCTCTTACTTGGTTTGAAGAAACTTTATCATGACTTAATTTAGATAGATAAGAAAGTTGCTCAGCTCTATGGTTTCTAGAATTATCAGGCATCATTGTGGACATATCCCAGTGTAAAATTCCTGCAATATCTGAACTTAATGAGGCTTCTCTAAATATTTCTTTGAGTTTTTTATAAGCTTTCATCTATACCTTCTTATTAAAAAAATAATAAAAATAACAAAAATGGAAAAACTCATTAAAAACCATGTTATGGCATATTGTAAATGATTATTTGAAAAATTATGTTTGGTTGTTGATGGTAATAAAAAATCTTCACCATAATTTGTCATATTTTTAATAAAAAATTTTTGATTTATCTCAGTTTTAAAATAATTTTGAATTTCATTTAAATCATAATAGTACCATTCATTCGTTTCTGGAGAGTTGTTTGGAGTAAACATTTTTTTTTCAGTAGGATATCTTAAATATCCCAAGATCTCAGATGAAATAATATCTGTATTATTTTTAAAGTAATCAAACTGACTATACTCAAACCAGCCTTCATCAATAAGGTACTGATTATTATGATTATCAGTTAGTAAACTAGCAATAAAAAAACCATTTTTTCCATTATATGTTTTGGCAGGAAAAAATATTTTTTTTGACCTATCTACTGTGCCATTTGTAATAATTTTTGTAAACTCTTCCATGTTTCGATATTTCATATTTCCCATAGATAAAGAAAGTGGTTTTTCTTCAACTAAGTTATTAAATTCTTTGATTAAATCTTCTTTCCATTTCAATCTATCAAGTTGCCAAGTACCCAGAA